>NZ_JAIHBA010000015.1:0-151666 GCF_019718735.1 Pseudomonas sp. RIT778 | reverse complement strand
TCCTCCGTAAACACTAGCCCTCCCCGTTCCGAGCCGTCTCGCCGCTTCAGTGTGGCGCCGATGATGGATTGGATGCAGTAGCCCGCCTCCCCCCCAAACTGATTGGCTGAAGTCTCAAATCATCTGCGCGTTGTAGCAATTTTTAAGCATGCGGTACCTAAGCCTCTCTGCTGCGGCCGCATGAGCTAGGCTTCGCGAACACCTCATTTCCAGGATGGATCGCATGCCGAATAACTCAGCTTCTAATATCGCCACTGCTGACGCCCTGACGTTGCTCCTGCACAACCAGCATGCACTGGCGGCGGCAATCGAGGAGGTTGCCGTTTGGCTTGCAGCCAGTGGCGCGGCAGTGGTTGCAGATAACACTGTGATGGCTATGGAGACCTTAGACACAAATGCAAAAGCGATCACAGATGCGATTATGCGGATACGGCAATCCTAATATCGTCTTTGCAGGCAGCAATCGGCCAAAATCGGCATTTCGTGAGCGGCAGCTTTCGGCCAAAAGCGGACGTTTGAGAGCGGCATTTCCGGCCAAAAGCGGTCTGGTGGAAGAGGTGTAAAAACAGGCTCCATGCAATATTTGTTTTAACGCTTAGCAATTTTTCGGCTTAGACCGAAAGCTGCTGCCCCCCACCGAGCATTTCTCGGAAGCAGGGAGAAAAACTGCATTGGGACACAGAATTATTGAGAGGCCTGTTTATACCTTCGCTATCAACGTATCCTTCGGCCGAAACACTTCCGCGCCTCATGGATGGACTCAATGCAAACTCTTCTGGTCGTAGAACAAAGCGAGTCGACTTCCTTACGAGATTTGGAGCTCGTTCCAAAATCTACTTTATCGGCCTTCGTCGTTCGCGACTGGATGCATGCTAAGCGCAAGGTCAATGTAGGTTCGCCAATATGCATGAAGCTGGGCACAAAAACTCGGTATGCCTTCGGAGCTATCCAATGAGTGCAGTGCCATTTACTGACCGCGAGTTAGTGCGTGCTTGGCGAGAGCTCTCCACCATCGCCAGACCAACAACAGGCAGCATGCGCAAGAACTCACACCGTTTGTTGTTGTTTTACGCCGTGGAGTGCGGATTGAAAGCGGTATGGCTCAAGCGGCAAAACCGCACTCTTTTCGAACGCGAAGACATCGACAAAACGGGCCATAACTTGCGACAAATGCTCAAAGATCTGAAGGTGGGGGCGGAGCTGTCTCTGCCTGAAAATTTACAGCTTGTACCAGTGTCGCAAAACGGTGCCCCGCAGCCACGCAATGGCGATATCAGTATCCTGCATCAGGCTTGGAGATATGGTGCGGAATGCAGAGTTCCCCAAGATGGCGATTGCGAACATCAGCTAGAACAAGTTTTGAGTTGGATTCAAGGAGAACTCAAATGAGCCTGCAAATGGATACAGCCCAGCGTTTATTGACGTGGCTGGATGTGGAGCGCGTGCTTAAGCAGCGTTCGGTACTTTGGACCCGGTTACCTGCAGGCGTACTGAGTGTTGACTGCTTTGCAAGTGGCCTCGAGGTGCGGCATTCAGCGGACGATGGGGTAGTACACGAGTGGCTGAGTAAGATCTTTGGTAACGCATATCACCGGGACCAACGTTGCATCCGCCTTCGTATCGGTGATTCAAGTTATCCGGTTGAGTTGACGAGGGACGAGGGGGCCGCGGCTGATACTGGGCAGAAAAATTACCCCTTGTGGCGTGATGTCACTTACCTGCCCACCGATGAAACTATCACATGGGATCAGCTCGAACAGTCTGCCCCACAGCCCATTGTTGAAATGCCCGTTGATTGGGCGTCTGGGCCCGATTTAATTTCCTTCCACTCTTTCAAGGGCGGAGTTGGACGGACTACGGCCCTTATGACCTATGTGGCCGCATGTATGCAGGAGCCTGGCGCTGCTCCTAAAAAGATTCTAGTGATAGACGCCGATCTAGAGGCGCCCGGCGTCAGCTTCTGGCTGGATGATACCAATCGACCTATGGTGTCTTTTGTCCAGTTGCTTGAAGCCTTGCATTACCCACCCGCTGGACTGGATGCGACACTGAGCTACTTCGCGCAGGAGTTACGCAAAACTTCGCTCAACGTTGGAGGCTTGCAGCGGGAGCTGTTTATTCTGCCTGCAGCCTTGGATTTAGCCGAAATTCAAGACATGCCGGTGGCACCAGAGCACTTAGCACGCAACCCTGGCAATCCTTGGCAGCTATCAGACCATCTGCACGCCTTAGGTAACCACCTAGGCGTGGATGCAGTGTTCATAGACCTAAGAGCAGGCTTGAGTGAACTGGCCAGCCCGATTCTGTTTGACCCCCGCGTAGATCATTTTTTCGTCAGTACCGTAGCACCTCAATCAGTGCAGGGTATGGCTGAAGTGCTACGTCGCCTATATGCATTTAATCGCCAGCTGCCAGCCGCGCAGCTAGAGAGTGCGCGTCCCAGTGTAGTGTTAAGCATGCTCACCAAAGAGCTACGAGACGCTGGACATTACGAACTCGCATTAAAGGCGCTGGGGCAGGCATACCCTACGGATGATGCGCTATCGCCCGGGGTGCAGTGGCTGGAGGCTGAGTTTCTTAGCACCCTGATGTCCATCGGGTCGTTGCGTGAAGCATTGGACACTTTGCCCCTATCTAGTCGACTGTTTGCAAGTGCAACCGAATGGGCGAGGGGACTCTATGCCGCGCCTTTGCCGACACAGACGACTACTTCTGCTGATGATGCCAACCCAGCAGCTGCACCTCGTCATGAGCAAGCAACAAGGTTATATGAGGTCTGCAAGGCAGCAGAGTTCGCCGACAGCAGCGCCACAAGTGTCATTTTGGCAACGGAACCGCTTATCAATCTCGGTAAGCATTATGCGAATGAGTTGCCCAATCTTTTGATGATCGGCGCTAAAGGCGCGGGCAAAACCTTCACCTTCCGACAGTTGGTAGGAGCGAGCAAGTGGCAACATTTTCTGAGCAAATTGGGTTTCGACCCAGCAAACACGACCGATGCCGCGATATTTCCAGTTCTGTGGTCGGACAATATCGAGGACAAGCCGGATGGAGAAATCAAGTTAGCTCAGATCAGCACGGTCAACTTGATAAAAAGTGATAAGCAACTGTTGCTTTCCGCTAGCGTGGTTCGACGTCATATTGAGGAAGCGCTTAAAGATCCACCCGATCATTGGGAGGACTTCTGGGACACCCTTATTGCGCGTCAGCTCGGCATCACGCATGGAGGACTTCAAGCAATTAACCAAACTTTGGCGAAACACTCTTCACGAGTGATATTCGTATTCGATGGCATTGAAGATACTTTCAAGGATGCCGACAACAGACATGTGAATGAGGCTATTCATGCGCTGTTGCGTTTACCCAATCGGGTCAGCGAGTTGGAAAATCGGCACATGGGTGTCATTGTATTTGTGCGCGCAGATTACGTTCAGGCCACTGTCCGCCAAAACTTGGGCCAATGGTTACAACGCTTCCAGCCATTCAGGCTGCATTGGAACCCCGAAAGTTTCCTTCGTTTAGCTTTCATGCTGAGCTGCCAAGCCGGTATTATCTCAAACGATCCGAAATCTGCAGAGTCTCTGCGCATTGAAGATTTGAAGACTGAACTGGAACGCCTCTGGGGGAAGAAACTCGGAAGCGAAAAGTCCAAAGAAGCACACTCCGCTCGATGGGTTTACGCAGCGCTATGCGACTTGAAAGGCAACGTGCAAGCACGTGACTTGGTTCGATTTCTGAAGTTTGCTGCGTCATCCGAGTCAACTCGGACAGGGCAAACGTGGCCGGATCGCTTGCTAGCGCCGGAGTCAATGAGGAAGGCGATTCCAGATTGTAGTGTGGAAAAGGTAACGGAGGCAAAATCTGAGGTTGCCCCTTTGAGAAGGTGGATGGATCTAATGGAACAAAGTGGCATCCGCAATCTCAAAGTACCGTTTAGCCAAGAGCAAGCACGCCTTGATGCAAGTCTCCTCGGTTCGTTACAAGAACTCGGTGTGGTTTATGAGGATGTGGATGGGGAGCTGGGAGATGAAAGGCTCTTTCTGCCCGAAATATACCGTTATGGACTGGGTTTTGTTACCTCGGCGACTGGCCGTCCGCGCACACAGGCCTTGCTGAAAAAGAACATTGGCGCCATTCCACTCTGAACTATGAGCATGACGCGTCCGCTTGTGAAACACCCATTTTTTAATGCGTACAAGCCCGCACCGGTTCATGAGGTGCGTGCTAACGCGGAATTTATTCACCGATATCGCCGAGGGTACGCGGTTAGCGGCTGAACATGGCGGACAGCCCCAAGGACTGGGACTCCGCTAATTTCGGCCAATAAATGCTATTGGTGGCTGCCAGCTTTCGGCCAAGTTCTGTCATTTGTAAAGGGCTGCTTAAAGTCCATAGGATCATTGCAACAGATTACTACCGATACCATGATTACACCTTATGCTGTCTCAGGTCGGCGATGTCCTTGGGCTGGTGTCCGATAACTCCATAATATTAACGAAGGTACTTACTTGTGCCTTGCTTTAGAGTGAACTTTCCAAAGGAAGTAGCATGGATTTTCACGTACCTTGTCCTGGTACTCTGAAAAAGATTTCACACCTTGAAGTGTAGCAGCAAGCGTACCGAGTAAACTCCATCCTGATGTTGCAATCCCCGCAGCCAGCCCAAGCGTAGCGATGCCAACGTCCGCCAATGCAACTCGGCGCACGTTTTTGACTTTCATATCTAAAGCCCGAATCTGGACTACGCTCAATTCGTGTTCTAGGTCGACGATTTTGTCTCTAATTATAGATGGATCTGACTCGGCTCGAAGATCTCTCAATCTGCCTTCTAGATTTGCTCTGAAATTGCGAAATTCCTCCCCGTCGTTCTGTCGTATGCTCATTAAGTCATGCGCCGAAATCTTGTCCATAAAAGGAAGCTGCATTTTTAGAACACACTCAATCGCGTTTTCTTCAATGCCTTTGCGCTCTTTTTTCGGAGAACTCTTGAGGATTTTGTCAGTGAAAGGTGATTGAGTCGAAAATACTGCATTCAGATCAGCGGCAATTGATATTTCTTCTAACAGTTTCTTGTAGTGGCCCGTAGCATTCATGACCAGATTTTTTTGAACCCAATCGTCGAATTCAGTCTGAGTGGGCAGTCTTTCAGGTATGAGGATATTGGACCTGACCTCATTTCGCTCGCGATCAATTGAAGAAATTTTCTGAATCATTGATTTATGTACGGTACCTCCTCCTCCCTCAACACCTTGAAATTTTATAAAAATTTCTTGACAGCGTCGGAGATCGGGAAGTATCAGTGGCTTTCCGTCTTGGTGGATGACGCTTCGTATCTGAGCCTTACTCCGATAAATATTTAGCACAGACTCAGGTATTTCTTGATTGTGCCTAGGTTCTACATTACTTAGCACAACATCATGTTGGTCTGTATACAAGGTTGAGGGGTAATATTTTAAGTAACCCGCTACGACCATCGACCTAGTAGCGAGAACATTTTCTACGGCAGAAGCCACCACTTCTTTATTTATAGGACGGTTATAAGGAAATCCAGCATACTCGTAGAGAGCATCCTCAAATTCGCTAGAAAAATTTGATAGCGAAAAAATTGGATCAGATAACACCGTTTGCTCTACATACAGCGCGGTGCGCTTTAAGCTTTCTAAACTAGCGAGTTGGCCGCTTCCGAAACAGCGCAGCAACCCTTCATCAGAACTTATTTCAGTCTTTATCTTGCCTATGTTTTTAGTGCAGTATTCTCGATAGTCACTCAAGATCTTTTTCATTTCAGCATTAGAAACACTGGCATATTTCTCTCTTAATAGACTTGCATCAAATAGCAAGCTGTTTGAGAGAAATTCAAATGAAGTATGACTCAAGCTACTTCTCCTCCTGGAATTTAAATTTTTAGCCGTCACGCAATCACACAATGATGTCGTAGTTTACGCAGCGTCCCATACCCCGTCCAATGTGCGTGAGTCATGAGATAACGGGAATGCGAGAAGAAGGTGCATTTTGGGATGTCGGGGGCCCGCCATGTCGAAAGTTGCCGTTCACGGATGGCCGCAATTTTCAAAAGCTGACCAGTCTTGAGTGTCCGCTTTTGGCCGGTTAGCGACCCTTCCTCTGGTCAGCCATCCTTGTCCTTCGACACGTGGAGGACTAGTCATGAACATCTTCGCTACCTGCAGCCGTCAGCCTTGGAACAAAGGAAAGCTGGTCGGGCAGAAAGCTCCACTCAGACTGAGAGATATCTGGGCCATCCGGGTAAGGCTGCAAATTGCAGAACGAACCCGTGATCTTGCGCTCTTCGATCTGGCCATCGACAGCAAGCTTCGGGCCTGCGACTTAATCAGGCTCCGTGTGCGCGACGTCGCCCATGGCGAGCACGTATCGCCACGTGCCATGGTGATGCAGCAGAAAACGCTGAGGCCAGTGCAGTTCGAGATCACGGAGCAAACGCGGTTTGCTATCGCGGCTTGGATACACCAGGCCCAACTCCGGAGCGAGGACTGCCTTTTTCCGAGCCAGCTGCGTACCTCAGACCATCTATCAACACGTCAATACGCACGTATCGTCAAAGGCTGGGTGGAAGCCGTTGGCCTTGATCCAGCCATGTATGGCACTCACACAATGAGGCGTACGAAGGCATCGCTGATCTATCGCAGGACGAAGAATCTGCGAGCGGTTCAACTGCTGCTTGGCCATACGAAGCTGGAGAGCACCGTTCGATATCTGGGAATTGAAGTTGACGACGCCCTGGAGATGGCGGAACAGACCGAGGTTTGAATATGCACAGCGACGGTCTAGCCCTGACCGTCGCTTACCGGCCAAAAGCGGATTCTCGTAGGCAGCTCTCTTGGCCGCAATACGGTACCGTCGCTCCAGCTTTCAGCTCGCTCTGAATGGCTACGAAACAAGAATGGCGGTAGCATTCCATCCACTCGGCTTAAACAGCCTGTTTTTCAGATCAGGGTCGCATTGTGGAAAAGCTAAAACGCCTCCAAAGTGGAATCGAAGGGCTCGACGCTCTGCTCAAGGGAGGTCTGGTCGCAGGCGCTTCATACATAATCCAAGGGCGCCCGGGGTCTGGAAAAACAATCCTCGCCAACCAGCTTGGGTTTCATCATGCGAACAATGGCGGTCGGGTTCTCGTCGCCACGCTGCTGGCTGAGTCACATGATCGTCTATTTCAGTTTCTTTCTACCCTGAGCTTTTTCGACTCGTCAAAAGTCGGTGCCGAAATCCAGTTTGTCAGTGCCTTTGACACCTTGGAAAACGAGGGGCTGGATGAGGTAGTGAAACTGCTTCGGCGCGAAATTAGCCGCCAGAAAGCCACTGTTATGGTCGTGGATGGTTTGCTCAATGCACGTTCGAAAGCTGACTCCCCCATCGACACTAAGAAGTTCATCTCGGAGCTGCAAGGGCATGCAGCTTTTGCTGGTTGCACGGTGCTATTTCTCACCAGCTCGCGACTTGACGATGGCAGTCCTGAGCACACCATGGTTGATGGCGTAATTGAGATGGGCGAAGAGCTATACGGTACTCGCTCAGTGCGTCGTATTCAGCTGCGAAAGACTCGGGGCAGTGGCGCAATGACCGGTCTTCATGAGTGTGAAATTACCGAAAATGGCTTGGTTGTTTACCCGCGACTCGAAAGTCTCTACAGCCACCCGTCGTCTCCCGATAGCGCTGACATGACGCGAATCCCCAGCGGCATTAAGTCACTGGACGACATCTTAGGCGGAGGCCTGCACAGTTCCAGCGTGTCGCTGGTAATAGGCCCCTCCGGGATCGGCAAAACAACACTGGGCCTCAAATTTCTGGCTGAGTCGACCGCAGAGTCTCCGGGCCTGCATTTTGGCTTTTACGAAAGTCCACAGAGGTTGCGACTCAAAGGCCTGTCATTGGGTATTGATATCAAAGGCATGGAAGACAGCGGCGCGTTGAGCATTGCCTGGCAGCCTACTACTGAAGGTCTTCTGGACGGGCTGGGCGCACGACTGCTGAGTCTTGTTGAAGAAAAGGGCATCAAGCGCCTATTCATCGATAGTCTGAGCGGCATGACACGTGTTACGACAAATCCGGCGCGGATAACTGATTTCTTCAGTGCTCTGATGAACGAGCTTCGATCCAGGGGGGTTACGGTATTCGCATCCTGGGAGATGCGCGATTTATTTGGCTCCGAGGTCAGCGCACCAAACTCTGACCTGTCCAGCATCGTCGACAACCTGATGCTGATGCGATTCGCTGAGAATCACTCTGAACTAAGCAGGACGCTTTCCATTCTTAAAGTACGAGACAGCTCTTACGACCCTTCGCGATTCGAGGTCGTCATCCGTGACCAAGACGTTTTCCTGAAAAAGGCTTCAAGACATGAACCATCAGTACCCACTGAGTCATCGCCTGGTTCAAAATCTTAAGCCTTTGTGCGGGTTGAATTAACATGGCCACCATCCTGGTCGTCGACGACGAGTATCTGATCGCTGACATTCTCAGTTTTGCGCTGGAGGATGAAGGCTTCATGGTGGTGACGGCCAGCAATGGCCAAAAGGGGCTCGAGATACTAGATAGAGAACGTCCAGATTTGATCATTACCGACTTTATGATGCCGGTCATGGATGGCCAAGAGTTCGCCACAGCCGTCCGCGCCCTTCCTTCCTGTAAGCATTTGCCAATTATTTTGATGAGCGGCGCTCAGGCGCACATAGGCATGCAGAGATCGGATCTGTTTAACGCGGTATTGCCAAAGCCATTCAGTATGGACGCGATTCTAGCAGAAGTTCGAAAGCTACTTTCTCTCGAATAGACCTGTGCCGTGCTGATGATCACCACCATTAATCTTAGGTTCTCCTTCACTGCGAGAGCCCACCCATGCGGGCTTTTTCCCTTAAATAAACAGAAGCCATAGGGTTGCCACGTTTTTTACAGTCGTCCAATGACCGTTTCTGGCCGTAGCGGGCGCGTCCGAGTGTCCGCTTATGGCCGATAGCGGACGTCTTACTACCTACAGTTGACCGTCCACAATTGATCCAAGCGAGTCGTGTAGCTCTGGCTCATCATTTCACGCCGCATGGCCCACCCTGGGTTATTTGGGACGCTCGCCGCTCGCAGCGTCCCCCTTCCCCACCGTTCATTGATCTGATCCAGTACAGCCATGACCTTAGTAGATTCTGTCGGTTGAGAAGCCGCAAATAGATCGTCCGTGTATTCACCTGGCTGACACAAATTCATCAGCAATACCTCCGCCTTGCTGTACTTGAAACCAGGGCGATACACCCGATCCAGCGCATCGACTGCAGCCTTGGTCAGTAGCCGGACGTCATCCGTTGGGTAAGGCATATCGATCACCACACCATTGGCGTACTTCGCCTCCTCCGGATTGAACATGCCGGTGCGAATGCTCACGCGCACTTTCTTGCACAGCGAGTTTTGCGCTCTGAGCTTCTCTGAAGCGCGCATCATGTACGTGGCCACCGCCTCCTTTATTGGTGCCAGTTCCGTCAGGCGGGTGCCGAACATTCGACTGCAGCAGATTTCCTGTTTCGGTGGATCGGGCTCATCTAGCTCCAGACAAGGAGTGCCGGCCAGTTCGCGCGCCGTTTTTTCGATCACCACACTGAAGTTTTTACGCAGTGTCCAAGGGTCGGCTTTGGCCAGATCCATCGCACTCTTGATTCCCATAGTATCCAGATGCGCTTTCATGCGACGCCCTACACCCCACACCTCTGAAACGTCAGTGTTACGCAGCACCCAGTCACGCTTAGTTGGGTCGCAAATATTGACCACCCCGCCAGTCTGCGCCTGCAGGCGCTTGGCCGTATGGTTGGCAAGCTTGGCCAGTGTCTTGGTCTGAGCGATTCCAACGCCGACTGGAATGCCAGCACACCTCAGCACCTGACTCCGAATCTGGCGACCGAGGCCATCCAAATCGGTGATGCCGGCGAGATCGACGAAGGCTTCGTCAATGCTGTAGACCTCGACTGCGGGCACCATGGACTCGATCAGCGTCATGACTCGCTCGCTCATGTCACCGTATAGTGCGTAATTCGAGGAGAACGGGACGATGCCGTGCTGCTTTAGCTTGTGCTTGATCTGGAAGTACGGCTCGCCCATTTTCACGTATGGCTTGGCATCGTAGCTGCGGGCGATGACGCAGCCGTCGTTATTCGATAAGACAACGATGGGGACCTTGGCTAGGTCAGGACGAAATACTCGCTCGCAGCTGGCGTAGAAGCTGTTGCAATCGATCAGGCCGAACACCGGCACCTGCTTAGACATGACTGCGCACGCTACCAATGATCACGCCCCAGATCGCCAGCTCATCGCCTTCCAGCACGTAACGCGGCGGGTACTTGGGGTTCTCAGACAGCAGGATGACCTCTTTCCCACGGAGGCATAGCCGCTTGCAAAGCGGGTCGTTGTTGAGCAGCGCAACAACAATATGCCCGTGCGCCGGCTCCAGTGAACGATCCACAACCGCCAAATCGCCGTCAAAGATTCCCGCCCCCTGCATGCTCTCTCCGGCAATTTTCACCAGGTAAACATGCGGGGCACGAATGTTGAGCACTTCGTCGAGCGAGATGTGGGTTTCGATGTGATCCGCTGCCGGCGAAGGGAAACCTGCCGGCACTCGAAAAAGGCAAAGAGGTAATTTCCGACCGGCCACGGCAATAGGGCCTAGGATTGAAAAGCTCATGACGCACGACTTCCGATACTGTACGAATATACAGTTAACGTTCAGAACGGCATTCGGTCAATTTCTGCAGGAAATATCTGATAGACGGGTGGGTGTTCTCATGATGGGAAGTCGAGAAATGCTAACTGGCATCTGTCAGAACAACCCGCCCAATGCTTTCGGCTCCCAGTTCATGATCACTAGTTCGCCACTGACTTCGGCCTTACCCTGCCGCTGATTGGCTGTGGTGTAGCGGATGTCCAGAGTCTCAAAGTGGAAGCCTTCGAACACGCGGCGGATGTCGGGATGATCGTTGATGCTGACCATCACTTTGCCTTTGCAGCGGCGCATGAAGTCGGCCATCCGCACGTAGTTCTCGAACGGAAAGTCCACGCCATAGCCGGCGGTCTGCCAGTAAGGTGGATCCATGTAGTGGAAGGTGTGAGCACGGTCGTAACGTTCGGCGCATTCAAGCCAGGGAAGGTTTTCGACGTAGGTGCCGGACAGGCGCTGCCACGCGGCCGAGAGGTTTTCCTCGATGCGCAGCAGGTTGATGGCCGGGGCGGTGGTCGCCGTGCCGAATGTCTGACCCGAGACCTTGCCGGCGAAGGCATGGTGCTGCAGGTAAAAGAATCGGGCGGCGCGCTGGATGTCGGTGAGGGTTTCAGGGCGGGTCATTTTCTGCCATTCGAACACCTGCCGCGAACTGAGCGCCCATTTGAACTGGCGCACGAACTCTTCGAGGTGGTTCTGCACGACGCGGTAAAGCGTGACCAGGTCGCCGTTAATGTCGTTGAGGACTTCCACCGGCGATGGCTGGGGCTTCATGAAGTACAGCGCGGCACCGCCGGCAAAGACTTCAACGTAGCATTCGTGTGGCGGAAAAAGCGGAAGGAGACGGTCGGCCAGGCGGCGTTTGCCGCCCATCCAAGGGATGATGGGTGTAGACATAAAAAGCAAGACCTTTACTGTATGGATAAACAGGTGCTAGGCTCGCCCCGCTTTGTGCACGGAGCAAGAGCCTTGGCTGGACTTGCAGGGACCATCTGCAGGGACGGCGGTCGATCCGGATGTTGACGCATCCGGACCGGCCGCTCTTTTTCACTTCGGTGCTGAGACTTCTTTGGCGTATGCCTGACAGGCAGCGAGGGCAATCAGCCCCCGGTCGCCGTCGTCGGTAACGCCGATAATTCGTTGAGCATGCGCTGGGTCAAGTTCGGCTCTTGTGGGGCCATGAACCACGCTGCCGGTGGTGGCGGTGGCTTGCATCGATCCGTTGCCGGCGCCAGTGGTGGCGTCGAGTAGGACTGACAGCCGCAGATCAGCAGTGGCAAGGCGGTCGCGCAGGCGACCTTGATCACGTTGGACATCACTCAAGGCTCGGTAATGGGTTTGTTCGCTGGTCGCCAGGTGCTGCTCGAGCGCGAGGCGTTTGTCTTGTTCGGCACGCTGCTGTGCGGCCGAGGCCAGGGCCAGTTGATTGAGGGTTTCGGTGTGGAGGCGCGCCTGCTCGGCGAGCTGTTTGCCGTAGCGCCAATCCTGCACTTGCCAGGCGGTGGCCGCGGATGCACCGGCCAGCGTGACCAGCAGCACCGTGCTGACCAGCAGCCGATACGGTACCGGGATCAGTTCGCCGAGACGCATAACACCGCCCTCGCCCGCCCCCACAACTGCAGGCGCTCCTGTAGGCCGTTCAGACCGCCGTTGATCTTGCGGGTGATTGCCTCGAACTCGCCCTGATCCGACAGGGCATTCAGCCCGCGAACCCACCAGAACCACGCGGCCGACTCAGCGGCCCACTGCGGCAGTTCCAGCAACTCCGGCGTTCGCAACAAACGCTCGTCGCCGAACAGCGCCAAGCTGCAGCGCAGGTAGTTGTTGTGGCCCGTAATCTGGATCAGTCCCCGGCCACGGTAGCGCTGGCCATCGCCGTCAGCCTCCGGCGTGTTGCCCAGCCGCGCGGCCAGGGTGCCAGTGTCGTACTTGCTCAGGTACTGGTCGCCGCCCAGCTCGCGCACGTAATTCAGCTCGCCGGATTCGTGCCCGACCTGGGCGAGAAACGCGGCCTGGCGGTGCGGTGTGTTGATCTGCCGGTGGGCCATGGCGGCATTGAGCGCAGAAACAAAAACGCCCGCTTGGCGACGGGCGTTGGGCATGATGCGTTGCAGCTGTTGTTCCGTCAGTGACATGGGGTTCTCCTGGGTTATGGGAATGCAGCACTACTGCTTGATCTGAACAACCTTCAGATCCTTCGCCGGTTTTTTCTTCTTGCCTTTGGCTTTCGCCTTGCCCTTTTTGCCACCGTTGCACTCGACCGTCGTGCTCCAGCCGGCCTGGGTAAACACCTGCTCCACCGAGTCGACCAGGTACTCGCCGTCGAGCCCAATCTTGAAGCCCTGGGCGTTGATCGATCGTTCGGCAAACAAATCAGTGCGCCCTGCCATCTCCAGCCGGACGCCGGCCGTGGAGCGGTTGAACGCGGTGAGACGCGCCTGGGCTGCCGCTTCGGCGGCTGACTTGTTCGGGTAGATGTGACGGTCGGTGTGCACCGGCGGCAGACCGTCCGGCGACTCGTCATTGTCGAGAGTGACCACGGCGAGCTTGCCGGTACTCTTGTCCTGGTGCTTAGTTGAAACGGCCTTGTGGGTGTTACGGTCGCCGAGCCGAAACTGAAAGCGGCTGACATCCCGGCGCTGAATCGTCACCACACTGAACGCCTTGCCCGAGGCGCTCTGCCCAGCTTGCCGCGGCATGACCAACAGCTTGCCGTCGGCGACCTTGGCCGTGCAGTCATATTGCTTGGCCAGGCGGGTGATGAAATTGAAATCTGACTCGTTGAGCTGATCGGCACGCGGCACCTTGGTTTGCACCGGGCAGACTGCCTGCCAGCCGTTGCGTGCGGCGACATCAGCGACGATCCGCGACAGCGGCACGTTTTCCCAGCTGCCGCTGCGGGTGGTCTTGCCACTGCCGCGCATGTCGCTGGCCTTGCCGCTGATCACCAACGTGTCCGGCGGACCGGACAGCTCGATCTCATCGACGACGTAACGGCCGATTCGAGTCAGTTTGGTTTCTGCGTAGCCCAGGAAGATCTCGATGCCGGCCCCGCGTGGAGGCAGCACCACCGCGCCGTCGCGGTCGTCGATGCGCAATTCAAACTCGTCGGACTCCATACCGGGTTTGTCGGTGGTTTTCAGCTGCAGCAGACGGTCGTTGATCCGCTGGGTGATATCGGCACCGTCGGCGACGATGCGAAAGATGGGGGTCATTTTTGCTCCAAAAAAAAGCCCGCACAGGGCGGGCTTCGAAGAGGATGAAGCTAAAGGAGCAACGTGAACTGTGGGTGACTATAGTTCATCAACTCCATAGCGCTATACCGTCCTC
Source organism: Pseudomonas sp. RIT778 (assembly GCF_019718735.1). Classification (NCBI taxonomy): domain Bacteria; kingdom Pseudomonadati; phylum Pseudomonadota; class Gammaproteobacteria; order Pseudomonadales; family Pseudomonadaceae; genus Pseudomonas; species Pseudomonas sp. RIT778. The sequence goes on along the minus strand of NZ_JAIHBA010000015.1, from coordinate 137,608 downwards.
CGACGGCTGAGGCAGATCTGGTAACTCAATCACAATACCGGCCCGATAAGGCTGCGGTTCGTCGGCCAGGCCCTGATTGGCATCCAGCACCGCCTCGACCGTTCCACTGAGATGCCCATAGGCGTGGTAACACAGGGTATCGAGCAGATCTCCGTCAGACGTTCTGCAGGTCATCGCCATAACGCACAAACTCCAAAGTGAACGCCTGCTTGCGCGGAATCCCGCCCTGCAGCAGCGCGCTTTGTTCTTCGTCGACATTCTTCAAGCACCAGGTGCCAAGCACGTCGCCATAGCCGGTGGTCAGCGTCAGCGGCAGCTGCTGAGCGCCGAGGCTGCGCAGCGTATCCAGTTGCTTGATGCCGCCCTTGAAGCCCGGAAAGATCGCGCCCTTGAGGGTGATCTTTTCCTCTCCGATGCCCACCGCCTGTTGTGCCGGCCGCCGGGTCAGACGTTCCTGCGAGGCCCAGCGGTACTCCGTGGATCGCCGCAGCTCGTCGAAGGCAGCGGTATCCAGGTTGAAGTAATACGGCACCGCCTTGGGACCCAGCGGCTGCACGATCAGCAGGTGCGGAAAGGGTTTTACCGCTTCCGGTACCGGTGTCGCGTCACCGGCCAGCGATCCGGTGGGCAGTATGTTCCCCAGCGACGGGCTGACCTTGCCGGCGATCTTGTTGATTGCGGTTGAGGCCCGGGCGGCCTGTTCCTTCAGTTGGCTCATGCGCTCATCGATCTCTGACACGGCTCGCGTGGCCTTGTTGTAAGTGGCCACCACCTGCCCGACCTTGGCCTGGGCGGCATTTACCCCTCGCATCACACGCTGCAGCTTTTCCCCGATTGCCGGACCGACAAAGGGAATACCCTCCAGCTCCGAGGCAGCGCCGCTGATCTCGCTGATCGCGCCGTTGACCGGTCCCATCATGCCGTCGAGGCTGCGCCGGCCGGTCTCCCCCGCTGCTGCCAGTTGCTTGAGCCCTGACTGCAGTTGCTCCATGTAGGCCATCAGTCCTCCTTACACATGCGGTTCATCGTAGAGTTTGCGGTTCTGCAGCTGCTGCGTGGCCTGCTGCATCTGCTGCGCAATGAAGGGCTGCAGCTCCCGCGCCATCTGTGCCGGATCCTTGGCATCGCCCTGCACGGTGATGTGCAACGGCGCCGAGATCTGGACCTGTTGCTCGACCTTAGGCGCTTCGGATTTGGCGGCCGGAACCGGTGCGGCGAGCAATGCCGGAGGAGCCGGTGCAGCTGTAGGGACAGCAAGTGACCGGGCCACATCGCCCATTGCTGCAGGAGCCAATGGGCCAGAGGCTGGCTTGGGTTCGAATGACTTGGCAATGTCGCCCATCACCGGCGACAGGTTTTTTCCAGCATCGGCCATCATCAATGGCCCGGCGTCCGGTACGCGCTTCAGCGACTCGTCGGTGCCGAACAGTTTCTTGCCCAGAATTCCGCCGGCCAGATCGCCTCCCATATAACCGATATAACCGCCAATCGCGCCGCCGACGATGTTGCCAATGATCGGCACCGCCGTGCCGATGGCGGCACCGGCTGCCGCACCGGCTAAAGTGCCCGCCAAGCTGCCGGCCGCTTGTCCGTAACCTTCGGCCTTTTCGTCCTGAGTCTCGGCATTCTGGTAGGTGTCGTAGGCTTTGAAACCGGCGTCGACGGCCGCGAAGATCACTGGACCTTTCATGCCCTCGGCGAGTTGGCCACCGCGCCCACCACCTCGACTGCCGCTCCCCATCCCCCTTTTGCTCTTCTTGCCATCACCGCCATCCAAGTCGCCGGCATCCAGCCCACCACCAGCACCTGGCAGGTTGGTGACGATCACCTTTTGCGGGATATTCGGGTTGCCCATCAAGGTGCCACGCCCGAGGTTCATCAGGCCCTTGCCGACCTTGAATGCGCTGACGGCGCCCTTCAGCGCCACCAGTCCAGCCACGGCCGTACCGATGCCCAGCGTGACCCGTGGAAACTCGTCGGCAAAACCTGAGAGCTTGCGGCTGACGTTGTTGATGCCGTCAGCCACGGCATCGGTAACCGGCCGGATCGCATCGCCGATGCTGCGCATAGCGTCGTCCATGGACTGCGCCATTTCGGACCATTTTTGCGCAGACGTCTGCCGGCGTTCGGCGAGGTTCTTGTCGAGGATCCCGGTGGCACCGGCCGAGTCCTTTTTCAGCTGGTTGTACAGATCCTTGTTCTGCATGTACGCGGTCAGGGCTGCTTTCACCTGCATGTCAGCGAACAGGTCACCGGTGCGCAAAGCCTCTTCCAGCGACTTCATCATGGCCTTGGCCTTTTCGGGATCGGCCTCTTTGCTGATCGCCGCCGTGGCCTTGGCCATTTCGGCAGCCCGCTTCGGATCGGTGGCTTGGATGTATTTCTGGGCCAGGGCAAAACTGGATTCCAGTGTCGACATGCCGTTTTGCAAACCGGTCTGCATCGAGCCCTTGTAGTCGATGCCGGCCTTTTTATAGGCGTCGACCGTCTCGCCAGAACCGATTTTTTCCATCCAGTTCTTGAGGTTGTTCGCGGCCTCGTCCGAACCGCCGGCTGTCTTCATCTGTACCTGAAGCATGGCGCCCAGCTGCGTCACCGAATCCATGCCGGTGATGCCAAGCTTGCCCATGCCGGCCAGCAACTCAGGAAACCACTTGGCCATGTCGACCGCTTCGAAGCTGCCCGCCTGGCCTTGGTAGGCGATAGCCTCGAGCGCCTGTTGCATCACCTTGGGGTCAGTGATCTTGGCGTTCTGCCCAAGGGCGTTGATCATCTTCGCCGTTTCGGTGCCCTCCGATCCCTGACCCACGGCGAACTTGGCCGCCGTCGGGGCATAAGACAGCGCCTTGTCCAGCTCCATGCCGGCGCCGACCAGGGCGTTGACCACTTCGGCCACCTGATTGCGCGCCATACCCGTATCGCGTGACGTCTCGATCACGGTCTTGGACAGCTGCGCCTCTTCCGGGGAATTGGCAATGTTGGCCTTGATCGCAATGTCGCGAATGATCGCGCCGTAGTCCGCACTGACCTTGGTCGGGATAGCGGCTGCAGCGGTCAGCGCACCGGCCTGACCGAGGGTACTTTTCAGACCGGACCGGCCCTCCTCGATCTGCCGGTGGCCCAATGCTTTGAGTTCGGCGCCGGCGGCCACGCGGCCCATGGTCGCGTAAGCCTTGCTCAGCCGTCCCACCTCGACGCCCTGTTTCTTGAGCAACGCGAGGTTCTTTTCATATTTGGCCAGCAGCTTGTCCGCGCCTTCGGCGCCGGTCGTGTGCGCCTTGCGCCATTCATCGCGCAGACGCATGGTGTCGCCGATGGTGTTCTGCAGGACGCGGGCTTTGCTGCCCACCGAGTCCAAGTGTTTGATCTTGCTTTCGACGTCCTTGAACGCTTTGCCTACCGTCGGATCGACGGCGCCGCCAATGACAAAGCCAAGCGCGAGGTTCTTCGCCATGAGCGTGCCTTATGCGTCGGAAAGTGTTGAGCGGTGGCTCAATCAGAGAGCCACCACACCAGTTCATTGAAGGGCATGCCCGTGATCTCAGCCGCTGAGAACCCGGTCTCCCTGGCCATGCGCTTGGCCAGCATCTTCAACGTGGAACCGTCGCATTTACTCGTCCGAGACCAGGCGAAAATAACCCGCCTGCAGGCGCAGGTAGTCGACCATCTTCAGGCCCATCAGATCCGCCTCGGGGGTCTGGGTCAGCGACGCGAACAACGACATTTCACGCTGCTCGGCATCGCCGTTGGACGACGCTTGTGCCGCCCGCACATCACGCACGCACGGCGCACGCATCATCAGCGTGTCGACCGTCACACCGCACAACTCGGTCGGGTATTTGAGGCTGATGCGAAAACCGTCGTCGGACAGTTGCAGCCAGTTAGGCAGGGGCGTTTCAGTGATCGATTGCATGTCTTGCTTCATGGTTTGTTTTCCTTAAAGGCCCAGGGCCGAACGTTCGTCTGCGAGCTGGTCGACACCGTCGATCACCAGCACCATGCCGACCATGTCGATCTCGTAAATCAGCCGGCCGCCGACTTCGAGCTTGTAGTAGGTCAGCGCCATGTTGTGTTTGGTCTCGGCTTTTTCACCGGCCTTCCAGTCGCCCATGTCGACCTCTTTCAGGCCGCCGCGCATGGTGACGATCACCGGGGTGACCTTGCCCTGGAGGCCCTTGAACGTGCCGCGAAATACGGCGTTGCAGGCGGTGCGGTCGGACAGCCCGAACCACTTCAACGCCTCACGGCGCACGCCGTTGGTGGTGAATCCGGATTCGAGCTTTTCGACACCGACCGGGATCTCGATCTCACCGGCCATGCCGCCGCCCCGGTAGGTTTCGGTTTTCAGCACAACCTTGGGCAAGGTCACGCTCGGCACATCGCCGGCAAAACTCACGCCGTCGATAAACGCCGCGCAATTGGACAAAACTTCAGGTTTCATCGGGTGGCCTCCTTAGGCGGCTTCAAGCACTTCGGTCATCCATTGGTTGGTGACTTCGAAGAGAAAATTTGGGTTCTCGGCCGGCGGTACGTCGGTGAAGCGGATCCGCCAGTACACCTTGCCCTGCTCGATCTGGCTGGCTGTGTTCAGCTCTTCATCGGCGAACACTTCGAAGTTGATCACCGCGCCCTGATTTTTCAGGTCGCGCATGAATGCTTCCAGGCCATCGGTGACGTCCTTGACGTAGGTCTTGGTGATAGAGCGGTCGACCGCCCACTTGTGCCCGGCCTGGACCGCGTCCATGAGGATAAACAACGTGCGCACGCGGGTGACGAACGCCCATTTAGGATCGCTCGACAGGGTGCGGTTACCCCACAGGCGGTAGCCGTCGTCGCGGATGATCGTGGTGATATTGGCGTTGTTGAGCAGGTTGGCCCGGCAGGTCTCATCACCGTCCAGGTACTCGACGGCTCGGGTGGTCCCGGTGATGCCGGTGAACTCTTTGTTCGACGGGGAGGCCCAGAAACCGTAGGTCGCGTCGGTCCAGGCAAACAGGCCGGCGGTCCATGCCGATCCCGGCGCATCAACAGTCTTGCTGGCATCGGTGTCCCAGAACTGCACACCGGGGTCGACCATGAACAGGTTGCGGCTGCCGAAGTTGTCGGCGTAGGCCATGGCGGCCTCGTCGGTGGTGCACGGCCCGTCGATGATGGCGATGGCCCGCAGCTTTTGCGCCAGACCGTCCATCGCCGTGGCTATCGCCTGAGTGGCCGAATGACCTGGTGCGATCAGCAATCGCGGCTGGGTGTTGAACAGGCTTTTGCCATCAAGCAGCGCCTGCAGCCCGGTCCGCTGACCTGACACCAAGACGCCACCGATGATCGCCGAGGTCTGCAGCGCCGGGTCGTCCATCTTCGGCACACCGATGGCGACGATCACCGCCTTGGCCTTGGTGTAGATCGCCTGGCAGGCCTTGGTGATCGCAGCCCCCGCGCCGAAGGCGGCGATGGCCTCGCGCTCGGTGGTGATCAGTTTGAGTTCGCCGGCCTTGGCGGTACCGCCGCCGAGCAATCCGGGGGTGAAGGTGTCGCACAAGCCGATAATCGACGAAGACGGCAGCGAGATGGTGCGCGCGCCGGTATCGACCGAGGTGGTCGTGACGCCGTGAAAGAAACTCATAAGGCTCATTCTCCAGAAACGAAAAAGCCCCGCGTATTGGCGAGGCTCAAGGTATTGCTGTGTGGGGCGCAATGAAAAACGCCCCTGCAGTGAGGGGCGACTATTGCAGCTCGACAGGATCAGGCGGGATGGAATCCGGCCAGCCCTCGAACAGCATGTCCTCGCGGTAGTCGCCGGCCTCAATGGCGCGCAACAGCGTCAGTTCACGGTCAAAGCAGGCCTGAACATGGGTGCGCACGGCCTTGGCGATGGCAATGATTTGCGCCGATCCGATCTCGACAAAGCCGGTCACCGTCTTGAAGTTGCAGCGATATTCGGGATCAAGGACGGCAGACAAACCGGTGCTGGCAATCAGCGCCTGACTGTCGCGGGTCGTTTCGATTTGCAGACCCTCGACGATGACGCCGGTTGCCTCACGTTTGTAGCGCTCGTCGGCCACCATCTGCACAAAGTCGGGCAGAATCTCAGGCAGTGGCTGCTTGACCAGTTCGCCGTCCACCAAACGCCACACACCATCCGTGTCATTCAACGTTGGCCCCCACAACTTTTCCGGGATAACGACTGCATCCTCGGGAATTGTCGCGTGAAAGCGGTCATCAAATCGCCCGATGATCTCGCCGGTATCACTAAAAGTCGCGTATTTCATATTCACCTCAGCGACCGATGGCCAGATAGACGAATGGAATTGCAAGACTCCCTTGAGAACGGACGTGAGTGACCGTCCAGTTAAGGAGATTTGCTGTAAAAAAGTGATCGGTCGTAGGCGCGTTTCCGTTTTGCATTTCGGAACTTCGATAACCCAGAATTCTTAGAACCTGATTTGGAAAGGCCATTGGAAACGCATAGGTGTTTTGCGTAATGGTCGTGCCCACCTGAGCTGTTGCACCGCCCCATTGAATAATCAGCCCGCCCAGCCACGACGGCAGCGCCAACCAGCCATTGACGCCGAAGTTCCACGAAACCCCCATCCGCAGCTTTTTCGGCGTAACGATAGTGGCGTCATCTTCACCCGCGTCAGTCTGCGCCTGCGTAGCGATCTTGGCCGTACCGAGCTTGATCTCAGTGGCCTGCGTCGCTAAGGCTGCCAGCGCCTGAATGTCAATGTTTCCCTGATTGATCGGCGCGTTCCAGGCCTTGATGCACCACATCACCGCCATGTTTCGCGGGCGCATCACACCAGCGTCAGCAAAATCAGGGTATGGCTGCACCCCAGTATTGACTACCGACCTTTTGACGCCTGGATAGTCGCTCGCAACAAATACATCAGCCTGCGCCGCTGCAACCGTTGCCGCCACAACCTCCACCGTGGGAGTTACGGACTGGTTACTGTCGAAGACTGTAACCGTACCTTTCTGCAAAGAACCCACAACACGGCCGACATCCACACCGCGCCCATGATCCCAGCCGCGCAGAAACTCGCCGCGCGAATCCGGCAAGCGGAAATTGCCGGCGCCCTCATCGCCTTTGTTGAAAGCCGTGCCGAGGAACGTCGCCAGATCGGGATAGACCGCAATACTCTTGACGCTGCCATCCAGTTCCAGAAACCCGGGCGCGACCTTGTCTAGCGGAAACGCCACGGTGGCACCGACCGGCAAGGCGGAGGCCTGCGCGATCATCGATTCGATTTCTGGCTTTGTGTAGGTGTCCATGATGCCCATACCGGCGAGCGTGCTCGGGTTATCACCCGACACAAAAACCCCGCGATCATTGACCTTGACCCGCGTGAACTGGCCTGGCGTCTTGTTCTTCGGCAGCACTTCCAGAATCGCCGCTTCGAAAAAGGCACGCGTGGCCAGTACCACCGCCGGGTCAATCTTGAGCTGGATGTTGCCAGTGCTGGTGACGATGAAGTTCATGCGCACGATCTGCGTGCGGCCCGAGCCCTGTGACAGCAACGGCTTGAAGCTCGGCGCGCAGTTGGCCACCGCCACCAGATCGCCGTCCGCGTCGTACAGGCCGATCTCGCGGATCCAGCGCCCGCCCTCATCGGCCGGAATAATCTGCTCGGCGATCAGCACTGCTGGGTTAACCGGGTCGACGAACAGCCGGTTCAACGGCTTGCGTCGCCATTCGTTGATCAGCCTGGTCTGCCCTTCAGCAGGAATGACCGGATCGATGTTGTTGGCGTCCCCGACGCCCATTTGGGTGATCAGCCAGGGAATGCCGAGCGCGTCGGCGTTCGCTTGTTTGGCCTTTCCCACAGTTGTGAGAATGGCGAAAAACTGAGAATTCGCATCAGTCATTGATAGATGTCCAGGGTATCTATGGAGTGTTCGCGTCCGATCACGCCGAAGCTGCCCGTGACTTCGATGTCACGCATCACAGGCGGGTAGACGTCGATTTCGTCGCCTTCGTAGAGGGACGCTGCAATGTTCAAGTTGCCTTGCGTTTCAAGGCTGATGGCCAGGCCAGTGAGTTGCCGGCTGACGGGTTTGGCGTCATCGATCAGGCGTTCGAGTTCGAGGTACATTTCCTCGGTGATGCCGGTGTCCAACACACCGACCTTCAGGGCGAAGGTGCCGGGCACGCCTTCCGGCGCGGTCTGCCACCACTCCAGCACCTCGATCAGGTAACCCAAGGGCTCGACCACCCGGCGCAGCGCGCCGATGGTGCCCTTGTGCTTGTGTATGTAGAACGAAGCCTTGATCGCGGCGCGCTTGACCGGCTCCGGCCAAGCCGGATCCCAGCGGTCGACTGACCAGGCCCAGGCCAGATGCGGTAGCAGATGAACAGGACAGGTGTCCGGGTTGTACAACGTGCGCAATGGGATCAACGTGGTCTCGGCGAAGGTCGCTTCGATACCCCGTTCCAGCGGCGTGCTGTTGAGCGGTAGTAGACTGCGCATTCAACCTCCCAGCACGACGGTGTAACCCGTGCAGTACGCGGCCTGTGCCTTGGTGGGTTTCAGATCCTGCCAATCCTTCAGTTCCACCCGGCCGACGCCGGCGACATGCAGCTGCGCATCGACACCGGACCGGGCCACCTCGACGCCCAGCCGGCGCCGGGGATTGATCCAGGATTCCAGTCGACGGATCGCCTCCGTCAGCGCGGCGTCGTTCTCCGGGCCGGCACCTTTCATGTGCAGCACGGCGTCGACGCGATACCGCAGGATCTCGGCGCCGCGCACGGTGACGCGGTCGCCAACCGGCCGCACGTCATCGTCATTCACAGCCGCAGCGACAAGGGCGAGCAACTCCGGCCCAACCGTGCCGTCGCCTTCCAGTCCCAGCACCGTGACATCGACGCAGGCCGGCGCCGGGCTTTCCGCCGTGGCGTCGGCGACCAGCGCCGAGGCGTTCCGAGCATGCAGGATGTAGCTGTTGCGCGGCCCGGCCGTGGTCAACCCTTCATAGGCCAGTTGCACCCGTTCACGCAATGCATCGTGGGACTCCATCACCGCCTCCACCGGCGGCAGAGCAAACGGATCCGCTGCCTGGATTACCAGGCGCTTGAGATTGACGTTGGCGGCCAGGTGATCCAGATCAGCGCCGGTGGCATAGGCCAACAACTGGGCCTTGGCCGCGTCGTTGACCCGCGCCCGATTGCCGAGCTTGATGTAGCTGCCGACCTCCAGCAGCTTGGTCACCGGGTCGCTTTCGAGCGAGGCCGTCCAGTTCTGACCCATGTGCCCACGGAACACGCCCAGCGCTTCGCTGTAGGTATCCTCAAAGTCCAGCGGCTCCAGCACGTCCGGCGCCGGCAGCTCAGACAGATCCACCAGGGTACTCATACCCACACCTCCAACGTGCCGCGCTCACCGAGGTACTCGCCGCTGATCTTGAAATTGATTTGCCCGCCCAAAACGGAAACCACCACAACGCGCTCAAGCTTGAGCCGTGGCTCCCATTGGTTGAGCGCCCGCACGGCCTCAGCCTGTGCCGCGCTTTTCCAGCCTTCGTTGATGGGCAGGTCGACCATGCGCCGCAGCTTGCTGCCGTACTCCGGCCGTTCACGACGGCTCATCAGCGGTGTGCCGAGGATGTCTCCAACCGACTGACGTAAATGCTCGATACCGGAGATGGGCTGCCCGGTGTGGCGATCCATTCCGATCATCGGGTCTACTCCTTGAGCTGCTCGTATTCTGGGTGGGCCTTGAGGCACTTAAGCGCGATGTCATCGCCCGCCTTGACCGAGACCAGGCTCTTGATCACGGGAAGCGTGCGACCGTCCGGGAGGATGACGGTGCGCGAGCTGTAGAGGGTGTCGAGGAACGTGATGAACTGGTCAGAGGCATTGCCGGGGAATCCCTGAGCAACAGGGACAAGTCCTGATACTGGCTGTGCTTCCGCGAGCGCCTCGACTTCAGGTTTGGCCTTAGTCATGAGTATCTCCAGGCATAAAAAAGCCCGCGCGCGGCGGGCTGGGTGGAATGGGTTATCAGTGTTTGTGATTGGCAGTGTTGCCGGTGGTGTCCAGGATCGCACCGTCGCTGGTTATGTTCTGCGTGACATGCAGCGGTCCGTCTATATTGACCGAGCCCTTGATGTTCACTGTGGCTTCGAGATCGATCGTTCCCGACTTCACGGTGACGGCGTTGTCGGTCACTTCGGCCAGGGTCGTCCCAACCTTGATGCTGACCGTGCCGGTGGGCAGGGTGATGCTGTAAATGCTGTCCTGCCAGTCGTAGACCAGGCGCCCACCATCCTCGAAATGCCAGACTTCGACGTGGTCGCGGTTGTCCGGCGGCGGGCCGCCGTTGCCGTACAGGCCGGGAATGAATGTGCCCTGGGCCACATCGCCGCTGGCACTTATCAGGGTACCCTGCTCATTCAGGCTCGGCGCCCGCCAGTGCCGCGCCTTGCCGGCGGCAACGCTGTGCCAGCGCACCCAGCCGCTGACCCACTCACCGTCCGAAACGCGGCAGGCCGGCGGTGACGAGGTCAGGTCAACCGCGACCACGTAGCAATCCTTGACCAGGCCGGCGAGCATGCGGTCGTGCTGTGCGGCGACGTAACCGGAACTCATGACACGTCCTCCGGACGGAACGGACCATCGCCCGGTTCGATGTTCAGCACCAGGGTGCCCGGTGGCTGATCCGGCCATGGCCATTCGAACTCGCCGAGGTAAATCTGCTGCGTCCATTCCACGACCCAGACGGTGTAGCCGTCCAGCTCGGGCTTCGTCCAGTCCGGCATGGACTGCACGAACTCGGCCGGTTCGACCGCCACACCCCAGCTCTGCAAACGCAGCAGCGCGGCGAGGTGGCCGGCCAGAAAGACCGCCTGCTGATGGTGATCCGGCTGGATGGGGTCGGTGATCACCCGCGCCTCGAACTTGCAGGCCAATCCGGTTTCGCCCGTTCCCGGATCCAGGCCCGGCTCCATCTCGGCCAGCTCGATCAGCACCGCCGGCAACGGCAAACGGTCCAAATCATTCGGCCAAATGGCCACCGCCTTCAGGCCCGGAAAGTGATCCTGAATGCGCCGCTCAATGGCGTGATACAGCTGCTCAAGACTGAACGGCTCGTCGACTTGATCGGTCACCTCATTTCCCCCTCAGGTGCTTCTGCAGTTCGAAGTTGAGTTCCTGCTGCAGGACGTGCAGCAACTGTTCGTCGGCCTTGCGGATCCAGCTTTCGAAGTGTGGTCGCGCCTGCTCCAGCGACACCTTGGCTTTCGCCAGCGGAAAGCGGCTGCCGTGTTCAGCGATCCAGCCGGAACTGGCTCCGCCCGCCCCGCTGACATCGCTGTCGGGGTAGTCACTGGCGTTGAAATGCTTGCTGGCTGTACGTATCCAGACGTCCGCGCTGTTGCCGTAGACCTTCTTGAAGAACGCCCCCTGAAAGCGGCGCCCTGCCACCGACACACCGGACCGGCTCTGTCGGGGCCGGCCGATGCGGCTGGCTTCCATGGCATTGAGGCCGAACCACAGCTTGCCGCTGTTCGCTCCACCGCTGACCGGGTAAGCTCGCAGCCGCTGCCGCACAGCAGCAACCGCAATGCGCTCCTGTCGGCCAACGGCGCGAGCAATGTGCGTGGCGAGCCATCGCAACGTTTTGTTGATGGCTCGCCGCTGTGCAGCAGCAGCGGCTTTCGGCACCAGGGCGGCGAAATCCTGAAAGCCTTTCAGGTCTGCGGCCGAAGTCTGCAGCGAAATCATCCCGCCGCCGGCCGACGGCTTGAAGTAGCTGCCGACACTCATGGCCGTTTCCTCAGAATCAAGGCGACCAGACCGTCACCACCTGGCTCCAGCTGCAACAGGTCGTAGTCACCGCCGCCATCCAACGCCGGCAAATCAACGGTGACTAGCAGCCCTTTTTTCAGGCCGTGCGAATCACGGACACGGATCTCGAACTTCGGCTCGCGCAACGCCGTTTTGAGGCTGCCCATCTTGGGTTGCATCCACGGTGCAGCGAACATGCCGAGCACCGGTTCGTCGTAGCCCTCGATCCGAGCCGTGTCGCCGAGCGTTTCGAACACCGTGTCGTCAATGTCTTCCAGCAGCTCTCGGAAGGACATGATCAGAGTTCCAAGAGGATCTGCGCGCGTGGTCGCGTGCACAGGTGCAGCGGGTTGGATTGGGCTTCACCGGCCACGCCCTTGTTAAATGGCAGCGGTTCGAGCTTGCTGTAGTAAGGCAGACCTTCGGTGTTGACCGTCTCCATGTAGTCGGCCGGGGCGAAGACCGAGATGTACAGATCCGGCACGCCCTCGGGAATCAAAAGGGCCTTGTCGTCATGTACGAACTGCACGCCTGCCACCTTGCCCCGGTAGCGCTCCCAGACAATCCCGCCAAACTCGAAGCTTTCACGGGCATCCCCACGCAGAGACGCCGCCTGCAAGGTATTGAGGTAGGTTTCTTTCACCGATGGGTGATCGACCAACTTGTTCCAGAAGTTCTTGCCGCAGAAGGCGCGGGAGCCGGAGCTGGTCACACTGCCCAGTGCCTCCTCCTGCATGTCCAACGCTTCACCGGCACGCACCCGCACGTTGGTTTCAGGGTTGCCCAAACCCATAGGCATCTTTTGGCGGTTGACGCCGAAAGACTTGTAGATGTCCAGCAGCACGGTTTTGCCGTCGGCATCCAGCACCTGGCCATTGAGCGCGCCCATGCGTTGAAACTCGTGTGTGGCATCGATCTGTCGACGTGCTTTGGCAAGGCGCCGGTTGACCACGTCCTGCACCGATTGCAGCTCAGTGCGGGTACCGAAGGCGCGGATACCTTGAATCTCGTCGGCCTTGATGGTGAAGCGCTCCGGCAGGTGCACGGTATTGAATGGGATCAGGTTGCGCTTGCTGCCACCGACCACCAGGCCCGAACTGCCGCGCTCACCAGCCGGCACCAGTGCGAGGGTGTCGCCGTCCTTCTCGACCTGCACCGTAAGGTTGGTGGTGCCTTCCTCGCGGAACAGTCCGAGACTGCTGATCCGGCCCGGCAGGTATTCCTGTTCGTTGATCGCGGCGGTCAGCGAGGGGACGCTGAAGGCGTCGTCTTCAAAAATGGCGATATCGGCCATGGGTGTACTCTCCAGAAACGAAAAATCCCGCACGCGGCGGGATGCATATAAAAGAAGGAACGTCTTAGCGGACGATCAGGAAGTGCGCGGCCAGAGCCTTCTCAGCGGCCAAGTCGAGGCCGGTCAGGTGGGCCTCGCTGACCTCGGCCAGTCGTACCACGGCACGCCCGCGACGAACGACGTCCGACTCGCCGAGCGGGCCGTAGAGGATCGCGACAGCATTCTCCGTACCGTCTTCGGCGGTCGGATGGTACGGAGCAAATTCGCTGGTCGCGGTCACCAGCCCGAGAATCTGTCCGGGCTCCAGCGCCGGGCCGGCCGCGACGTTGATCGCTTCACGCGAGATGTTGCCGGCGCCCTCGGACAGCAGGAATTCGCCTGCGTGCATCGGTTCCAGTTTAGAGGTCATGGTCTTGCTCCTTTCGAGATTGTGGACTGTGCGGCCTGACGGGCAGCCCAGATCGAGGACGGATCGGGTTGCTTGGCTTGAATTTTGGGAGCAGGGTCTTCGTTCTGCGGCAGGCTGTTGTCGATCTCGAAGCCCCCGCCTTTCCCTACGACTTTGTCGAAGAGCCGCGCACGCACGGCGCTGGCATCCAGTCCGGCCTGCACAAACTCCACCGCGAACTCTGGCAACCGGGCGGCCACGCACAGATCGCGTATCGACTTGGCCTGGGTGATCGCGGCGTTCACGGTTGCCTCATCAACCAACTTGGTGGTGGCCAGCAGTGGCTCGATCAAGTTGCTCATCCCGCCTTGGTTACAGGACTTGCTGATCAGCAGAGCCAGCGCCGCCGCATCCGCACCAGGTGCCGGTGGTTCAGGATCGTCGATCACCGATTCGGTCGGTTTCGTGGGTTCATTCAGCAGATCCAGCAATGCCTGGGGCGTGTGCTGGTATTTCTGCATCACCGTGCCCTGCCCCAGACACGCCTTGATCTGCACACCGTCGCCAACTTCGTCAGCCAGGCCGAGAGCCACCGCTTCGCGGGCTGTGAGCCACGTCTCGGCATTGACCAGGCGTCGCAACTCGACCTCATCGATGTTTGGCGCCTTTGCCCTGTAGGCCGTGATGATGAGCTCCAGCGCTTGATCCAGTGCGGTCGCGACCTTGCGCATATCCTCGGCATCACCCGAGGCGTACGTCCACGGGTTGTGGATCATCAGCGCGGCGTTTTCCGCCACTACCACCCGGTGGGCACCGCAGACCGCGACGCTTGCCGCGCTCGCCGCGAGGGCATCGACGCGGCCGGTGCAGCGCTCGCCCAATCGCGACAGGGCGTTATGAATGGCCAGACCATCGAACAGGTCGCCGCCGATGCTGTTGAACGCCACGACAATCGGTGAAGTACCGTCATCCAGCGCAGCCAGATCGCGCACGAACTGATTGGCAGTAATACCCCAGGTGCCGATCTCACCGTAGACGTACACCTCGATAGTGCGTTGCTCGGCTTCACCGCTGGCCCGGAGGCTGTACCAGTGTTTGTCTTGCACGGGCAGTTGCCCGTCCAGTTTGTTGAAGATCCGTAGAGGGAACGGCGGTTTCATGGTTTCTCCTGGTCGTCAGGGTGGATTTCGACCTCGACGAGCGTTCGGTAATTGAGTTTTAAGTCGCGAGCACGTTGAGCGTCAGCGGCGTTTTCCGCGTCAACCGTTTCGGCGTCGTAACCGGTGCGCAGGCACATCTCACTGCGTGAACCGAACCCGGCGTTGACCTCCAGCATTCGCGCCTGCACGTCCTGCACCGGCTGGATGTAGGCCCAGCCTTGCGGCACCCAGCGCGTGCGCAAAAATTCACGACGACGCTTGGCGTAGTCCGGCAGCTCAATCACACCGGCCAGCACCGCCATGTCCAACCAGGCGGCACGTACCGGCCGGCAGAGCTGGTGGATGTAGACGTTGAATTGCAGCTGTTCGAGGCGTCGCCGGAACTCGTTGAGCACCACACGCAGCGCCCGGTCGTTGATGCCTTTCATGTCACCGGTGAGGATCTCGTAAGGCGTGTCGGTGCCGGCTGCTGCGGCCATCAGTTGCTGACGCATGAAGTCCGGGTAGTTGTTGCCGGCGTCCGGCGGCTTGGAGAATTCAACCTCCTCACCGGCGCCCAGCTCCTGCATGGTGCCGGGTTCCAGCGCCACCATCGGTGTAAAGCCATCGCGGTCGGTGGTGATCAATTGGCCAGTGACCGGATCGCGAGGTACCTGGCCCATGTCCGGCGACGGGCGCTTGATGAAGCCGGCGAACAGGTTGGACACCTCCTGCCGGAACAGCACCGCGTCGTCGTAGTTGTCCAGGCTGCGCAAGCGCTTGAGGACCGGCGACATGCGTGGCACGCCGCGCAATTGACCCGGTTCCAGCGGCTCGAAGATATGCAGCACCTGGCTGGCCGGGACGCGCACCAGTTGGTTGTATCCGCTGTTGAGCGACGACGCGTCGCGTGGGTGCGAGCGGTACATCCAATAGGCAACTCGCTTACCGGCCGGGTTGAACTCGATCCCGGCGCGGATGATGTTGCCGTCGCGGGTGGTTTCGAATTTGTCGTGCGGCACAAACTCAGGCGCCAGCGTCTGCAGTTGCAGAGGTATCACCAGGCCTTCGTCCAGACCGCGCGGACGTAATCGAACAAAGCATTCGCCCGCCGTCTCGACGGTGCGCGCGACCAAGGCCTGCTGACCGTAGAAGTCGCAGAGGCCGTCGGCATCCGACTCGTCGACCCAGTCGTCCCAAAACTCCTGGAACAGGTTGCGCAGTTCTTCGTCTTTGATCTTCGGGCGCGGCGTGATGCCGGTGCCGATCAAGTTGCTGACGCGCTTGTTGATCGCGTTGGCTGCATACGGGTCATTGCGTACCGCTGCCCGCGAACGGGCGCGCAAGTTGCGCAGCGCCGGAGTGTTGATGCTGTTGATGCCGTTATCGGAGGCATCCCAACTGGCCGAACGACGGCCCTCCCCGGCGCCTTCGTAACTGGCCTTAATGTTCGATGGCAGCAAAAATCCGCTACGAGACAGTGCCGGAAATTGTCGAGACATCAGATGCCTTTGCCTCCGTGACTGAGCCGCACGACCCGCGAGCGCGGAGCGGTAGCGCTGATTAGTGAACTGCGGATTTCTTCACGAGCGCGGAGCAGTTCGTCGACGTCGCGGTACTCCACCGTTCGGTCGCTGTAACGCACGGTCTTTTCACCGCGTGCGATGGCGCGCTCGATAGCGTCGAGATGTTTCTGGGTAAAGGACATATCAGCGTCTCTTCAGATAACCGCTGGTTGAACTGCGGCGTTGAGGGGGTGCGGCTGGGCGTGTCTGCACGACCGGCGCTGCAGGTGGTGGTGGCGCGGCTTGAGCCTGTCGCACAGCTGCAGGTTCAGGTGTTGCGCCTTCGTCGACGCGCTCCCCCTGAACCGGCTTGATGCCCAAGGCATCGTCGAACAGACCGGACTGAGCCAGCGCTTGGCGCACCCGATCCCAGTCGTGTTCCTGGTAGCGATTGATGCCGAGGTAGTGCGCCATCGCGAGGCAGTACACCATCAGATCGAGCGCTTCGTTGCGCTCAGCCTTGCCCTTGACCCATTCGATGCGTTTGTGGCCGCGCACATAGCGCACTACCTTGCGTTCGGCGACGCACTGGGCGAAGAACTCGTCCGGCAGGTCACTGGCAAAGTGCAGCGAGCCCGGCCCGTCCGGGAACGGGTAGCGGTTGTAGATCCAGTCCTTCGCGGTGTCGGTGCCGACAAACCACAGTTCGGCGCCGTTGCGTTCGGTCTGGCCTTTCCAAGTCACGTCAACCAAGGACGGGCGTTGTGCGATGACCGGCCTACCCGGCTTGCTCGCGCCCTTGATGGCGAAGACGTTGCGCCAACGTCGCACGCGGCAGAACTGGTAGACCTCATCGGTGTGGTGACCGCCGGAGTCGACGCCAACGGCAAGGATGCCCAAGCCGACTCCGCAAGGATGCCGATAGCGAGCCTTGAGTTTTTCGTCCAGTACAGCCCAGGTTCGCTCATCGGCCGGGTCACCCCAGATGACCTGGTGATCGACCACCCAGCGCTCCATGCCGACGCCAAAACCCATCACCATCATTTCCAGGCGGTTGGCCTGTACGTCGACGGCGCCGGTGAGCATCAGCACACCGGCGGGTATTGTGCCTAGGGTGTAGGTCTCCAGTCGTGCCCGAGCGATCAGCACTTCAGCCTTGGTTTGTTCGAGTGCGCTATCCCAAACCTTGGCAAGGCGAGTGTTGTAAAACACCTGCATCAAGCTGGTGTCACCTTGGGCCTGGGCTTTTTTCGCGTCTTCAAACTCAATGGCAAGCGAGGTCCAGTCCATCCAGCCTGTCGGCGAGTACAAGGCGCTGAGATGAAATCCCACCGTCTTGCCGTCGCCGCTGGCATGCGCACGCCACTCACCACGGGCGAGCATGTCACTCTTATAGTGCTCCTCGATCAGCACGTCACAGTCCATCCCGGACGCTGCGCACTTGTAATGCACGACGCTGAAATCGGCGGAATAGAGCAGGTTTTCCCACTCCAGCACCTGCATGTGCCCACAGTGCGGACAAGGCACATAGTAGTGGCGCTGGTCACTGGACTCGAACAGATCAGCGATCCGCGAGGCGCCTTTGATTGTCGGTGAACTGGAAAAGTAGATCTTGGCGTTGCGGCCGAAGTTCGTCGCCCGCGTCTCTGCCAACTTGATGGGATCACCCTCCTGGCCGACGTCGTTCTCCCAACGGTCCACTTCGTCGCCGTAAATGTAGCGTGCCGACAGCTCCGACAGGTTGGCCGCTGAACCGGCGGTGGTGACGTACAGCGAGCCACCCTCGAATTCCTTGGTGTCCATCGTATTGCGTGCGTCCCGCGAGCGAGTGGCCGCGACCCGTTCGCGCAACACAGGGGTGGCTTGGATTGTCTTGCTAATCCGCCCCGATACCCGTTTGGACAAGCCGAGGCTGGGTAGCAGCGCCAGGATGTTCGAGGGGGCCATATGGATCAGGCCGCCCATCCAGTTCAGGGCGATCTGGGTTTTCATCAACTGCGAGGCCACCATGGTGACCACGCGCCTGCAGGGATGAGCCGGCGACAGGCAACGCATTGGCTCGCGGGCATAAGGTGTCCGTGAAGTGCGGTACTGGCCGGGCTCGGGGGCGCCGGTGTCTCGCGGGATCCGCATGTACTCGTCGGCCCATTCGTCGATCCAGAGATCGGGGTCGGGGCGCAGGCCACGAAAGTAGTTCTCACGGTACACCTGCGCACCGTCAGAAAACTCCGTGTGCATAGGTTCAGCTCGCTGTTAAGGCATGTTCAAGATCCGCTGAAGAGAGGCGCTCGGCTTCTTCCAGCGTTCGACGGATTGTCGCGGTGAGGTGTTTTTCGATCTGCCAGGGATCCGTCATTGCAGCCAGGTCGTAGGACAGCTGAGGCAGCGGTCCGAACAACTGATCGCGCAACAAGCGACCGGCATCGTAAGCACCGGTCTCGACCGCCTCCCTCGACACCAGCGAACCCTGCGCTTTGCCCAGCTCGATCTCAGCCAGCTTGGCCATGTTGTGCTCACGCAGTGCGCGGGACTTCTGGTAATCGGGGTGTTTGCCGTCGCTCGGCATCAACTGCGGCGGCGCAGCCGTGGAAGTCGGCTCCGTCAGGGGCGACAGTTGGCTGTAAACGTCACGCTGAATCCGATCTTGTTGGTGACGATCGGCGACGGCAGCCTTGCTGGGGTCGCTGGTTCTATCGAGCAGCGCCTCAGTGGCTTCCAAGTCGATCTTGCCGTTTGCGGTGAGCACCAGTCGATCCTGACTGGCCAATTTGGAAACATAGGATTTGGCCCAACCGCGCCGGGCCGCAAACTCCGTTTTGCTAATGATTGTCATGGTTAATTCTCCAGTTCACCGACGAGTTCACCGCCAGTTCACCTGTTCACCTCAGTTCACTAAGCTGGTGAACCGTCCGCTAACACAGTCCCGCGGGTTTCCGACCCCGTGTCCTTCCGATACCCCTAGGGTCCCCGGCGGTTTTCGACGCCCCAGATCAGTGCATCACCCCTGCTCGCCCCCGGCTGGCGGGACTTCGCAGACGCCCAGCCGCTTGGCGGCCCAGCGCTCGTACAACCCGATGGCAACATCGGCACCGGCCATTGCCGTCAGGCAGCCCAAGGCGCCCGCCGTCCAGATCGTCATGCCGGCGGCGATCATCAGCATCATCGCCGACACCCCGCAGACAATGCAGGCACCGGACCGAAGCGCGAGGCGGCGCAACAACGCCCAGCCCCGCGCCCCATCCTTGTCGGCCCGCCACATCTCCCCCGATACGCCGCCGACTAGAGCCAGGACGATCACTAACCAGATCGGCATCTCTGCCAGCGCTTGTTGCTCGTTTGTCATCGCCAACCCCTAAACGCAAAAACCCGGCGCAATGGCCGGGTTTGGTGGTGTGGTGCCCGCCGCTCTCTGCGGTCGCACCTATCGAAGATGACTACTTTTTACAGGTCGATTCCGGTGGCAGCAACCCCGGTTTAATGCCACCCGGCGAATAAGTGGGTAACACCGGGTGAACGCCTAGCGAATGTCGGCGAATATCCCACCCCGGCATTCTGCTGTGTCGGCGGCGTCCCATCTGTCCCACCATTCAGAATCAAAGTGGGACGCCTGAGAGCGCCTAAATTCAGGGCTTCGCCCCACTGTCCTACTTATTTCTTTCCTTTCTCGTGTAAAGGAAGAATTTAAAGAACACGCATGCGCGTGAAACGCGCGTATTACTGCCCGCTACGCTTACACGGGCGGGAGGCACTTTGCAGCGGGACAGTGGGACAGCCCAACAACGACAAGGCCCGCACCTGTCCCACTGCATCAAAACGCAGCGGGACAAGACGGGCCAGTGGGACAGCAACAGCCGGACGAATGCCAGGGGTCACGCAGCCAACCCCATCATCACTCCGAAGATCTGCAGGTGTGCTTCATGCAAACGCTGGTAGTACGTGTCACGGCCACAACCGCAGTGCGCGTACCGCAAGCGCATATCAACGTCGAGCGTGCAGTAATGCTCCCGCACAACCGTCACCAGCTCGGGCGCCAGATGCTTGGTCACGATCAGCTCGATGTCGAGAGAACTCTCCAGCGGCGCACGGAAGGCCCGCCGTCCACGGATCAGTTGCCCATTGCTCTCCATCATCATGGCAACCATGTTCCCCCCAGCAAGCCCCCCTTTCGAATGTTCGGAATGCAGCTCCTGCGCCCACAACCGAAGCAGCGAATCGATCTCCTTAATCAAAGCACGGCTCCTCAATCGGTTCCCGCTTCAACGCCGAAGCACCGCCCCAACCTGCCGGTTTCTTGTAAGCCCACGGCCGCAGGCCACTCTTCACCAACGGCGGCATCCGAACACGTCGCCATCCCAACCGATGCATGATCGCCCCGACGCGCATCTGCTCCGGCTTGCCCCAATGCCCGAAGTCCAACTTCAACGCACTGCTCAGCACTTCACTGCCGGTGGTGGTCTCGCCGATCTGGGATTCTTCCAACCAGGTAAGAATCGGCCCTTCCCATTCGTCCACCACAAAGCGCTCGTCCTGCTCTTCGCCGAACATCGCCGCTTCATCCAACGTCACCCACCAAAGGTCGCCTGCGTCGTAACAGAACACCGCCTCGGCCCACAGCTGATCGCGGATCGAGCGCAACAGCTCCAGATCCACCTTGGTACACGCCACCGGCCAGTACCGCCGATTACCGGTCGCGTCCTTCAGATACTCGTCCTGGTTCGTCGTCCCCACGAACACGCACTGACGCGGTACGTCCATCGTGCGACGGCCATAGCTCTCGCGGTAAGTATCCGTCGACGCCGAGAAAAACTGCTTGGCTTTGGTACTTTCAGCCTTGTTGAAGCTGTCCAGCTCGCCCAGTTCGACGATCCACTTGCCCCGGATCGCCTGAAAGCCGTCCTTGTCGCCGAGGGCGAACGGCGTATCCATAAACCACTCGCCCCCGAGAATGCTCATCGCCGTAGACTTACCAGCGCCCTGCGCACCTTCAAGGATCATCACCGAGTCAGCCTTGCAGCCCGGCTTCATCACCCGTGCCACCGCCGACAACATCCAGCGCTTGCCGACCTTGCTCGAGTAATCGGTGGCCTTCACGCCCATGACGTCCGTAAGCCAGCTCTCCAGGCGCGGCACGCGATCCCACTCAAGCTTGCGCAGGTACTGCCGCACCGGATGAAACGCATGGTCATGCGCAACCACGCTAACCGCCTCGATCACATGTGACGCCTTCACCCGCAAGTTGTACTGCTGCGCGAGCCACTTCATCACCCGCACATCATCAATGTCCGCCCAATCGCCCGTGCCGCCGCCATACGGGGCCGCACGCAGCTTCACGATCTTCGAACTGAACGCGCTGTAACTGATCACCCCGGCCCAGCGCTCATCGTTCGCCAGGATCAACTCGACGTTCTGCATATGCGCAATCAGCGCACCGCTTTCACTCCGAGCAAGCAGGTCCTTCCAACCACCAGCAGCCGGCGGCTTGACCACCGCCAGCACCTGACGGCGCACCGCCTCCAAGCCCTCGGCGACATGCAGGTCGTTGAAGTCGGTCCACTTGATCTCCCGCTCCCCGGAAAAGATCGGCGCAACCACCTGGCCACCGACGATCAGCGCCGCGTTGTTGGCCTTCTCTTCACCAGGGTTCCACGCATCGCCATTCGGTTTAGTGGTCTTCCAGTCGTCATCCCGGCAAATGATTAGCGGGCAACCGGCGAAACGCTCGCGCATCGCCTTGCACACCACCAGCAAGTTGCCGGCGTCAAATGCGATGGCCACGGTCAGCGACGTCGCCATATGCAGGCTTGCGCCCGTGGCATAGCCCTCACACACCAGCACCGGTTCGCCCGGATCAGGATGCGGACCGATCAGGTGAAAAGCGCCCTCCTTCGACATCCCGTAGGGCCAATACGACTTGTCCCGACCGGTGTCTTCCTGTTTGGTTGGATACAACACCTGCAGGCCGACAATCTCGTCACGCACGTTGCACATAGGCACCAGGAACGCACCCGTGCGCGGCGCATACCGAACACCGAAACCGACGATCTGCTTACGATCCAGATAGTCGCTTCGGCCCTTCTCAGGCATGCGTTTGAACATACCCGCCGCACGTTTCGCCGCACGGCGCGATGCATTGGCTGCGATTTCCGCAGCCCGGCGCTTCGCCTCTTCCTGCCGAGCGCGCATGACCTCACGCTCTTCCGGCGACATCCGCCCGGCCTTGACCTTGATCTTCTGCGACTCACCCGAACGCCAATCACCGAACGCGCCAAAAATCAGCGTTTCGCCCTTCTCAGTGCGATGCTCGTGGGCGATGTACCAACCATTCTTTTCCTTGCCCTTGTCCTGCGCTGTTTTACACCGGGTAAGCTTACCGAACACCAATGGCTGCGCAGGCTCCAGACCGTAATCCGCGAATTGCCCCAACACTTCATCGAGCATGGCGAGCCTCCATCATCTCCTCGATGGCAAGGCACCCCACACACTGCGTGCAGCCTGGCTGCGCCAAACGACGAGCTTCCGGGATCGGCTCATCGCACGTTTCGCAAAACAGAAACGAATGCGCCGCCAAGGCAGGCTTGGCGGCATTGCGTGCAGCGAGCGCCTGATCAACACGCTCCAACACCAGGTCATTAGCGAAATCCGCAATGTCAGCCACGATCAATACCCCGCGTCGTCTGGTTGACATACGTGGCGCGGTTGAACATCCCCAACAGCCCCTGAATCCCACGAAACACCTGCAGGCGAATTGCGGCCAGTTCCTCATCAGTGACGACACCGTCACCAATGCTCCTGGCCCAGGTGTCCGCCAGATCTGCCACCTTGCGGAAGTATTCCGCGATGCCGGTGGTCAACGTCTCAGGCATGTCGTTGGTGTACGCCTCAGCCAGCTCCTGCCAGGTCGTGTCACCAACCAGCGCATGCACCGCATCCAGAATGCGGCGATCCTTGGTCAGCTCCAGAATCTCGCCGAACTCTTGAATATTCACCGTGTGGCTTGGGTGGGTTGGGGAAAGCTTGTGCTGCAGCGTGGTCGCATTTCGGCCGGTGGTGGCGGCGATAGCAGCGGCGCCGCCGGGGTAATCCCGTGCAGCATGGTAAAGCGCAAGATCGAGCGGCAAAACTTCCCGCTGCGCCCGGTCTAGAGAGCTCAGAATGATACGGCTCATGGCATTAATCCTTGTAAGTTGCCAGTGCCGCGCGGCATGCAGTGGTGATACATTTGCCGCGTGGCTTGAAAGGGCCCAAACGCCGGCTAGATCTTCGGGATCGACACCGGCACCGTGCCGGGGCGAGCAATCCGTTGCTCACCCCTGGCGCAACAGCTGCCCAATCTGTGGTGGAAAAGGCAGCAACACCAAGGCTTCCGAGCCTTGGAAAAGCGCGATAATGGGAGGTGGTTGCATGTGGTGTGCCCGCCTACCTTTTTATCGCGACCCGACAGCGCTGTGGTGGTGCGTGGCGGGAGGAACTGGGCGGCCTTTGGGTCGCCTTTTTCTTATCTATGCTGCTTTGCTGCCTTGGTTGGACTCAGTGATACCGAAATGATCAAGCACGTCGGCGAGACCAACGATACCTTGACTCTCACGGGCCAGAGACTTGATCAAAGAAACGCTAGGATCTTTGCTCGCATATTTGACATGCAGACGCAGATAGCTCACTGCGATTCGGCAACGAGCGGCGTAAGCCTCAAGTGCCTCTGAATCCAACTGATTGATGTATTCGCGTAGTTTCATATGGTTGTCCTCCGAAACCAAATTTAACCTTTTAGGTTATTTTTATCAACACCCAAAAGGACATTCACCTAAAAGGTTAATTCAGACAAAATCGTCAAATGAAAATTTCAGATACCCGCCTGCACAATTTCCGAAGGCTTCTAGCCGAAAGGCACCTACGCCTTACAGATGTCGCCGACCTACTCGGAAAAGCGCCCGCTCAGGTGAGTGCCTTCGGAGGTAAAAACCCCACGAAAGGGATTGGCAATCGAATTGCTCGCGAAATAGAAAAGGCCCTAGGTCTCCATGACGGCTACTTAGATTTACCTTTTGGGGTAGGCGAGTTCAGTAACACCACGCCGTTAAGCCATACCGGACGACGAGTGCCAGTGATCGGCTCAATAGCTGCTGGAGCTTGGTGCGCTCAAGACAGCCAATTTGATCCGCGAGATGCAGAGGAGTGGATCGAAGTTCCAGGCCCTGTAGGTCCACGTGCCTTTATCCTGCGAGTGGAAGGCATAAGCATGGAGCCGAAATTTGTAGAAGGCGACAAGGTTGTAATCGACCCTGCTCTAGAAGCGCTACCAGGTCATTTCGTAGCAGCCAAGAGAACTAGTGATCACGCAGCAACGCTTAAACAACTCAAACAGGAAGGCGATGAGCAATACTTATACGCCCTCAATCCAGATTGGCCAGATAGAATCATTAGAATGTCAGAAGAATGGATCATCTGTGGTCGTGCACGATGGAAAATTTCCGACTTGTAAGTCCAGAAAAAATCATTCTGGAAATGATTACTCCATGAGACGAAACCAATCCTTAAGTGTAAGCTTGAGACGAACGACTTCGTCTTCTGCCAGAGGACTACAATGAGCAATCGGCCCACGCAGCAAGTTCAGACTGTTCATCACTCTATTGAATGCTTTCTCACTATAAAAAATATCAGCAAAATGAATCCAGTTCTTTCTCACAATATCCCCAAGCTCACCGAAGGTCGTATAATCTAGCTCATCATCCGATCTTTGGGTAAAAGAAGAGTCCAGCTCTCTTTGAATATTATCTTTCACATTTTTCTTTATAGGCTCAGGAATCTCACTTAAATTCCACCAATCAGAACCCAGTTCAGACTTCATCTTGTCTTTTATCAAAGTTCTTATCGAGACTTCCAAGCAATAAAAGAGCTCATAATGAACTGCCATTTCCTTGGCTTCTGACCTAATATCCATTGTAAATTGTGGATAATAATCTTGATCCTTATCTCCCGCCCTTTCCGATAAATCCGTTCGCAGGAGATCTATCTGGAGTCCTTTTTCAACCCCATCGAGCGCTCTTTCTACCATTTGATGTGAAAAAGCGAAGACTTTGATCTTATCGTCCATTTTATTTCCTCAACAGATTCTCTCTCAAACTTCTAAAAATTGCGTTAAAGACTGACACATCATCAGTCTTCGGAAGAACTAAATTAATCGTATAAGAAAGCCCCAAGCGCACATCGGGATATTCTTCATTAGATGAGGACTCTGAGATTTTTTTCTCAATGGAAATTATTGGCTCCTCCGCATCTACCGCTTTAAATTCTGCAAATGCTTTGAGGGCCTCAAAGGTGGAGACAATGGCCTTGACAGTACCATTACCTTTTTCTAGCCCTGTCATTTCGACTACTAGCCCTTCAAAATCAGCGCGACTCAGACTATGGGCATATTCGTTACGAGCATAAACATCTGAATAAGCATTTTTTATTGCCTTCGCCATAGCGGCTTTGGAAGTAGCTGCGTTTGTATTTCTGAACTGCCTATACAAATCTGTGGGTGTTCCGTCGCTTCCCAATAACCCTAGCTTTTTGGCTAACGGAATAAACGCTCTTGCACCGCCTCCTGGAAAGCCGAGTTCAGTGGCAAGGTAATCCTGAGTAAATCGATCAGGTGTAGCAGCGACTTTTATCTTCTCCAAAATCTTACTGACTGCAGAGGTGGCGTTCACAAAAGCAGGGTAATTCTTAGCCATAAAGATCCCTTTTAGTTTTTGCCTGCGAAAGCAGGGCCGCTGGCACATCAGTATCACTTTTTATTCATTCCGTCACTCCGCGAGAAGGAGAATCTCTCAGGACAAAAAAATAACCATATAGGTTGTTTTTTGTTGACTTGATAACCCTTAAGGTTAATATCATCCTCACTCTTCCACCACAGAGCGAGGCACATCATGCGCACCACAGCAACCCTGCACGTCCACCCGGCCGCTACTGACCCCTTCCGAATCTTCGAAATCCGCCGCTTAGCACGCGAGAGCGGCTGCTCGTTTGTCACCAGCAAACCGAAACAGCTCGCACGTCCTGCCCCTACCCCATTCGATCCGAATGGCGGAGGGCATGCAGCATGATCAAGTACAAAATCGACAACCGCACGCTGCAGTTGCTCAACGCTCAGGTCAACCTGACCGAGACCTTCAACCACGTCCTCCGGACAGCGCCCAAGCGTGAGTGCCTGGCGTTCCGTCTCAAGGTCGAACGCGGCACAACGGCGAGCACCTTCGTCGTAGAGCTGGGCAGCGAACGCCACACGCTGACCCTGCAGAACGATAAGAAAACGCACCTCAAGCTGGCCGACTTCATCGAAGAGATCGCCAACGGCCCGTTCGATGCGAGCAACACCAGCGACCTGGTGCACCGCCCGCACGCCAGCCGCGAATATGGCCGCTTCGAGGTCTCGGACAAACAACGCGTTTTCGAACTGGTACGCACCGGCGGCGTGCTAAGCCTCGACATGGGCTTCGACTACCCCCTGCAAGCTGCGCTGCACCGCACCCAATCGCGCTCAGGCGTCACCACCATCCTGAGCATCGGCAACAAAAGCCCGCACACTCGCTGCTTCACCGCGTACGGCACCGATGTCGAGATCTACGGCAAGGTCACCGAGTCCATCAACCACCTCGCTGCAGCGGCCACCCCAGCCGCGCACGCGGCATAAGGGGAATGCTATGGAACGCACCCTCGCCCAAGCCGCAACCCAGCTCGGCCTCACCCGGCCAAAACTCATCGCACGCATGCGGGAAAAAGGCCTGATCAACGAGAAGAACCTACCGGCCTACCCCAACCGTGACCGCGACTACCTGCGCATTAAGGACGTCCAGTGGTACCACGGCCAACTCGGCATGCAGTACAGCCAGTCGACCCGGGTGAAACAACCCGGCATCCGCTGGTTGGCCGAACAGTTGGGCATCGACCTGCCTGCCATCCCGGCAGACATCCGTGACGTGGCCTAGGGAATACGCCCGCCAGATCATCGCCATGCGGACACGAGAGGAGCGCAACGCCGCGCTCCTCGAAGTGCCCGAACATCTGCGCGAGCTGACCAGAACCCACTGCCTGAACGCCTGGAACCACCCGGCCCGAAAACAACGCAAGGAGGCCCAACAAAGCCATGAGTAACACAGCCCAAAACCCGCTGCGCCTGCACCCAGCACCGGAGTCAGCCACCGTCGAATTGCTCTACCGCATCTTCGGCGACGTCCTGATCCCGCTGGAGAAAGTGCGCGAGCAGTACTTCCGCAACCTCAACGAACAATCGTTCGTGGCCGAGATCAGCAGCGGCCGCATCCAGCTCCCCATCACCACGCTGGACACCAGCCGCAAGGCACCGAAGTACGCCCACATCCGCCACGTCGCCTCCCTGATCGACATCCGCGCCTACAAGGCCGACGAAGACATGCAGCGACAGCAGGAAGAATCCACCGAGTAACAACCACAAGCCGAACGGCTGCCACCACCAGCCAATAACATCACCAGGAGCACACCACATGACTGCAATTCAAATATGCGCGCTGATAGCAATCGTCCTCATGACCGCCGGCATTTACTGGCTCGCCTACCGGAACGGATTCAACAACGGCCATGACGAGGGCCAATCACAGGGCTACAGCGAAGGCTATGACGTTGGCGGCTGTGTTGGGTATCGAGATGGAATGGATGAAGGCAAAGCCATTCAGCGATCTGAAAGCTGGGAAGAGAACCGTAACCTGGAACTCGCCCTCTGCCGGGCCAATGACCAACGCGAGAAACTTTACGCCCATTACGAGCGCGCCCTCGCTGCGTCAAAAATGGGTGAACAGGAACGACTCACCTTACTGGAAATCGCCGAAAAACTTCGGATCGCATCCGAGACATTCAGCGCCTTTCGCACCGGCAAAAAGCTGGAACGCGACACACGCACCCTCCGCGACCAAGCGCTCGCCATGGCTGCCCTGCTGCAGCCGGCAGATCAGGAGAGCGCCGCATGAGCCAAGTTCGCTCCCAACCCCACAGCCACCGCAACCCGGCTCACGCCTCATCAGCGGTTGACGAACCACCGCGCAATCAAACCTCGGAGGAAAGCGGCATGCAAAAGGACCAGCAAAACACCCAATCTACGACCGCTTTGCTCCGCGAGGAAACCCGCGTCGACACACTAGAAACAAACAGCCTCTGCTGCGCAGCAGAGAGCATTATTGCTCCTTCCAGCAGCACCACCGAGGCGCTCATACCCCACGAAAAGCTGCGCGAGGCAGCCACATCCAATGCAACGCGAACCGCTCAAAATCGCCCGCTCGCGCAGCCTGTCGTGGGGTATACGCATGGAGCACGCGTATGACCGCCTTTTCCCAAGCCCCAATAAGCACTGCCGTCATCACCCAATTTGGCCTCGACCTCATGGGCAAGATCCGCGTCGACCTGTTTGCCGGTGGTGGCGGCGCAACCATGGGCCAGGAAATGGCTACGGGCAAAGCCGTCGATATCGCGATCAACCACAACCCCAAAGCCATCAGCATGCACAAGCGCAACCACCCAGGCGCAGAGCATTACATCTCGGACGTCTATGAGGTGTGCCCCCGAAAGGCGACACGAGGCCGCCCCGTCGCACACCTACACGCGAGCCCCGAATGTACCCATCACAGCCTTGCTGCAGGAGGTCAACCACGCAGCAGTGCCAGCCGCTCTCTGTCATGGGTCACCGTCAAGTGGGCCGGGCAGGTCAAACCCGACCTCATCACTATGGAAAACGTCTGGCAGATCCTGCAATGGGGCCCCTTGATTGCTAAGCGATGCAAAACCACCGGCCGGGTGATTCGCCGCGATGGGAGCGTGACCGCAGCAGGCGAGCGCGTTCCGGTCCAGGATCAATACCTGGTGCCTGATCCGAAACGAAAGGGCAAGACCTGGCGCCGCTTCCTACAGATCCTCAAGAACATGGGCTATGACATCCTGCATGGAAAACTCAAAGCCTGCGATTTTGGCGCCGCTACCACACGCGAACGCCTTTACATGGTCGCTCGATGCGATGGCAAGCCGCTGTATTGGCCGCAGCCGACCCACTTCAAAGAACCCGCGAAGGGTCAAAAAGCTTGGCGTAATGCTGCCAGTTGCATCGATTGGTCGATCCCCTGCCCCAGCATCTTTCTGACGAAAGAAGAAGGCCGTGCCGCTGGCGTACGCCGGCCATTGGCAAGCAAGACCATGGAGCGCGTTCGCAAAGGTGCCCGCCGCTATGTGGTCGATCATGCCGACCCGTTCATCGTAAGCGTCAACCATTCAGGCAACGACATAACTCGATGCCAGTCGGTGCAAGATCCAACCAAGACCATCACTGGCGCGCATGGCTTCGCCCTGGTGACGCCACAGGTCGCGCCCTTCCTCACAGAGCACGCCAACGCAACATCCCAGCGGACCATGGCAGCAGATGCACCGCTGGGGACCATCTGCGCGCAGGTAAAGGGTGGGCACTTCGCGCTCGCCGTGGCCTACATCGCACAGCACAACGGTGGTTTCAACGAAACGTTGGGACGGCACCCAGACCAGCCTCTGACAGCGATAACCACGACGGGCAGCCAACAGCAGTTGGTGACCGCCAATCTGCTGACCCTGCGCAAGAACTGTGTAGGCAGCGCGATGGACGAGCCGATCTCTACTATCTGTGCCGGCGCAGAACATCACGCGCTGCTCGAGTACACACTCGCACCAGACGTGGAGGAAGGCGCTCTGCGCGTTGCCGCTTTCCTAATGGGGTACTACGGCACTGACAACATCTACGACCTGCGCGATCCGGCCGCCACGATCACCACACGAGATCGGTTGGCCCTGGTTACCGTGGTGATCAAGGGCACGCCATACGTTATCGTCGACATTGGCATGCGCATGCTGACGCCACGGGAGCTTTACCGAGCCCAGGGCTTTCCGGACAACTACGTGATTGACCACGGCCACGACGGCCAGAAGTTCAGCAAGAAAGATCAAGTATTGATGGTGGGCAATTCTGTTTCTCCATGGCCGATGATGGCTTTGATTGAAGCAAATATGACGGAAAACACAAACAAAGTTATGGTGGCTGCATGAATACACTCTTCTTACTGATGGCTCAATATGAAGGGCAAGCAGTCATTCCGCTCGGCCGAGTATGCGAAGACTACATGCATTTGTCCGTGGAGAAATTCAAGCGCAAACAATTAGATGGGGAAATTGATATTCCAGTAATCCGCATGGGCGCTAATACCCAGAAGGCAGCCCTCGGCATCCATTTGAAAGACTTAGCCGATTACATTGATAGGCAGCGTGAAAAAGCCAGAACTGAGCAAAACAAGTTTATGGGCAGAGAAGCATGAAAAAGGGGGGCGCCAGCCCCCTTTTGCTTATTCAGCTTTGTCCCGACCACACAAGTCTGATCGAAGCGAATCATTATCACGACAAGCTATACGTATAGCCTCTCCTAGTGACTCAGAACGAGTTTCATGCCAATAGTTATCAACTACTAGATACCTAGTTTTCGTGGAAGAATTACGCAACCCGATAGCGCGCAATATTTTGTCAAGTCCAGCCAGTATCCCGTTGGTTGGAAGCACATCATATTGAACTTCAAGTATCGCAGCCACAGGCTGCATATAATCCCTACTACTTAACGGAGGCATGCGAAATTTATGCGCAGAATGGGCCTGCAACTCTTTACCATCTAACTCATGAAACTCAACCGCTGGGATCCAGCTGATATTACCTCCTGGAAGCGTAGCAGATCCATTTATATCAAGCTCTCCATAAATATCCCTGGTAATTCTAAAAATCAAAGATTGAGGACCAGGCGGAATCACTTTAAATGAGCTGACGCGCTGATCAACTGGAGTTTCATTACTCAGTTGAAATATATAATATCGACCATAAGGCCTTATAAAATCCAAGGAAATATCCTTGACAAAAAAACCATAAGCGCTTGCTGCAATAAAACCTATCGCCCCCGTTGTTATCAAAAGACCTAAAAGCCGTCCCCCCCTTAACTTCCACTTCGTAACGACGCCCTGCTTTCTTTTGAAAATACCCTTCCTCACACTATCTCCCTAAATCCATTCAT
Organism: Pseudomonas sp. RIT778; assembly: GCF_019718735.1. Lineage (NCBI taxonomy): Bacteria > Pseudomonadati > Pseudomonadota > Gammaproteobacteria > Pseudomonadales > Pseudomonadaceae > Pseudomonas > Pseudomonas sp. RIT778. Next base: position 106,424 of record NZ_JAIHBA010000015.1, on the reverse strand, counting down.
TTGTCATCGCAGGATTTTTTCTAAGTGCTGCCATCCTGAATATCGGTCGCCCCTGCCACGCAGATGGGTATATCGCCGGAGAGAATTCCAATCGCGATGTCCCGAAACACTCGAAACCCTGGGAATATCCCAGTCCATTTCGAACAGGCGGCTCACGCCTTCATGCCTTAGATCATGGAAGTGCAGATCCTCAATCCCCAGCAACGGACACGCCCGCGTGAACGATGCGGAAACGGATCTGGAGTTGTACGGAAATATCTCCCGCTCAGTCCTGGGCATGCTCTGCAGGATTGCCCAGGCCTCATCGGGCAGATGGCACCACACGTCGTTGCCGATCTTCTGTCCGGGGTTCTTCATATCACGTACCAGGACGGCCTGCCGGGACTCGTCGAGATCATCCCAGCGAATCCGAGTAATCTCCTCCTGCCGGCGCGTCGAGAAGAGAGCAAACGCAATCATCTTCGGCATGTTAATCGACTCAGGTCGACGAACCTGCATTTCGAAAAAGTGCCTCATCAACCTGTCCAACTCATCGAGCGTCGGCCGACGGTTGCGCTCCTTACTCTTGCTCACCATACCTAGCTTTCGTAAAACCTTGCGAGCGTCGGGCATGGCCAGCGGATCTACCTCGTAGCCCCAGGCCGGTCGCGCCACGGACAGCACCGCGCCTAGGTGCGAGAGATCATTACCGACCGTCTGCGCCTGAACACCGCCACCCTCTTTACTCATCCGCCACTGTGCAAACTCCACCAGTTTCTGACTGTTCAGAGCCGAGTCATCAAGGTCGCCCAACCAGGTATCCTTGATCGCCTTCAACGTCGCGTTCTTGGTTTTGCCCAACGGCCGGATCTTCTCGTACTCATTCAGGTACTGCTCGATCATCTTCCTGATCGTTACACCCTTACGGTTTGCGCGCTCAATCGCACCAGGCTCGGCCAGCTCGGTCTCACGCCGCTTGATCCAAGCCTGGGCGACCTGCTTTCGGTCGAAGGTTTGGCTTTCCTGATAAACTGTTCGTCCGTCCCGATTGATCCGTATCTGCGCCGTGTAGGCCGTCGAGTTGTCCTTGCGCTTGCGTGATGTGATCGTGCCCATTTCTCGTTGCTACATTGCCGAATTCGCTTGCTACATTGTAGCAACCGACTTCAGAAAACAAGGAAAAATGGGTAAAAACTGCTGTATAAAAGATCAGTATCAATGAATTTCGAAAAACCCCAATCATCCGTAAACACTAGCCCTCCCCGTTCCGAGCCGTCTCGCCGCTTCAGTGTGGCGCCGATGATGGATTGGACTGACCGCCATTGCCGGTACTTCCTACGCATTCTGTCGAAAAACGCCCTGCTCTACACCGAAATGGTTACCACCGGCGCTCTGCTCAACGGCGATCACGAGCGTTTCCTCCGTCACAACGAAGCCGAGCACCCGTTGGCGTTGCAGTTGGGCGGTAGCGTTCCGCTGGACCTGGCCGCTTGCGCACGTATGGCGCAGGAGCACGGTTACGACGAGGTGAATCTGAACGTTGGCTGCCCGAGTGATCGGGTGCAGAACAACATGATTGGTGCGTGCCTGATGGGGCATCCGCAGTTGGTGGCGGATTGTGTGAAGGCGATGCGGGATGCGGTGTCGATTCCGGTGACGGTGAAGCATCGGATCGGGATCAATGGGCGGGACAGTTATGAGCAGCTGTGCGATTTCGTCGGGACGGTGCGGGATGCCGGGTGCACCAGTTTTACGGTGCATGCGCGGATTGCGATTCTGGAGGGGTTGTCGCCGAAGGAGAACCGGGACATTCCGCCGTTGCGTTATGACGTGGCGGCGCGGTTGAAGGCGGATTTTCCGGAACTGGAGTTCATTCTGAACGGCGGGATCAAGACGATGGAGGCCTGCCATGAGCATTTGCAGACCTTTGACGGGGTGATGCTGGGGCGCGAGGCGTATCACAATCCTTATCTGCTGGCCGAGGTGGATCAGCAGTTGTTCGGCAGCAGCGCACCGGTGATCAGTCGGGCCGAGGCGCTGGCGCAGTTGCGGCCTTATATAGCCGAGCATTTGCTGGCCGGCGGCGCGATGCATCACATCACCCGGCATGTGCTGGGCCTGGGCACCGGTTTCCCGGGGGCGCGCAAGTTTCGTCAGTTGTTGTCGGTGGATATCCACAAAGCCAAGGATCCGCTGGCATTGCTGGATCAGGCGGCGGAGTTGCTGGCCGGGCGTTGATCGACGCTTGGAGCGTGTGGGCAACGAATGAGCGTTGCCCGGAGTTTTGTTGTACTGACAGGATGTCTTTTGGTTATGCCCGCGTTCAGCTGTGTTTTATTCAAGCGTTTCACCCTCCTCGCTTTAATCTCGACTCTCTCTGCAAGCGCCTATGCATCCTGTGATTTTGCGAAGGGGTGCGGCAACGGGGAAAATGGCCCTTTTCAATCTACCCAGATGTCTGGTTTTCTGGTTTTCACGACGACGATGGTCACAGTCGACGGGATGTCGGACATTTCCGGACTGAAAAAACGTGTGTATTCGGTAGAGGAAATAGACGCGGCACGTTATTTCCTCGCCAGTGACGGCATGCTGCAAGCCGCGTATTTCACCTCGGCGTTGCAGCGGTTTCGTCAGGATTCGCCCGACTCTGAATTGAATGACCTCGCCGTCGCTGCGCTGCTCAGCAGTCAGTAATCAGCTTGCCGCCGCAGCCGTCCAGTTCACCCAGCCAAACTGCCAGGTGGCGAGGATCAGCAAGCCGAAGGCGATGCGGTACCAGGCGAAGGTGGCGTAGCTGTGGTTCGCAATGAACTTCAGCAGGCCGCGCACGGCGATCATTGCAAAGATGAACGCTACGACGAAGCCCAGGGCGAAGACCGGCAGGTCGTTGCTCTGGAACAGTTCGCGGTACTTGTAGCCGGAATACACCGCGGCACCGACCATGGTCGGCATCGCCAGGAAGAACGAGAACTCCGTGGCGGCCTTGCGCGACAGGCCGAACAGCAGACCGCCGATGATGGTGGAACCGGAGCGCGACGTGCCCGGAATCATCGCCAGGCACTGTACGCAACCGATCTTCAGCGCGTCAGCCCACTTCATGTCGTCCACATGGTCGACACTCACTACATGATCCCGCTGCTCGACCCACAACATGACGATGCCGCCCACCACCAATGCAACGGCAACGGTGATCGGGTTGAACAGGTATTCATGAATCGTGTCGGCGAATAACACGCCGAGAATGACCGCCGGGAAAAAGGCGATCAGCAGATTGCGGGTAAAACGCTGAGCATTGTTTTGGGTTGGCAGGCCTTTGACGATCTCGAAGATCTTTGGGCGAAACTCCCAGACCACGGCCAGAATGGCGCCCAGTTGAATAATGATGTTGAACGCCATGGCGCGCTCGCCGCCGAACTCCAGCAAGTCGGCAACAATAATCTGGTGGCCCGTACTGGAAATGGGCAGGAACTCGGTCAGGCCTTCTACCGCCCCAAGAATCAGTACCTGGAACAAGGTCAGTAAATCCATTAATCCTCCGTCGGCACGCTCTTTGAGGGCGCGCCGTTAAGTGCATTCAGGCATTGAGTATCTGAAGTAAAACAATTGGCAGATGCACACCCATTGCCCGACTCGGGGACGGAGAATATGTCTTATCAAAAGCCACACTCAAGGCATGTTAATAAACGTCCGTGTGTGAACTTGTCGGTGTTATAGCTAAAAATCACATCGCCCCTTAAAATGTGATCCACCTCACACTCCCTGTACTGGCGTGCAAATCAGTAGTGGCCAAGGGACATAAAAACAGGTCGCCACAATTACAAAATAGTGGCACCATTGCACATTGCCACCATCTAACGAGCCCTCTTTCGTTAGTTCAGAGCCCCGAGAAAAGCAACTAAAAGCTTGAAAAGCTTAATTATTGTTAGAAAACTCGGGAGCCACGTCTAAAATCCGCGCAAATGTTACCAATTGTCAGTCACAGATGAGAACCGGTGCTTTAACATCCCGATGTCAGCACCTTTTCGAGTCAATGCATGATGCTCACAGGTAACTTAGCGACTAGAAGCCCGCGCCGCACAAGCGACGAACCAGGTGTTCTCACTCTGGGTCGTACCCGTGGCGTGGCTGAACACTTTAGCGCGCTAATCGCGAAGCATGTGCAGTCTGATCTGGCCATTGAGGCCGACTCTTACGCTAGTTCATATCAGCAAAATGAATATCACGGTTTGTATCGGGCCATATTCATTGTCATCGACAGCCCTCAGGCTCTTGAAGACAACCTGGCACGGGTGGAAAGCCTGCGCAGTGACAACTTGAAGCCGATCATTTGTGCGGTGATCACCGGGCGCGGCGCGTTCAACAAGATCAAGTATTTCCTGGCCGGTGCCGACTTCTGTATCAAACTCAATACCTTATCCGATGAAAGCGGCGAACTGCTGGGCGAGTTCTTCAACAGTGAAGAATGGCAGCGTGATATCAGCCTGGTGCTGGACCCCACCCGCATCTGCCTCTCGGACACCAGCAAGAAACTCGATATCTCCTTTGCCGAAATGAAGATCCTGCAAGCCTTTGCGCAGACCGGCAATCACATTCTCAGCCATGATGAAATCGCCAGCATCATGGGGCTCAACACCCATTTCTACGATCCTCGGGCGCTGGAAAAATCCATCAGCCGCTTGCGTGGGAAAATCAAGGACGTGTACGGTACGAACGCCATACAGAGCATTCGCGGGTATGGCTATCGTCTGATGAGGGGGTTGATCTCGACCGCCTGATTCAGGGAATCACTCTTTTGCAGCTTACGAGGGAACGTCTGATGCAACGCGCTAAAAATCCGATGTCTCACTGTTTTAACTGCGTCACATATCTAATAAAAAGCTGTCAATTGCATGAGCGCTGCAACACTTAAACATAACAATAAACCATTACTCTAAAAGCAGACCGAGTGGAACTTATCGAGGGCCATCATTGGGCCCAGACCCTGCCTGTCGATTATTTCCGAGGAAAACATTGCTCGCCTGCCCATTATTTTTTTCGCCAAATTTGGTGTGTACTTTAGGAGAGAGACATGGAAACCAGCACAACCCTCCCAAGAAAATACTTTGTTGTCGTGACTAATAGCTCGGCGTCGCAACGTGAACTTGAGAACATCCTCTCCAGCGAACGTTTCAATTCGTTTGGCACGTCCCAGGCACAAATGTTTATTGAAGGTGTTGCTTCGCCCTCTTCCACTCCGATGCTGATGGAGTTCACTTACCCACGCGGCACAAGGAAGCATGTCGCACGCAGCATCGAACATGATACCCAGCGCATATTGGCCACTCTCGAATCGGAATGGCTGGCCGCACAATCGGCGCATTCGTTCCACAGTTCCACGGCCATGTCCGAAGACCCCTCCGACACTTCCCGAACGATCGAGTCCGACGCGCCCTGCACTGAAGCCTGGCATCTGGACAATGATCAGGGTGCATTGACGAAAGAGGGTGTCGAAATCAGTCTCACCGGGCTCGAAACCGCACTGGTCCGCAAAATGCTCCACCACGAAGAGCGTGTTGTCAGTCGGGACGATCTGATCCTCAGCATCGGCCGCGAGCCGGAGCAATACCGGGGACTGGAAATGTGCCTGAGCCGTCTTCAAGACAAATTCAAGAACGCCAGCAACGGTGAACGATTGTTTCGTGCCGTACGCAATCGCGGTTATTGCCTGATCCAGGAAGTTGTTGCCTAAACAACATTCCCCCACTACAAGACGAACAGATACAAGTGCGATTACAAAAATAAAAAAGCACTCTGTTTGGTTTCACCCCTCCCTGGTTATACCCGCCTCCTGACCCCACCTACGATAGCAAACACAAGATTGATTATTCACCCCCTGCCTTTCGACCTTTTCTAACGTTTGAATATTGGAAATTTAAATAAGTTGGCACTGTGCCATCTTGTTAGAACTCGTCAGACAGCATCCCCGGCAATAACTTAGTCTATTGACTGACGACAGTTCCGCATACCGGCGTTGTTACCTCAGGACACTGGCTCGAACAACAATAACAAGTCTGCTTAACAACTCGGTTTTCTACTGTCGAAACCTGAATGGACGTCTTTTGGGGATATCGTATGGATCTTTCTCTTCGTATCAATCGAAACACCGGCCTCAAGGGACTGACCTTTTGGGGCCAATGGGCGCTGGCACAGACTTTCATTGTTTCACTGTTGTTCATACTCGCCGAACAGCACACGGGCACCGTCGAGTTCTACTATCGGATGTGTACGATTCTGGCGGTACTGGCCTCGGTGCCGGCTTATACCTTCAGCGGCGCGTATCGAAAGCGAGACAATTACCTGACCGGGCTGGGTCGACTGTTCATGGGCTGGTTCATGACCATGGCCGGGCTGGCGTTCATCGCCTTCATCTGCAAGGCCGATGCGCTGTTCTCTCGGCAAGTCATCCTTGAGTGGGCGGTGTACGGTTTCCTCGGTCAGGCGCTGCTGTACGCACCGCTGCATGCGTTCTCGAAGTTCTACCAGCGTTCGCGCAAAAGCGAACACAAGACCCTGATCGTCGGCACCGGCGAACTGGCGCTGGGCCTGGCGAAGAAATTGAGCCAGCACGAAAATCTGCCGCTGGTCGGCCTGGTCAGCAACGGCGACAAGCCGTCCCTGGAAGCGGACGCCCCACGCGTCGTCGGCGCTCAGGACGAGCTGCTCGAGCTGATCCAGACCCACGACATCCGCCGCTTGTACATCACCCTGCCGCTGTCGGAAGCCGCCAACATCGAGGCCATGTACGTCGATCTGCTGGATGCCAACGTTGACGTGGTCTGGGTGCCGGACCTGAACAGCCTGACGCTGCTCAACCACTCGGTGAAAGTCGTGGACGGTCTGCCGGCGATCTACCTCAACGAAAGCCCGCTGACCAGCCGCCCGACCGCTGCGCTGAGCAAAAGTCTGGTGGAGAAAGCCGTCGCCCTGCTGGCAATCATCCTGTTGAGCCCGGTACTGCTGGCCGTGGCGCTGGCGGTGAAGCTCACCTCGCCCGGCCCGGTGTTCTTCAAGCAGGATCGCCACGGCTGGAACGGCAAGGTGATCAAGGTCTGGAAATTCCGCTCGATGCGCGTGCACGATGACCGTGACGTCAAACAGGCCAGCCGCAACGATTCGCGCATCACGCCAGTCGGTCGCTTCATCCGTCGCACTTCGCTGGACGAGCTGCCGCAACTGTTCAACGTGCTGCAAGGCCACATGGCACTGGTCGGCCCACGTCCGCACGCCGTGGCGCACAACAACTACTACTCGGGCAAGATCCTCGCCTACATGGCCCGTCACCGAATCAAACCGGGCATCACTGGCCTGGCGCAAATCAGCGGTTGCCGGGGCGAGACAGACACCCTCGACAAGATGGAAAAGCGTGTTGAGATCGATCTGAAGTACATCAACAACTGGTCGCTGTGGCTGGATGTGAAGATCCTGGTGAAGACGCCGTTCACCTTGCTGTCGAAGGATATTTACTGAGGCGCAGGGCTTGAGAAGGCAACACCGCAAGGGGACGAAAGTCCCCTTTTTTGTGGGCGGGATTTGGGGGGTGGTCGGGGCTCTGAAGCCGAGGAGTGACAGATGCTTTGATGTTGGCTGTACTAGCGCCATCGCGAGCAGGCTCGCTCCCACAAGGATGATGAGCGGATCAGGATTTGCTATTCACCTCAAACAAATGTGGGAGCGAGCCTGCTCGCGATAGCGGTGGAACACCGCCCGGAGCAACCCCACTCCCACTGACTCCCCGCTCTCCCGAACCTACTCGGTAATCTTCCCGAAGTTCCGATAGAACATGTCCCCTTCCCGACTGTCCGTCATCGAGTGCAGCTGGAAGCTGCGATTGAGCCGCGCACCACCGTCACGGGTCAGCGGCGCCCACACCAGGTTGGCGCGGCGCATGGTCGACATGCTCATCATTTCGTCGAACGGGATCGACAGGTACAGCCCTTTGTCGAAACTACCCTCGCCATACTCGGCGCTGCCGGCGGTGGTGATCGTCGCCCAGGCGCCAAAGCGCACGCCGTTGAAAAACTCGCGGGAGATATCCACCGTACCGCCAAAGTCGCCCGCCAGGTAACGCCCGACGCTGACCGCGGCCAGCGTGTCGAACGGCAGGTCGGTGTAGCCGGTGATGTGGCCGGTCCAGACCGAGTAATCGCGCAGGCCGAAACCCTGATCGAATTCACGCTGACGCACGTAGTTCAGGTCCGCACCGATCGACCAGCGCTTGCCGGTTGGACGAAACAGCACCTCGCCCCCGACCCCGGCGAACATCGACTCCAGATAACCGCCGTAGACCATGCCGTACAAATCCTTGTCCAGTTGCTCGGCGTGGCTGACCTGGAACAGCGGCATGGTGGTGTCCGACGTGGTCAGGTACTGACGCAAATCGGTGCGCACACGCGGCAGGCCGCTGGGCGCGTCGTAGGTGAATTTGTCGAAGTTGTTGATCAGGTTCTGACTGAGCAAGCCGTTCCACCAGGTGTTGCGATTGAAGCGGTACTCGGCGTCCAGATCGGCAGTGAACTGATAGAGCAAACCATCGGGGCCGCCGACGTTCTGTTTGAAGCCCAGGCCGACGCCGTAATTGAAGTGCTGCGGCGCTTCGGTGTAGAGGGTTTTCTCGTTGCGCGGCATCGCCGGGTTGATCTCGGTGGTGCGGTGCAGCGATTCCAGCGGCTCCTCGTTGTTGAGCACTTCGCGGAAGGTCTGCCGGGGCACGCTGGTTTCTTCCAGCGGCAGGTCGTAGCGCTTGTTGACCACGGTGAACCAGTCGATGTCGTCGTTGACGCTGTTGTCGAGAATCCGGCTCGCGCGGCCGACAGCCTTGGGCGAATGGAAGTAGCGCTGCTGCTCGCCGTACACGATCAGTTCGGAATCGCGCTGGGTGATGCGCTCGACCTTGTAGCCGGCGTTCTGCTGCAAACGCCGGGATACGTCGGCCCAGTTGACCTCCTCCATCGTCGTGCTCGGCGCCTTCGCCGGCAGCGGTTCGGCCGGTGGGTCGAAGGTCTTGGCCGGGGCCTTGCGACTGACGAAATTGGTGTGGAACGTCACGCCGAACATCGCCGTGTTGCCCCGCTCCCACGCGGCGCTCAGGTCGAGGGAATCGGTCACCTTGAACACCGCGCCGAGGTTGATCGGCGAGTCCTGCTTGATGATGTTGTCCTTCGGCTCGTGCTTGTAGTCGTTGCCTTCGTATTCGAGTTTCAGGCTGAGGCGATCCCAGGGTGTCTGGTAACTCACGCCACCGAAAAACGCAGGCTTGCCGCGAAAGTACGACCCGGCGTTGACGTCACCGGTGCCTTCCAGATCCGGGCGGGTCTTGAAGCGATCACTGGCCCAGCCCAGCGGGTTGTCGAAGTCGCCGCGGTTACCGATGTAACCCCAGGCGATGCCGGCGCTGAAATCGAAATTGTCGTAGCGCTTGTTGGCCACGAAGAACTCACTGGCAAACAAACCGGTACCACCGATGTCTCGAAAGCCCAGCGCCACTTCCGGCGCCCAGTGGCTTTCCTGCCACAGCCGGACCTTGGCGTCGACCGCCTTGTCCTTATAGCTCTGGCTGCCGCTCAGCGCTTCGGAACCGTACGGACGGTTGGTGATGGCGGTGTAGCGAAACGAACCTTCCAGCCAGTCGAGCGGCTGCAACGAAACGCTGTATCGGCTGTACGGTTCGGTGCGGTTGGCGTTGACGCTCAACTCACCGGCGGGCGACATGCGTGCGGTCGGGGTCTGCAACAGACCGACGCCGCCGAAGTCATTCTGGGTAATGCGTGGCTCGGCATGCACCAGGCCACATGGCAATAACAACACAGCTGCAAAACGCAAATTCAACGAACCACCTCAGCCAACTGCGTGGCAATCAATTCGGCCAACTGCTGATTCAGTTCAGGGACAGGCGGATCCAGATCATCGTTTTTCACCGGCACCAGAATCTTGCTGCCGGCCACGGGCATCTGCCCGCTCTCGCGGTTCCAGTGGGCGATGCCGACCCGCCGCGATTCGCCGTTGGGCTGGATCAGCCACAGGTAATCGGCATCGGCGTCGGCCTCCAGCAACGTGCAGCCCTGCAGGTATTCGCGGGCCTCCTGCAACGGCTGGTAAGGCAAGCGGCACGGCTCGGCGACCGCGCCCAGCACTTCGACTTCGTCGACCCGTTTCGGGTAGATCAGTTGATCGCCATCGTCGAGACGGATGTTGCGGGCGAAGCCGACTTCCACCGCCACCGGATCGAGATCGGCGATCTGCCGCCCGGTCACCGGCATCTGTCGGACCTGCTCGGCCAGCCGCTGGGCCAGCGCCGCTCGACTCGGTTTGTCGAACAGCATCGCCATGCGATGCAGCACATCCAGATCGAACAGCACGCCGACCTTCAGCCGCGTCTGTTCTTCCAGCAATGACTGACGCAACAGCACACTCGCCAACCAGTAGCCTTCGGCATTCGGTACGGCCTCGCCGATCACATCGCGCAAACGCCCGCCCGCCGGCAATTCGATCGGGCCCGGTTTGGCCACATCACCGCTGACGATGACCGCTGCCTCGCTGATCCCGGTGAGTAACATCAAGCACGCCGACAGCGCTCTGAGCCGCTTCACGGGACATGCCTGCGGTCAGGGGTCAGTTGCACGATCCTGACCCGCAACTGCGAGGTCAGTTGCTGTTCACTCTGCACAATGAAACCGTCCACCGGATCGACCCAGTAACGATTGGTCGCGCGCAGGCCGATGGCCGGCGCGTCAATCTGCTCATCGACACGCAGCACGGTGTATTCCTTGTCGAGAATCTCGAGGGTTTCGAGGGCGCGGCGAGAGAAGCGGCTGTTGACGATGATCCCGACTTCCTGGCCCTTGTAGAGGTCGATCCAGCGTCGGCTGGTGTAGCCGTCGGTGATGCGATGCAAACCCTGTTTGAACGGCGAGTCATCGGACAGACGCGTGCCGTCCAGATCCCCCTCCGCGCCCAGGCCGATGCTGCGCATCGCCAGGCCGTCGCGCATCAGCAGCACCTGCTTGCCAGAGGCGACCCAGAACTGCAGATCCTCGCGCTCGCGCACCAGCGCCAGCACCCCGGAACCGGACGGCGTGGTCAGTTTGAGCTGGGGATACTTGACCCCGGCCACCTGCTCCGCCGACACATCGAGTTCATCCGGTCCGATGACCGACGCCTTGAGGTTGTTCAACGAAGCGCTCATCAGCGGATTGCAGCCACTCAACAACGCGGCCGCCATCAGGCACACGCCCACTTTCAACGTTTTCACAGTCGGCGGCCTTATTTGCTGTTGTTACTGTATTCGCTCCAGTTCTTCGCAGCGGAAGCCCCCGTCCCGACAATCGATGCCGACGGCACCAACTGGCTGATCAGGCGATTCCAGCGAGTCACGTTGGCAGGCCCGACATAGACCACATCCTGGGGCCGCACTTCGAAGTGCGAAGCGAGCGCCATGGCAGTCGGCGATTCGGCTTCCAGCTGATAGATTTTCGCCGGCTCGACATCGAGGTTTTCGACCCCGCGAATCACGTACACGGCGTTGCCGTTGGAGGTGGTCTGACTCAGGCCACCGACCGAACCGAGCACGTCGGACAGGTTCATGGTGGCGGTCTTGAAACTCAGCGCACGGGGCTGGTTGACCTCGCCCATCACGTAGATGCGCTTGTTGTCGTTGTACGGCAGATACAGCTGATCGCCACCCTTGAGGTAGACGTTCTGCAATTCGGAATCCTGCTGATTGAGGGCGTCGAGATTGAGCGGATAGACCCGCCCGTTGCGCGTCAGCATCAGCCCGGACAAGTCGGCATTGTTGGTATCGACACCGGCCGAACCGAGGGCCTCGACCACGCTCAGCGGGTTGGTCGAAATCGCCTGGGGGCCGGCCTTGGCCACGGCGCCCGAGACCACGACTTTCTGACTGGCAAAACGCAGCACCGCGACATCCACTTGCGGCTCGGCAATGAACGCCGAGAGGCGTTGCTCGATGTCCGAGCGCAGTTGCTGAATGGTTTTGCCGGCGGCCTGGACTTCCTTGATGTACGGGTAATACAACGTGCCGTCGGAGCGCACCAGACGGCCGTTGGCATCGATCTGCTGTTGCGCACCCGAAGGGGCGGTCAGCTCGGGGTGATCCCAGACCGTGATGTACAGGACATCGTTGCTGCCGATGCGGTATTCGGCCGGGGTCGCCAACAACTCCGCCGGCACCGACTCACGCTTGTACGTGGCGCGGTTCATGGCGATGAGCTTGGGGGTGATCTGAATGAGCTCGACCCGGCTGCTTTCGCTGGCGCCCTGGCGCGTGATGCTACTGGTGCTCAGGTACTGGCCGGGGGAGAACATGCAACCTTGCAAAGCGATACTTGCCAACAATAAAAGAGAAAAACGACGGGTCATAATGGCACTACGCTATTCAAGGGCGAATCCAAAAACAAAGTCACCCGACTTTCGTCGGGCGACCTTGTACTGCACCAACAGATACTTCAGTTAGTTGTGCGTGCCGGTTGTACCCGTGGTACCGGTGGTACCCGTTGTACCGCCGTTGGCACTTCCACCACTGTTGGACGCCGCTACAGCACTGGCAACCATGGCAGTACTGGCAGCAGGCGCTGTAGAAGCCGCGACACTGCCAGATACATTGGTCACTGCTGTAAGCGGCGCTTCAGCTGCGGAGGCCCAGTTGCTCAACATCGTCAACAGGGCGATCGCCATCACTTTCTTCATATCAACTCCTTTCTAACATTGCACCTGAACATCGGGTGTTCGTTAGAGGTGGTAGAGTTCAAGTCGCAAAAAGCGCGAACAAGATCCGTTGTTCTTTCACAGTCTTACCCAACTGATAAAAGTCGAACGGCAGGTTTATATCTACGGACTTGCAAAAGGCATTGCCAGTCTAATTTCCCGACGATATCTAACAACCTGACTGAAACTAACATTGCACTAAAACGCCATCATCCCTGATAACCCCGGGGATGATTCGATTGCCAGCGCCAGGTGTCGGTGACCATGTCCTGCAAGTTGCGTGTGGCTTTCCAGCCGAGCTCCTTTGCCGCCTTGGAGGCGTCGGCCCAGCTCTCGGCGATATCCCCGGAACGCCGTGGCATCACCCGGAACGGCACTGGCTGCCCGCAGGCCTGCTCGAAGGCGCGCAGCACCTGCAACACGCTGTAGCCGTCGCCGGTGCCGAGGTTCCAGGTATGAATGCCGGTGCGGTCGGCGATCGATTGCAGGGCTTTCAAATGCCCGTCCGCCAGATCCACCACATGGATGTAATCGCGCACGCCGGTGCCATCGACTGTCGGGTAATCGTCGCCGAAGATCGACAATTCCTTCAGGCTGCCGACCGCCACCTGGCTGATGTAAGGCACCAGATTGTTGGGGATGCCGTTGGGGTCTTCGCCCATCTGGCCGCTGTGATGCGCGCCGATCGGGTTGAAGTAGCGCAGCAGAGCGATGCTCCAGCGCGGTTCGGACTGGCACAGGTCGCGCAGCACGTTCTCGACGATCAGCTTGGACTGGCCGTAGGGATTGGTCGGATTGCCCGTCGGGAAATCCTCGCGAATCGGCATCTGCGCCGGCTCGCCGTAGACTGTGGCGGACGAGCTGAACACCAGCCGGAACACCCCCGCCGCCGCCATCGCCTGGCACAGCGTGATGCTGCCGCTGACGTTGGTTTCGTAGTACTCGAGCGGCTTGCGCACGCTCTCGCCCACGGCCTTGAGCCCGGCGAAGTGCAGCACGGCATCAATGGCGTGCTGCTGGAAAATCCGGTCCAACAGGGCCCGGTCACAGACATCCCCGCGAATCATCAGCGCACTTTTGCCGCAAATGGCTTCCACCGCGTGCAAGGCGGCGTCGCTGCTGTTGCAAAGATTATCCAGAACTACAACTTCATAACCTGCTTCAAGTAGTGCAAGTGTGGTGTGCGAGCCGATATAGCCGGCGCCACCCGTTACCAGAATCTTCATAGCGCGGTCCATAAGTGGGAAAAGTGCCAACTCGCGTGTCAAGCACTGTTTGTTTAATGTGTGTCTTGATTCACACAAACAGCGCGATAACAACCAAAAACAAAAACAGTTCAATCACTGGCTATAAATATTTTCATAAGCCAAACTGTATTGCCTGGTACTTATTAGCACTCCCGCGCATTCATCACTATCAACGGATGCCGACTAAAAATAACCAATAACTGTCAAACCGACATCTCATAACATTGTCGTGTTTTACACTCATTGCTATTTGCCACTCATCTCCCGAGTCAGGTATTAAAGTACAGCTTCAATAACTTGCAACCTTTCGTTATTGCAATAAACGATGGCAGTGCGCCATGAATGACCAGGAAACTTTTATGATCCGTAAATGTTTGTTCCCCGCTGCCGGTTATGGCACGCGTTTCTTGCCGGCCACAAAAGCCATGCCCAAGGAAATGCTGCCGATCGTCAACAAGCCGTTGATCGAATACGCCGTTGAAGAAGCACGGGACGCCGGCCTGCAACACATGGCCATCGTCACCGGACGGGGCAAGCGCGCACTGGAAGACCACTTCGACATCAGCTACGAACTCGAACACCAGATTCGTGGCACCGAGAAAGAGAAATTCCTGGCCGGCACTCGCGAGCTGATCGACACCTGCACCTTCTCCTACACCCGTCAGGTGGAAATGAAAGGCCTGGGCCACGCGATTCTCAGCGGCCGCCCGTTGATCGGCGACGAGCCCTTCGCCGTGGTACTGGCGGACGACCTGTGCCTGAACCTCGAAGGCGACGGCGTGCTCACGCAGATGATCGAGCTCTACAAGAAATTCCGCTGCTCGATCGTCGCCATCCAGGAAGTCCCGCGCGACCAGACCCACAAGTACGGCGTGATCGCCGGCGAGGCGATTTCCGAGGGCATCTACCGGGTCAACCACATGGTGGAAAAACCGGCCCCGCAAGACGCACCGTCGAACCTGGCGATCATCGGCCGCTACATCCTCACGCCCGACATCTTCGACCTGATCGCCGACACCGAGCCGGGCAAGGGCGGCGAAATCCAGATCACCGACGCCCTGATGAAACAGGCGCAGAACGGTTGCGTGCTGGCCTACAAATTCAAGGGTCTGCGCTTCGACTGCGGCGACGCCGAGGGTTACCTGCAGGCGACCAACTTCTGCTACGACAACGTTTACCTGAAGGGTCGCTGAGCGGCCCCCACTGATTCATTGCAGCACGCACATCCAACGAGGCAACCATGAACATTGCACAACATTCCGCAGAGATTGAACGTGAGGTGGACAACCTCGGGGTGATGAGCTGGTTATCCCGCCATCAGCCATTGCCCAGCGCCAATGGCCCGTGGCTGGGCACCCTGCTGCTGGTCGATCGCCTCGGCGTGTTTCCCTCCTCCGGGGACATACGCCGAGCGATGCGCGATCCGTATCCCCTGCTCGCCCACCTGAAACGGATCTACGGCGAACAGGCGCTGGAGGTCGATGACCGCGACGGCCTGAAAGTGATTTTCAGCGACTGGCGTTTTCGCGTGCGGATCTGCTGCAACGACCCGGCGATCATCGTCAACGTGGAAACCCGTTGCGTGACGCAGTTGATGCCGCAGAAAACCGCAGAGCTGCTGAGCCATCTGGATCTGTTCGACAACTGACGGCTACTTCGAAGTCTCGCCACAGCTGTCCTGTGGCGAGACTTTTTGCTGTCCGCCCACGACCCAACGATAGAAGTAATCGGCAATCACCCGCCCGCCCGTGGCCGGCACCGGATGAATCTTGTCCGGCCCGATCATGGCTGCGGCGTAGCGTTTGACGTCGGTGCCGAAGGCGCATTGCAGATTGGCGTAACCCAGACGCTGCTCACGGGCCCAGGGCTCGATGACCTGCGCATAAGCCGACATCGGATAGGCGCTGGAGCGGGTGGTGTCCTGACGCAGGATCAGGTTGATGCTCGCCGCCGGTTGAATCTCGCGGAGCATGCCGACCAGACCCTGAACGTTGTGCAGATACTGCTCGGGCTTCACGCCAAAACCCTGATCGTTGCCACCGAGCATGATCAGGTAAATGTCTGCGGGGATCTTCGACACCACGGCTTTCCACTGCGCCTGCCAGCGGGCATCGTTGTGGTAGAAATCAGCGGACGCCGCGCCGGATGCTGCCAGTTTCGAGACCCGAACCCCGTTCTGATCGTTGCTCAGCCACAGGCCGAACAGGGTCGGCGCGCCCTTCACCACTTCCAGTCTGAAAGCCCAATCGGTCGCGGACGACGTGCCAGACAACGGGACTTCCTGAACGCCCTCGCCTGCGAGTTTCAACGGCTGCCAGTCGGCAGAGGGTGACCAGCGATAACGCAACTCGCTGGACTCGCCGTTGCCGAGGTAAAGCAGTTTCGCCTGAGTAACGGCGGTGTTGATGGCAGGCGTCGGACTGGCGTCGACTTGCAGCCAGGCGCCGGGGCGGCCGGTCACCGTGCGACTGTCGGGGCTGGCTTGCCCGAGGCCGGAGACCTGCCAGTCGCCGCCGAAGTATTTCTCGCTAGTGCGGGTGTACTTGAAATGCGTGCCACCGAGCGCTGCGCCGTGGTTGAAGCCGACATAACCCGGCCCGGCAAACCCGACCTCCCCGGCCACCCGTTGCACCAGTTTGTTCAGGTAGAAATCCTGCCCGGCGCTGTAGCTGTCGCCGATCACCGAGATCGACAACACCTTGCCGGCCTTGCCTTCGCGCCACTGGCCAAAGCGCTCGCGAGCGTCGCCGATTTGCACCACCGACGCCGCCACCGGCGGCACATCATCAACAGCCAGCATGGATCGCTTCCTTCATCGAATCTGCGCCACCGGTGCGATGGTCGCCGCCGGCTTCTTTTTCGTCGCGGCACGTTCGCCAAGGAACAGCACGGAGGTGAAGTTGAACCGACTGAAAATCATCGACAACACCACCGGCCCGAGCAAGCCACACGTCACGCCGCAGAACACCAGCACGCTTTCGTCTTTCACACCCAAGCGGCCGAGGATCGAGCGCGACGTCGCGGCGAACAACACGTGAAACAGGAAAATCGCATAGGAGTAACCGCCAAGCCAGGTCAGCGCCTTCGAGCGCATGTCACTCGACAGCAACGCGATGCACGACACGCAGCCCACCGTCAGGCCGATCAGGCTGCGGCGGTCGACGATCAGCTCGCGGTCCACCGACGCCACGTACAGCAGCGTCAGCGAGATCAGCACAAACACCAGCGGGCCGATCACCTTGAACGTCTGCTTCAGCTCGCTGACTTTCTCCTGGCCGATCATGCCTGCCACAAAGAACGGCAGCAGATAAATCGCCCCGTTGATGCCGAACGCATCCACCGGAAACGCTGGCAACAGGAACACCGCCGCCGCGAACGCGAACAACAGATACAGACGCGTCGGTGTACGCAGCAGTCCGCGCCATTCCAACAGGCCGACGAACATGAAAATGATGAACACTGCCTGCAAGAACCAGAAGTGGTTGATCGGCACATAGAACGACAACAGCGCATCCATCACGCTGACGTCCTTGTTCACGCCCGGCCCTACCGCCTGCAACACCGAGAACGGCACACCGACGCAAAACAGCGGCACGATCAGCCGCCGCACCTTGCCGCTGAAGAACGCGGAAAAGTCATTGCCGCGAATTTTGTAGATGGAATAGATGTAGCCGGAGATGAAGGTGAACAGCGGCATGCGCACGTACACCATCGAATCGGCGATCACCCGGAACGGCGAGCCGATGTCGATTTTCAAACCACCGCCCAACGGCCCGATCACGTGATAGAGCACCAGCAACAGGCACGCCAGGCCACGCAGGGTTTCGATCTCCAGGGACTTTTTCTTGCTCGACATAAAGCACCCGCCTCAATTCAGAATTCTTGATTCAACCTTCACCGGCTTGTTCGCCCGCAACATCAGACCCAGGCCCACGAACAGCACCGGCACCACCATCGAAAAGTGCCGGGCGAACGAGCCGAAGTCCGGTTCGAACAAGCCTTGAACCAGCAGGAACGCCAGCGGAATCGCGATCAGTTCCTTGGGTTTGGTCTGGATCGGCGCGCCCTTGTAATCGGTCGAGGTGATGACCTTGAACAGCAGCAGCGCGGTCATGATCATCAACGCGACGAAGATCACCTGACCCGGCCCGGACAGCAGGATCAGCTCTACGGGGAACGACAATCGGAAGAAAATGATCATCGAGTCCAGGGCCTGCGAGACGAAGTCGCTGCCGCTGAGCCACGAGACGATCAGCGATTTGGAACCCTCCTCGCCCGCCGTGCGCAGTTCGTTGTTGCTGGCGCGAATCGAAGACACCGGGAAGCCCAGCGCCAGCTGGATCGCCATCGCAACCGCGAGATAGAACAGGAACAGCATCAGGAAGAAGGTCGTGCGCGAGACGTACTTTTTCATCACGCAGACGCCGACCCAGGACAGCGAAAACAGAATCCAGTAGGGCCGGATCAGCACGCCGTAGATCACCGCCGAGAGGAAAAATCCGCCGCGATATTTGCGCGTCAGCGAGCTGAACAGAATGCTCAGCACCGCCACCGACACGATGATTTCCTTGGTCAGGTTTTCCAGGAAAAACGAACGGACGATGCCCCACAGGCACAGGGTTCCGAAGATGGTCAGCGGCATGCGCCGGAACACCACCACGGGAATCGCCGTGAGGAAAAAGTTGCAAAACATCCCGTAGGCCCAGGCGTTGGTCAGGTTGATCCCGGTGGGCCGCAGCAGGAACGCCGAACACTCGTAGGACGAGCGATCCGGCGAGAACGGGTTCCAGAAATTACAGTTGTCGGCCCGGGCGTAGGACGACCACAGGGTCATCGCATCCGGGCCCGGATCGCGGGGAATCAGCAGCGGCATCGCCACCGACAGAAACAGCCCGGTGAACAGGATCAGGAACGACAGCGAGGAATCGAGACGGCGGCCGCGAAACTCGATGCACGGCAGTTTCAGGCCCATGACACGACAGCCTTTTTCGCGCGCGTGGCACGAGTCAGCAGCGCAATCACGCCGAGCTGCACGATGATCGCAAAGACGTTGCCCCAGGCCGCGCCGTAGATCGAATAATGCTTGATCAGCAGGTAGCTGACCGGCACTGAAACCAACAGACAAATGGCCGCGCTGGCGAGGGATACCCGGCTGTTTTTCGAAGCGATCAACCCGCCCCAGACGATGTCGCCAATGGCGCGCAGGGCGAAGGAGAAAATCAGCACCAGAAGGATGCCGTTGTCCGGACGCGGAACGCTGGTGGCGACGTAATCGAGCACCACGTTGAAAAACAGATAAATGCCCACCGCGACCGCTGCCGACACCACCAGCGAACGTGCGACCCATTTGTTCACGAACAACTGCCGGACCGTGAACGGTTGCTGATCGGCCTGATAACGCTTGGCGAGCAGCGGAATGCCGACCACCGCTACCACCGCGTAAGACAACGCCTGCAAGGTGTTGGCCGCTGACCACGCGTACACGTATTTACCGAGGCTGGCGTAAGGTTCGAGGTCGATGATCAGAAAGCGTTCGGCGTACTGACTCAGGGCGATCAGGCCAGTGCCGAGGTAAAACGGCAGCCCGGCTTTCCACACTGCGGCAGTGGCCAGCGTCCCCTCTTCCCGCCCGCGATGAACATTCACCACGATCAGGTAACCGGCGACGATCACCAGCACGTTGGCGATGACCCACAGCCACAGCACGCTGGCGATTCCGGACACCCATCCGAGCGCCATTCCGCCCACGGCCAGCAACGCCCAGAGCCCGGTCTTGATGAAGAACAGCAACGCACCCGCCGTGGCTTTCTGCGCGGAAAACACGAACGAGTTGATCTCGAACGACAGGTGTTCGGTGAGCAGCACCAGCGTCACGCAAGCGATCAGCGCGCTGGTCGCTTCTACCGACTGGAACAGCGAATAGATCACCACCGTCAGCACCGACAACGCCAGCCCCACGGCCAGGTACAGCAGCAGCACCTTGTCCACCACCCGGCGCGAACTGCCGCCCACGCTGATCAGCCGGTTGATCTCGGAACTGAAACCGACGCTGTAGAACTTCGACGCGATCAACGACGCCGCGACCACCACGCCGTAAAAACCCAGCGCCTCGTAACCGAGGTAATGGGTGATGGCGAGCACCAGCAAGAACTTCGCGCCCAGTGCCCCACCCCGCAGCAACAGCCGGAATATCATCGAATGACGCCCTTGATGATGTCGTCCATGGCCACGGTTTTCGCTTCGATCTCGCGGCAGGTGTCGGTCAGGCGTTTGCCGAAATTCGACAGCGCGTCAGGCGCGTAAACCGTGTCGATAATGGTGTCGACATTGATGTCGCCGCCGTTGATGACCCAGTCCTCGACGCCCATGTCCTGATAGGCGCCGAAGCCTTTGCGCTCGTAGCTGATGTGGTACGCCGGCACACCCGAGAGCAGCGATTCGATCGCGCCGTGCAGGCGCACGGAAATCACCAGGTCCGGTTGGTATTTGGCCAGCGTTGCCTTCAACGGCAGCAGGTCTTCGGTGATGCCCAGTTCGCGGTAAAACGCGCCGTCATCGTTACCGCGCACGGCGCTCTGTACGGCGCAGACCACTTTGCTTTTGTTCTTCAAGCGCTGCAGCAGCACTTTCAGGTTGGCCACGTAGGCGAGTTTCTTTTCCTTGCTCCATGCCGGCGGCTTGCGCAGCACCACGCACACCGTGGCCGGCGTCGAGGCGCAGCGAGTGAACTTGGGTTGCTGAAGGATCTTGCCGGCCAGCGCCTGCACCGCGAGGTCCGGTGCGCGGTAGACATTCTCGCAAGCATCGAACAGCGCCGAGGAACGGTTATCGCGCACGAACACCGCATCGGCGCTGGCGTAGTGACCGACGATCTTGTCGCTGTCGCCGTGGAACGGCCCGATGCTTTGCGGCAGGTACACCGACGGCACTTTGCTGAGGATCGCGGTTTCCAGCTGTTTGGCGTGGCCGAGTTTCAGCTTGATGTGCTCGAAGGCGCTTTTGGAGCGCATGTAGCCGCCACCGACGCCAACGATCAGATCGGTTTTCTTCAACAGGTCCGCCAGCCCCGCGTAGGACTGATTGAGGAACACCGCTTCTTTGACCCGGCCCAGGCCCTTGGCCGCCATCACCGGCGCGTCGAAACGCGGGTGCGGCAGGTATTTGAAAGAGTCCGGATCGGACGCCACGACGCTGATCGCGGTGTCTTCGCCAAAGTTGCGCTGCACCAGCGCAATGGCCAGATCGACCAGCAGACCATCGCCGGAGTTGGAGGCACTGTAGCCATGCAAAATCGTTACGTTCATGAGCGGAGTTCTACTTAATAAGAGGGAGCGGAATACACGTCGTAGGTCTGGCGGATCATCAACGCGGCGCTGAAACGCTCGCGGACGATGCGCCGACCTTCGATGCCGAGAGCCGACAACGCAGGCTTCTGGATTTTCTTCAGGCGCTCGGCCAGGGCCTGGTGGTCACCGGCGGGGAACACATAACCGGACACACCATGGGTGACCAGTTCGGGCAACGACGTGCAGTCGCTGGCGATCACCGGCAGGCCCAGCGCCATGCCTTCCAGCGGCACCATCGCAAAGCCTTCCCAGCGACTCGGCACGATCAGGGCATCGGCTTTCTGATACAGCGCGTGCACTTCGGTTGGCGTCACCCAGGGCAGGTATTCCACCCCGTCCAGCGGAGGACATTCGACGACGTCCTCGTTCACTGCACTACCCACCACTGTCAGTTTCAGGTCGCTGCGGTTTGCTTCGCTGTAGGCCTTGAGCAACACGTCGAAGCCTTTCTGGTAGTCGAGGCGACCGACAAACAGCAGATGAATCGGTGCCGGATCGTTGGCCTTGCGTTCGTCATGCTTGTGATCGATGCCGTTGTAGATCAGCGTCATGCGCTGGCGCTCGATGCCAAACTTCGCGGCCTTGTCCAGCTCGAACTGGCTGACGCAAATGATCTTGTCCGTGACCTTCTGCAGCACCCGCTCGATCCACGCATAGACTTTCTGCTTGATCGGCGAGCTTTCCATCAGGAACGAAAACGCATGGGGGCAGTAGACGATTTTCGGCTTGCGCCACGGCCGCAGGAGCACGCACACGCAACGGCCGATGACCCCGGAAAAGGTGCTGTGCAAATGCACCACGTCGGGTTTTTCCTTGAGCAGGACCCGCGCCAGTTGCCAGGCAAAACGCAGCAGCGACGGCACATTCCGCCCGCTTCGGGCGAAGGTGCGGATCTGCTGTTCGTCGATGCCGTGCAGTTCTTTCTTCTGGTCGAGCGGGACCAGGTACACCAGCTCATAGCGCCCGTCTTCCGGAGCCGCCGAAATCGTGCGGATGACCGTCGCCACCCCACCTTTGATCGTTTCCGCCACGTGCAGTATTTTTTTCACAACCCACCCACTTTCATGCCTGTAAGGACCGTCGCTGAGATTCAGGACTGGTCGGACGCGTATTCGTAGTTGTAATAGCTGCCGTTGCCGTAATAGCTGGCCGCGCGCTTCTCGACGCCGTTGAACACCGCGCCCTTCAACTCGATACCGTTCTGGGCGAAACGACGGATCGTCATTTCGATTTCCTTGGCCGGGTTCACCCCGAACCGCGCAACGATCAGGCTGATGCCGGCTTCGCGACCGACAATCGCCGCGTCGGTCACGGCCAGCAGCGGTGGCGTGTCGATGATCACCACGTCATAGCGCTCGCTGAGTTGCGCCAGCAGTTCGCGGAAATTGGCGTGCATCAACAGTTCGGAAGGGTTCGGTGGAACCTGGCCACGGCTGATGAAGTGCAGGTTGTCGACCTCGACCTTGTTGATCGCCTGATCGAGGGTGCAGCGCTTGACCAGCAGATCCGACAAACCGTTGGTGATCGGCGTGTTCAGCGTCTTGTGCAGATGCCCTTTGCGCATGTCGGCGTCGATCAGCACCACGCGCTGCCCGCTCTGCGCCATGACCGCCGCGAGGTTGGAAGAGACGAAGGTCTTGCCGACCTGCGGGCTCGGGCCGGAAATCATGATGCGGTTGTTGGTCGAATCCAGCGCCGCGAAGTGCAGGCAGGTGCGCAGGCTGCGGATCGACTCGATGGACAGGTCCGTCGGGTTGCGCAGGGCCAGCAGGTACGCCGGCGTGTCCGCCGCAACTTTGGCCCGGACTTTTTTGCTGTCCTCTTCCTGTTGCAGGGCGCTGTAGGGAATCGACGCGTAGACCGGCAAGCCGAGCTGCTCGATGGCTTCCGGCCCTTCCAGGCCCTTGCTCAGGGATTTGCGCAACAGCACCAGCGCCACGCCGACGAAGGCGCCGAGGAAAGTGGCGATCAACACGATCAGGGCTTTTTTCGGTTTGACCGGGCTGGTCAGGTCGACGTCCGCCGTATCCACCAGACGCACGTTACCCACAGCGCCGGCGCGGATGATGTCCAGCTCCTGGGATTTGTTCAGCAACTGGGTGTAGATCTGCGAGGCGACTTCGACATCGCGGGTCAGGTTGAGCAATTCCTGCTGCGTGGCCGGCAGGTCCTGAACCTTGCCTTCCAGCGAGCGCTGTTGCTGGGTCAGTTCACCGATCTGGGTCATCAGAGCGCGATAGGCCGGATGCTGTTTGGTGAACTTGCGATCCATCTCCGCCTGTTGCAGTTTCAGCTCGGAAATTCGCGTTTCGAGCGCCACGGACTGGCCGAGCACCGATTGGGTTTCCAGCGAGATGTTCACGGTCTTGCCGTGGGTCTGGTAGGCGTTGAGCGCATCGCTGGCCTTGGCCAGGTCACGTTTGACCTGCGGCAACTGGCTTTGCAGGAAGGCCAGGCTCTGCGCCGCTTCGGCCGAAGTGCGGCGCACGTTCTGATCCACGTACAGCGAGGCGATCTTGTTGAGGATCTTCACCGCTTCAGCGGCGTCGCTGCTGGCCAGGGCCAGACGGATGATCCCCGATTCCTTGCCTTGCTCGGAGATGTCCAGTGCGTCCTGATAACCCTGGATGGTCACGATGCGCGGGTAGCGCACCACTTCGAAACGGGTCCCGGGGTTGGCCAACAATTGCGCGACCTGCCCTTCCACGCCGTCCTGCGTGAAGGCTTCGCCCGCCACGCCGTCGACCAGCAGGTTGTCGTTGTCGTCGAGCAGTTGAAAGCGATGTTGTTCGCCGGCGATCAGGGTGAGTTTCTTGCCCAGCAGTTCCTTGGGCAGATTGAGCTTTGCAAACTCCAGGCGCTCACCGCCCCAGGCGTAGCTGCTCAGGCCGAAACGCGGCGGCGCGACGCTGAGTTCGCTCTCGCCGCGATAGCGCCGGGAAAGAAAGCCGCCGATCAGCGGAAAGGTGTTGGGGGTGACGTCGATGTCCAGGCGCAGATCGTCGACCGTCTTGCCGATCACCGCGCGGGATTTGATGATGCCGATTTCGGTCACCGACGGCGATTGCCCGCCGAGCATGCTGTTGAGGTCGGAAAAACCGAGCATGTCGTTCTTTTTCGGCTCGACCTGCACCAGGGCGTTGGCCAGATACACCGGCGTGGCCAAGATCGCATAAGCCACACCGGTCATCATGAACGCGCCGGTGAACGCACCGATCAACCATTTCTGATCGATCAGGCTGCCGAAGATGCCGAGAAGATCAATACTGTCTTGATCGTTGTCGCGGGTGCCGATTACTGACGGTAACTGCATAAGTCTTTCTTACCATTCACTGAACTGAAGAATATTCATCAACGCGCCAGGCGTTGCGCCCATGAGCTAACAGCATCTTCAATCAATGCATGGGCATGAATAAAAGCGGCCTGCCCCTGACGATACGGGTCCTGTATTTCTCGTTCGCTCTGCCACTTGCCCAGCAGAAACACTTTGCCCCTGGCGTGAGAGGCAATCTTCAGTACTTGATTAACATGTTGTTTTTCCATGACCAGAATCAGGTCTGATTCATTGACGATGTCTGCTGTCAGTTGCCGCGCCGTGAACCCTTCGGCACTGTGGCCGTGGTCTTCCAGCACTTGGCGCGCGGTCGACTCCATGCCTTCGCCGACCCGTGCAGACAGGCCTGCGGAGGTCACGCTGATCGCCGAAGGTGTCAGTGCATTGCGCAACAGAAGTTCCGCTGTCGGACTTCGGCAGATATTGCCTACGCAAACGACAAGAATCTTTTTGAACAAGGTTTACTTTCCCGTGTAATGTCAATCGGCCAACATGCCTTGCACATTCGAATGAACCCGCAAGACCTTCCTTCACTCGGAAATAGATTCACCCGTTAATACCGGTGCATTAAGTACCACGGCCTCTAAAAGTCCCCCAACCAGAATTACCGGACTAAAAATAACTGTGATTTTCGGGCGAAAGTTTTCCGACAAAAAATAACATTCGTGCACTTCGCGCCCTCTTCGTCATCGAAATACAGGCAACGAGATAACTATTGGCTAGATGTCATTCTCATCAGCAGAGCAGACATGAAATCAGCACATCTCAAACATCTTGGTGCCGCCGCCCTGTTGATGCTCAGTGCTACCGCGCAGGTTCACGCCAGCGCGTTGTTCCCGTCACTGCCCGCCAGAACCATCGGCGTACAGGTCAAGATCCAGAACTTCACCCCGGCCGACGCCGAGCAGATCAAAGCGGCCGGGTTCAGTTTTGTGCGCTTCGGCGTGTGGAGCGACAGCCTCGGCGCCAAGGCCTATCAGAAACAGATCAGCGATGCGTTCGCGGCGGCGCGGTCTGCCGGGCTGCCGGTCTTGATGACCGTGCGCGCCACCAAACCGTTGACCGGCGACCTGACGAGCGCCGGTGAAGCGTTCGCCAACACGGTGAGCGGGCTTGAGCAAGCCTGGAGCACGCAACTGGTGGGGATCGAAATCTGGAATGAACCGGATCTCGACACCTACTGGCCCACCGGAGACTTCAAAAACACCTTCGTGCCGTTCATGACGGCCATGTGCAAGACGCTGCAAGGCAAGCCGCAATCGACGCCTCTGGTGGGATTCGGTTTCGCCCGCCCGCCGACGGCCGGCTCCGCCTCGACCGTGGCACTCAACAGCATCCTTGGCACTTATCCGCAGTGCCTGGATGCCATTTCCTACCACCCCTACGGCATGACCGCGACGCAGATCAGCAACGCGCAAACCTTCATCCAGCAAAACTTCCATCTGCCGGGCGTTATCAGTGAATGGGGCATCTCGGCGCTCGCCTCCAACGGCGGGCCGGAAGGGCAAGCCAGTAAAATCTCTGCGTTCATTGCCGATGTTAAAAAACTCAACATCCCGCTGACGTCGATTTACGAATGGAAGAACAGCGAGTCGGGCAGCAACGACCGGGAGAAGAATTTCGGCTTGCTGACCTCCGACGGGCAGTCGAAACCGGCACAAACGGCGGCCTCGACCCAGCTCAACGCCGAATAGGCGCTGCGCAACGGGTCGGTTGCTTTGAACCTGTGGTCCTTTTTGGCATCGTATTGATCGATAACGCGCCCCGCCTTTCAAACAGCCGTTTTCAGGTTGTTGCCAGCGGGGCGCTCGATACGCCGACATGCCCTTGAGTGGCTGCCGACGCTCGGGTAATGTCACCAGACCCATAGGACAGAGCACGCTCATGACTTCCAAGCTGGAACAACTCAAACAGTTCACCACCGTCGTGGCCGACACCGGCGACTTCGAAGCGATTGCCCGGGTCAAACCGGTCGACGCAACCACCAACCCTTCCCTGCTGCTCAAGGCAGCGGCGATTCCGGCCTACGCCGAACTGCTGAACGCCAGCGTGCGCGACTGCAAGGGCGATGTCGGCCTGGCCAGCGACCGTTTCGGCGTCGCGGTCGGTCAGGAAATCCTCAAGGTCATTCCGGGCCGCATTTCCACCGAAGTGGATGCGCGCCTGTCGTTCGACAAGGACGCGATGCTCAAGCGTGCGCACCGTCTGATCGAGCTGTACGACAAGGCCGGCGTCGGCCGTGACCGCGTGCTGATCAAGATCGCCTCGACCTGGGAAGGTATCCGCGCTGCCGAGATTTTGGAAAAGGAAGGCATCCAGACCAACCTGACCCTGCTGTTCTCCTTCGCTCAGGCCGCGGCCTGCGCCGATGCCGGCGTGTTCCTGATCTCGCCGTTCGTGGGTCGCATCTACGACTGGTACAAGAAGGCCAACGGCAACGACTACACCGGTGCTGATGATCCGGGCGTGCAGTCCGTGACGCGCATCTACAACTACTACAAGGCCAATGACTACAAGACCGTGGTCATGGGCGCGAGCTTCCGCAACCTCAATCAGATCGAGCAATTGGCCGGCTGCGACCGCCTGACCATCAGCCCGGACCTGATCGAGAAACTGGCAGCCGACACCGGCAAGCTGGAACGCAAACTCGCTCCGGGCCATGCCGGCGAAGCGCGCCTGAGCCTCAACGAGGCGCAATTCCGCTGGTTGTCCAACGAAGACGCGATGGCCACCGAGAAACTGGCCGAAGGCATCCGTCAGTTTGCCCGCGACCAGGAAAAACTCGAGGCGCTGCTGCAAGCCAAGCTGTAATCGGCCGAGCGCAGACGCAAAAAGGGCGAACCCTCACAGGTTCGCCCTTTTTTGTGCCTCGTGGTTTGGCTGATCAGTGCCGTTCGAGGGCATTCACCAGGTCATGGAACGCTTCGCGGTTGGAGTCGTTCAGGCCCATGAGGATCTTGTGCGCTTCGAGCACCTTGATCCGCACCACTTCTTCCGACTGATCCTGATCCGGCAGGTCATCGAGGCATTCCGGGCACGGCACGGGATGGTTGACGATATTGAACACCTGCTCGAAACCCATCGACTGCAACAGACGGGTGATGTCCTCGTGGGTGGTGACCACGGTCGGCAGCAGGCCGACCTTCTGCCGCGACAGGATCGACAGTTTGGCCAGCAGGCCCAACGTGGTGCTGTCGATGCTGCGGGTTTCGGTCAAATCGATCACGATCGCGTTGAAATTCAGCGCGGTGAAGATTTTTTCAATAGTCGCATCCAACGCCGAACACAGGGTCAGGCGAACTTCACCGACGAACTTCAGGACGAAGGTGCCGTCCTGCTCGGCGAACTGGATTCTACCGGTACTCATCAAAGATTCCTGCTCAACACCAACAGGGCGATATCATCCGGCATCTCCCCTAGCGTGGCCAATCCAAAAACCTGCCGCAGACCATCCAGGCTGCCGCCCGCCGACTTCACCTTTTGCGGTAAAGCGGCTTCTTTCTCTTTGAGTGTGGGCTCTGGCAAAAGATCCAGAATGCCATCAGACATCAGCGTCAGGCTGAACGTCGGTGGCAGTTCGAGCACGTGGTCTTCGTAGGTGGCTTCATTGAAAAGCCCCACGGGCAGACCGCGCCCCTCGAGGTAGCGAACACTGTCAGGCGTGTACAACACAGGCAACGGCAGATGGCCGCCGATGCTATAGGTCAACAAACCGGTCTCCTCGTCGATGACTCCACCGACCATTGTGACGTGTTTACCCAGCTTACAACTGATCAGCCCCCGGTTGATATGACCGAGGACTTCCGAAGGCTTGAATTCCGGCAGCGTGCCGTTGCGCTTGGATTCGAACAACAAGCGCGTAGTCATGAACTTCAGCAGCACGGTGACGAACGCCGAAGAGGCGCCATGACCCGAAACGTCCGCCAGGTAGAACGCAACCCGGCGCTCGTCGACCCGGAAGTAGTCGACAAAATCACCCGACAGGTACAGCGACGGGATGATCTGGTGCGCGAACCTGAATTCGTCGATGCTCCACGGACTTTCCGGCAGCATGTTCATCTGCACCTGGCGACCGGCGTTCTGGTCTTCCTGGAGCAGGTTCAGGCTGGCTTCGAGTTCGCGGTTGGCCTTTTCCAGTTTCTCGCGGTAGCGCTGGTTTTCCAGCAGCAGACGCGCACGATCCAGGGCCCGGCGCACGGAGTGCTCGAGCACGGCCAGATCTTCGAGAGGCTTGATCAGGTAGTCCGCCGCGCCCAGGCGCAGGGCCTCGACCGCGTCGTTCATCACGCCGGCGCCCGAGACCACGATCACCGGAGTCTGCGGTGACCGCTCAGTGACCTGACGGATGAGTTCGAGACCGCCCATCTGCGGCATGCGCAGATCGCAGATGACCAAGTCGGGCGTGTCTTGCTCGAATACCTGAAGACCCTGCTGGCCGTTACTGGCCTGCAAGACGCTGAAACCACTGTCTTCCAAATAGGCCGCGAGGCTCGCGCGCACTACTTCGTCATCATCGATTATCAGCAGCGTGGCACTGGTTTTTGGCATGTGGGCAAACGGCGCCAGAATTAGGTTGGCGTAGCAGGCGGGGCAACGGCCCGGCGCAGACTACTGGATTCGCTTTCTAGCCTCTCTGCTGCACCGCTTCGGAGCGTTTGCCCCACACACGGTTGCACCAGAGGTGCCCTTCTAAGGCGCAGACGGTACTCCCATCCTTCGAGCGTTTCAAGCATGCGCCGATGGTCGCTTGGAGACTTTGTTTGTCAAATCACTCGCAGTTATAAGAACGGGTTCTTCGGTAACCCAATCATTGGTCGCGCCCACAAAAAAGGCGACCTCGCGGTCGCCCTTTTGTACTGATCAATCGAGATCAGAAATCGTCTTCGACCTGCCCGTCCTTGACCTTGAACTCGCGGTTCTGCAGGTAGGCGTTGCGGATGAAGGTGTACTTGTCGCCGCTGATCAGCTTCTCGCTCGACAGCAGGCTGGCGCGGGTGTCGACGATGTTCAGGCCGAAAATCGAGTTACGCACCGGCACATCGTTGATGTAGCGGTACGGGCCGGTGAAGCTGTCGACGTACTTGGACGGCGCGTCGCGCAGGGTGCTCGGGCCCATCAGCGGCAGCATCACGTAAGGACCGCTGCCAACGCCCCAGTAGCCGAGGGTCTGGCCGAAGTCTTCGTCGCTGCGGTTCAGGCCCATTTTGGTGCCGACGTCGAAGAAACCGAGCAGGCCGAAAGTGGTGTTGAAGATCAGGCGCGCGGTGTCGACGCCAGCGGCGGCCGGTTTGGCCTGAAGAATGTTGTTCGCCAGGTTGGTGACATCACCGACGTTGCGGAACATGTTGTGGATGCCGTCTTCCAGGAATTGCGGAGTAACAAATTCGTAGCCCTGCGCCAGAGGCTTCAGCGCATAGGTGTCGACGAAATCGTTGAACTCGAAGATCGGACGGTTGACGCTTTCCCAAGGGTCTTCTTCCGTTGCGGCCTGAGCGGCGAACGGCACCAGCATCACGCTGGCACATACACAAAGCTGAGCAAGAGGATGGCTCCAGCGCATAGAAAACTCCTTGGATAGTACGGACGCAGCACCTGGGCCGCGACGATAAGTGCGTCAGTATAAGACGGAAACGCCGCTTTAGGCAGTTCCCCGGTGAATCCCTCTGTAGGACGCTTCGTCATTGGCCTGTCATGCAACTGTCACCGATGTTGCCTAGCCTGATCGCTATTTCAGGGACGTTTTCCATGCCTCAAGCCGAAGCCTTGCCCCTCGCGGCACCGACGCTGACCGCCGTGCTGTTCGGACTCAGCGGCTGTCTGGTGGACTTCGGCGCCCGCGCCCGTCATCACGCCAGCGTCGGCCCGGAACACGCCGACGTCACACCCGGCGCCCTCGACAGCCTGCGCAGCCTGCAGCGCCAGCAAATCCCCTGCGCCTGGCTCGATGAGCTGTCCACGGCCTGCACTCAAGTCCTCTCATCGGCGCTGCCCGACTGGATCAAACCGTCGCAACATTCGGCAACAATCAATCCGTGGCCGGCGCCCAATGCCTGTTGGCAAGCGCTGATGAGCCTGAATGTCGATCGTCTCGACGGTTGCGTGCTGGTCAGCGGCGAACCGCGCCTGCTGCAATCGGGCCTCAATGCCGGGCTTTGGACCATTGGCCTGGCGTCCTGCGGCTCACTGTGCGGGCTGGCGCCGAGCGAATGGCAGGCCCTGAGCCAGAAGGAACGCGAACAGCTGCGCGGCAAGGCGACGGTGCAACTGTTCGGCCTGGGTGTGCACTCGGTGATCGATCATCTGGGCGAACTCGACACTTGTCTGGCGGACATCAGTCTGCGTCGTCTCAAAGGCGAAAAGCCCTGACCGGGATCATGCAGGTTGGCCAAGAGTGGATTAGTCTTAAGGAGAGCCATAGACCTTTGGCGCACGGCTGCGGTCTATGCCAGTGCCTCTCGATAAAAGGAAACAACCATGCCCGCTCAAGAACTGCAAAAACAGCTCAATGCCCTGCGCGAGCAACTGGATCAAAATCCTCCGCTGACCGAAGCCGAGCGCGCTGATCTACATGCGCTGATGGAACAGATCGAACTGGAACTTGAACTGGAAACAAAGACCCAGGACTCCAGCATTGCCGACGGAGTGAACCTGGCAGTTGATCGCTTCGAACTCGAACATCCCGCCATTGCCGGCACGTTGCGCAACATCATGAATTCCCTGGTCAGCATGGGCATCTGAAACCCGCGAATGCAAAAAAGCCCTGCCATCACTGGCAGGGCTTTTTCATGTCCGCGAGGCGGGTTACTGACGAACCAGACGATGGTTCGGCAGTTGCACGCTTTCGGTGCTGCGATACGGGTTGATGTCCAGCCCGCCCCGGCGCACATAACGCGCGAACACCGTGAGCTTTTCCGGCTTCAGCAGGCGCTGGAGGTCGAGGAAGATCCGCTCCACGCACTGCTCGTGGAAGTCCGAGTGCTGGCGGAAGCTGACGATGTATTCCAGCAGGCTGGCGTGATCCAGCGCGGCGCCACGGTATTCCACCACCACGCTGCCCCAGTCCGGCTGGCTGGTCACCGGGCAGTTGGATTTGAGCAGATGGCTGTGCACGCTCTCCTCCACCACGCGCGAATCGTCGCAGCGCAGCAGTTCGGGGCGCGGATGCTCGTAGTTGCTGACGCTGATATCCAGATCGTCGATGCACACGCCCGGCAACGCCACGACGCCTTCAGCTTCGACGTCTTTCAGGCTGCGAACCCGCACGCCCACCGGCTTGCCGGCAGCAGCGGACAGATCTTTGACCAGCGTCGCTTCGAGGCTCGCGATGTCGGCGAACGGCGTCTGGTTCAGAGAGTTCAGATACAGCTTGAACGACTTGGATTCGATGATGTTCGGCGAGTCCGCCGGAATGCTGAATTCACCGATCGCCACCACCGGTTTGCCCGACGGCAGCAGCCACGACAGCTCGAAGCAGTTCCAGAAATCCACGCCTTTATACGGCAGGGTTTCGGCGGTCAGGCCCAGCTCGGCCCATTTCGCGGTGCGCGGAATCGGGAACAGCAGGGACGGCGTGTACGTGGCGATGTATTCGCTGGATTTGCCCAGCGGCGAATGTTCGGCTGCGGGATGCATGGCGGAAACCTGACTGAAGAATCAGCGGATTCTACCAGCCTTTGCTCCCGCCTTTGAGTGCTTACTGACTGACAGTCAGTTTGCCGACCATTCCGGCCTGGTAATGCCCGGGAATGTTGCATGCAAACTCCAGGTTCACCGCTTTGCTGAAGGTCCAGGTCAGCTCGGCGGTCTTGCCCGGTTCCACCAGCACGCTGTTGGGGTCGTCGTGCTTCATGCCATGGCCCATCGAGCCGTGATCCATGCCCGCCATGTCGTGGGACATTTCCTTCATGGCGGTAGGCGTGAGCATGCCGCTTTGCTGCATCTGCAACATTTCCTGCTGATGTTTTGCATGCATCGCTGCGTCGCCGAGGTTGAATTCGTGCAGCAACTGGCCTTTATTCACCAGCACAAAACGAACGGTCTCACCGGCCTTGATCTCGATCGCCTTCGGATCATAGCTCATGTCGCCCATCACCACTTCGATGCTGCGGGTGGCCTTGGCCGCCGGGGCCGGCTGGCCGAAGTCATAGGTGTGCGCCGGCGATGCCCACAGCGGCGAACTGAGCGCCAGCAGACACGCGGCAAGGGCCAGACGGTTACGCAAAAACATAGTCGTACTCCAACAAATCAAGGTTCAGCCTGTGGGAAACTCTAGCCCGCCTGCGCTGGCAGCGACCTGACAGGCAGATTACAACTTTGTCAGGTTGGCGCTCACCGCGTTTGCCCACGGTATAACGTCCTCGTTCCCGCTACCCGAGCCGCCCATGAAACTGCTGATCGTCGAAGACCAACCCAAAACCGGCCAGTACCTGCGCCAGGGCCTGACCGAGGCCGGTTTCAACACCGAACTGGTGGCCGACGGTACCACCGGCCAGCAACTGGCGTTGAGCGGCGACTATGCGCTGCTGATCCTCGACGTGATGCTGCCCGGTCGCAATGGCTGGCAGATCCTGCAAGCGGTGCGCAGCGCCGGCCTGGAAACGCCGATCCTGTTTTTGACCGCCAAGGACACTGTTGAAGACCGGGTTCACGGCCTCGAACTGGGCGCCGACGATTATCTGGTCAAACCGTTCGCCTTCTCCGAATTGCTGGCGCGGGTGCGCAGCCTGTTGCGCCGCGGCAGTTCCACGCCTCAGGAAACCAGCCTGCGCCTGGCCGACCTGAGCCTGGACCTGATTCGCCGCCGGGTCGAACGCAGCGGCCAACGCATCGACCTCACCGCCAAAGAGTTCGCCCTGCTGGAAATGCTCCTGCGCCGCCAGGGCGAAGTGCTGCCCAAATCGCTGATCGCCTCGCAGGTCTGGGATATGAACTTCGACAGCGACACCAATGTGATCGAAGTGGCGATTCGTCGACTGCGTCTGAAGATTGATGACGACTTCCCCCACAAGCTGATTCACACCGTACGTGGCATGGGTTACGTCCTTGAAGAGCGTGCCGACTGATGCGCCGACTGTCCTTGAGCGGTCGGCTGGCGCTGTTGTTCGCCGGCTGCACCGCAGTGGTTTCGCTGGTCGCCGGGGTCGTTTTCAATCGAGCCAGCGAGGGTCACTTCATCGAGCTCGACCAGCAACTGCTCGAAGGAAAACTGCTCAGCGTACGTCAGACGCTGCTGAGTGGTAGCGACGCCGCGCACATCACCGATGAGTTGAGCCAGCAGGGCGATGTCTCGCTGCGCATCAGCAGCTCTGAGGGGCAACGCTGGTTCGGCCGCTCATTGCACGCCCCGGCAAACCTGCCGCAGCAACCCGGTCTGGCCACCATCAACGACAACGGCACCGACTATCGCCTGCTCAACGCCGCGCTTGAACCGGAAAAACCCGATTCCCCGCAATTGACCTTGCTGCTGGACATCACCCACCACCAGCACTTCCTGCAACGCATGCAGCATCTGATCTGGCTGACCGTCGGCCTGTCGGCGCTGGCCACTGCACTGCTCGGTGCCTGGGCGGCCCGCAGCGGTCTTCGCCCGTTACGCCGTATGAGTGCGGTGGCCCGTGGGATTTCGGCGCAATCGCTGAATGCCCGACTGCCGGAAGCGCGGATGCCCGCAGAACTCGCGGAATTGGCCCACAGCTTCAACGCCATGCTCGGACGCCTCGATGACTCCTTTCAGCGGCTGTCAGCGTTTTCCGCCGACATCGCCCATGAACTGCGCACCCCACTGTCGAACCTGCTGACCCACACCCAGGTCACTCTCACCCGCCCTCGCCCCCTCGAAGACTATCGCGAAGCGCTGCACAGCAACCTCGAAGAGCTGCAATGGATGGCGCAACTGGTGAACGACATGCTTTATCTGGCCAAGGCTGACCACGGTTTGCTGGTGCCCAAGCGTGAACCGCTGGAGCTGGCGGAAGAAGCCGATGCGTTGCTGGAGTTTTTTGCGCCGCTGGCCGAAGACGCTCAGGTCAGACTGAGCCGTGACGGTGCGGGGCGGTTTGCGGGTGATCGCGCGATGTTGCGCCGGGCGCTGTCGAACCTGCTGGATAACGCGTTGCGCTTTACCCCGGCCGCTGGCGAAGTACGTGTGAAGGTGGCCGAGCAGGCGAAATCCTTGAGGGTGACCGTAGAGAACAGTGGCGAGGGGATTTCTGCCGAGTTATTGCCGCGCTTGTTCGACCGCTTCTACCGGGCGGATCCGGCGCGACAGGAAGGCAGCAGCGAGCATGCGGGATTGGGGCTGGCGATTACTCAGTCGATCATCCGGGCCCATGGCGGGCAGATTCATTGCGAATCGGCTCAGGGCTGGACGCGGTTTGTGATTGAGTTGCCGAAAAACGATTGAGGCCGGCAATGCCGGCCTCAATGGGGGAACTTACGAATAGCGCAACGCGTGCGCCGGTTCGATCTTCGCCGCTCGCCAGGCCGGATAAACGGTGGCCAGGAAGCTGAGGATGAAGCCCGCCGAGCAGATCAACAGCACGTCGCCGCCCTGCAATTCCGATGGCAGGTTGCTGACGAAGTACACATCCGAACTGAAGATGTGCTGCCCGGTCACGCGCTCGACCCAGCCCACCATCTCACTGACATTCAGCGCGGCAATCACCCCCAACACACCGCCGATAATGGTGCCGACGATACCGATCACCGTGCCCTGCACCATGAAGATCGCCATGATCTGTCGTGGCGTGGCGCCGATGGTGCGCAGGATCGCGATGTCCGCGCCCTTGTCGTTCACCACCATGATCAGGGTCGCGATGATGTTGAACGCCGCCACCGCGACGATCATCAGCAGCAACAAGCCGATCATGGTTTTTTCCATCTTCATCGCGCTGAACAGGCTGCCCTGGGTGTGGGTCCAGTCGTCAGCCTTGAAATCGGCGCCTAGGCCAGTGGCAATGTCCGACGAAACCTTCGGCGCGGCGTACAGATCCTTCACCGCCAGACGCACGCTCTGCACCTGATTCGGTTCCCAGTGCTGCATGGTCGCGGCGTCGGAGACGTGGATCAGGCCCATGGAACCGTCGAGTTCGGCACCGACCTTGAATACGCCGACCACATTCAGACGCTGCATGCGCGGGGTGATGCCGCCCGGTGCGGTGCTGACTTCCGGCACGATCAGGGTGATCTTGTCGCCGACATTGAGGCGGAAACGCCGGGCGGTGATTTCACCCAGCACTACGCCGAACTCACCCGGTTTCAAGGCATCGAGACGGCCCTGAACAATGTGCTGGGCAACGATCGACACCTTGCCTTCCTGGGCCGGATCGACGCCGCTGATCTGGATCGGCTGCATCATGCCCTTGTAGGACAGCATGCCTTCCATCTCGGTGAACGGCACGGCGGCCGTCACTTCCGGATTCTTCATCGCGGCGGCGGCCACTGGCTGCCAGTCGTCGATCGGCTTGACGCCGACGATGGTCGCGTGCGGCACCATGCCGAGGATGCGCGAGCTCATTTCGCGCTGGAAACCGTTCATCACCGACAGCACCACGATCATCGCCAGCACGCCGAGGGCGAGGCCGATCATCGAGGTCATCGAAATGAACGAAACAAAGCGATTGCGGCGCTTGGCGCGGGTATAGCGCGTGCCGATAAAGATCGATAACGGTCTGAACATTCGCTGGGGCACCGTATAAAAATAAAAGACCCGATGCCTTTTCAGGCACCGGGTTTCAAGCCGTCAGATGGGGGTCAGGCAACCTTCCTGCAATTGCAGGACGCGGTCCATCTGGCGAGCCAGGTTCATGTCGTGAGTCACCACCAGAAACGCCGTGCGCATCGAAGTGCTGAGTTCCAGCATCAGATCCTGAATGCCTTCGGCGGTGTGGGAATCGAGGTTACCGGTCGGCTCGTCGAGCATCACCAGCCCTGGATTGTTCACCAGAGCACGGGCGATAGCCACGCGCTGACGCTCGCCACCGGACAGCTCTGCCGGTTTGTGTTCCAGGCGATGGCCCAGCCCCACTCGCTCCAGCAACGCCGTGGCACGCTGACGCGCTTCCGGGATTGCGGTCTTGCCGATCAGCAGCGGCATGCAGACGTTTTCCAGCGCGGTGAATTCCGGCAGCAAGTGGTGGAACTGGTACACGAACCCGAGGGCACGGTTACGCAGCAGTCCACGCTTCTTTTCGCTCAGCGCCGACAGTTCTTCACCGTCGAGCCAGACTCCGCCCTTGGTCGGCGTGTCGAGGCCGCCCAGCAGGTTGAGCAAGGTACTTTTGCCCGAACCGGATTTGCCGACGATCGCCACCCGCTCGCCTGGATGCAGTTCCAGTTGCAGGTTGGCCAGCACTTCCACCGACTCCGGGCCTTCCTCGTAGGATTTGCCCAGGTTGCGGCAGCTCAAGATTGCTTTTTCACTCATGCCCGACTCACTCATAACGTAGCGCCTCCGCCGGCTGGGTGCGCGCGGCACGCCAGGCTGGATACAGGGTGGCGAGGAAACTCAGGACCAACGCAGCGGCGCAGACCATGACCACGTCCTGGCTCTGCACCTGCGACGGCAGGTAATCGATGAAATACACGTCGGCGTTGAGGAATTTGTGTCCGATCACGCCTTCGAGGGCCGAAATCGCGGCGCTGACGTTGAGCGCGGCAAAAATCCCGACCACGGCGCCGATGGCCGTGCCGACCACGCCGATCACCGTACCCTGCACCATGAACGTGCGCATGATCGTGCCCGGTGTGGCGCCCAGTGTGCGCAGAATGGCGATGTCGCCCTTCTTGTCGTTCACCACCATCACCAGCGTGGAAATGATGTTGAACGCAGCAACCGCGACGATCAGCAGCAACAGCAGGCCGATCATGGCTTTTTCCATGCGGATCGCCTGATACAGATTGCCGTGGGTACGGGTCCAGTCGCGGGCGTAGTAACGGTCTTCGCCTAGGCGCTGGGCGATGTTCCACGCCTCACGCGGCGCCTGGAACAGATCGTCGAACTTCAGACGCAGGCCCTGCACCTGATCAGGCTTCCAGCGGTGCATCTTCGCCAGATCCTGCAGGTTGGTGACGCCCAGGTAACCGTCAAGTTCACCGGCGCCGACATGGAAGATGCCGACCACGGTGAAGCGTTTCATGCGCGGGAACATCCCGGCCGGGGTCACGCTGACCTCCGGCGCGACGAAGGTGACCTTGTCACCGAGGCCAACGCCGAGCTTGGTCGCGGCCTTGTCGCCGATCACGATGCCGAAGCTGCCCGGCGTCAGGTCGTCGAGTTTGCCCTGCTTCATGAAGTTGTCGATGATCGAGACGTTGCGCTCCAGCGCCGGATCAATGGCATTGAGCAACACCTTGGACACCTGGCCGTTGTTGGTCAGCAACCCCTGCATCTGGGTGAACGGCGCGACGGCCGCCACCTGCGGATTCTGCTTGACCTTGGCGGCCAGGCTCGGCCAGTCGTTGATGGCTTCACCGGTCTCGATGGTCGCGTGGGGCACCATGCCCAGCACGCGGGTGCGCATCTCATGATCGAAGCCGTTCATCACCGACAGCACCACGATCATCACGACCACGCCAAGGGCGAGCCCGATCATCGAAGTCAGGGAAATGAATGACACAAAATGATTGCGACGCTTTGCACGGGTATAACGCGTGCCGATAAATACGAAGAGAGGTCTGAACATGTCGGGGCTTGTTCGGAGGGAAAAGGAACGTCCTTGTGGCGGGGGTCGATAACCAGCTTTACACTCAGACCACCGCCGCTACCATGGGTTCGCCATGTCGACATTAGATGAAGAAGATCGCCGCGAATACTACCGTATCGAGGACACGATCGCACTGGAAATTCGGCCCCTGTCCGCTCCCGAAGCCGCAGGCCAGGAAGTGTTGCAGGATGCTTCTCCACTGTTCAACCTGCTCAGCGAATTGCACCTGAGCGAATTCGAGTCGCAGCACCTGCTGCGCCAGATCAGCGAACGCGACCGCGCCATCTCGGCGTTCCTGAAATCCCAGAACAAACGCATCGACCTGCTCAGCCAGGTGATCGCCCTGACCGTGCTCGGCCATATCGGCGAGCCGCAGCCAGTGATCATCTCCGAGGGCGGCATCGACTTTCAGCACCCGACCCCGATCGCCACCGGCGCTCACCTGTCGGTGAAACTGGTGCTGATGCCCCAGGCGCTTGGCCTGCTGCTGCGCGCCCGCGTCACCCATTGCGACCGCAAGGGCGACGGCTACGACGTCGGCACCGAGTTCGAACACCTGACCGATGCCCAACGCCAGTTGCTCGCCCGCTATATCTTGCAGAAGCAGGCCCAGGAACGACGTCTGGCCCGCGAACAGAACGAATCAGGCATTTAAATTAAGGAAGAACCGTGACCCTTATCTACGGCCACCGCGGCGCCAAGGGCGAAGCACCGGAAAACACCCTGAGCAGTTTTCAGGAATGTCTCAAGCACGGCGTGCGCCGTTGCGAGCTGGACCTGCACCTGTCCAAGGACGGCGAGCTGATGGTCATCCACGACCCGACCCTCAAGCGCACCACCGACCGGCGCGGCAAGGTGGTCGAGCACACCGCCGCCGATCTGGTGACCTACGACGCGCGCAAGGGCGGCCCGGGCTGGATCAAGCCCTGCCCGATTCCGACGCTTGAAGAGCTGTTCGAAAAGTGCGATTTCGAGCACTGGCAGCTGGAAGTCAAAAGCGCTTCGCGCACCCGCGCCGCGACCACCGTGCTGGCCATCCGTGAAATGGCGGTCAGGCACGGGCTGCTCGACAAGGTGACGATCACCTCGAGTTCGCGGGAAGTATTGAAGGCTGCGCTGGATCTGGTGCCCGACGTGTCACGCGGCCTGGTGGCCGAATACGCCTGGCTCGACCCGTTGAAGGTCGCGCAAAGCTACGGTTGCGAGATTCTGGCGTTGAACTGGACGCTGTGTACGCCGGAACGCCTGCAAAAGGCGCAGCGTCAGGGGCTGCATGTGTCGGTGTGGACCGTCAACGAGCCTGCGCTGATGCGCAGACTCGCCGACTTCGGCGTTGACAGCCTGATTACAGACTTTCCCGGTTTGGCCACTGCCACCCTCGGGAATTGCTGAAATCGGTCTCCCCGGCCGGCTCAGGCCACCGGCCGGAGCCCGTCAAAAAAGCCGGTTGAGGCCGTCGTACGCCGCTACCCGATAGGCTTCGGCCATGGTCGGGTAGTTGAACGTCGTGTTGACGAAGTACTTCAGGGTATTCAGCTCGCCCGGCTGGTTCATGATCGCCTGACCGATGTGCACGATCTCCGACGCCTGATAACCGAAGCAGTGAACGCCCAGCACTTCGAGGGTTTCACGGTGGAACAGGATCTTCAGCATGCCTTGCGGCTCGCCGGCGATCTGTGCCCGCGCCATGCTCTTGAAGAACGCCTTGCCCACTTCGTACGGCACTTTGGCCTGGGTCAGCTCCTGCTCGTTCTTGCCGATCGAGCTGATCTCCGGAATGGTATAGATGCCGGTCGGCACGTCATTCACGAAACGCCAGCTGCCATTGTCGACGATGCTGCCAGCGGCCGAACGGCCCTGGTCGTGGGCGGCACTGGCCAGGCTCGGCCAGCCGATCACGTCACCGGCGCCATAGATGTTCTGCACACAGGTGCGGTAGTTCTCGTCGACTTCGATCTGGCCACGGCTGTTGACCTTGACCCCGATGTTTTCCAGACCCAACTGATCGGTGTTGCCGGTACGGCCGTTGCACCAGAGCAAGGCGTCGGCCTTGATCTTCTTGCCGGACTTCAGATGCAGGATCACGCCGTTGTCCACGCCTTCGACGCGGTCATATTCTTCGTTGTGACGCACGGTGATGTTGTTGTTGCTGAAGTGGTAGCTCAACGCCTGGGAGATTTCCGAGTCGAGGAAGCTCAGCAACTGACCGCGGTTGTCCACCAGCTCGACCAGCACGCCCAGACCGCTGAAGATCGAAGCGTACTCACAGCCGATCACGCCGGCGCCGTAAACGATCAGTTTGCGCGGGGTGTGGCCGAGGCTGAGGATGGTGTCGCTATCGTAGATACGCGGGTGGTGGAAATCGATGTCCGCCGGGCGATAAGGACGCGAACCGGTGGCGATGATGATGTGCTTGGCCACCAGTTTCTCGACCACGCCGTTGGCGCAGACCACTTCGATGGTTTGCTCGTCGGCGAAGCTGCCGGTGCCGATAAACACGTCGACGCGGTTACGGGCGTAGTAGCCGGTACGCGAAGCGACTTGTTTGGAAATGACTTTCTCGGCGCTTTTCAACACGTCCGGGAAGGAGAACCAGCGCGGCTCGCCGATCGCACGGAACATCGGGTTGGTGTTGAACTGCATGATCTGCCGCACCGAGTGACGCAGGGCCTTGGACGGGATGGTGCCCAGGTGGGTGCAGTTGCCGCCGACCTGGCGACGGCTGTCGACCATCGCCACCTTGCGCCCTGCTTTGGCGGCGTTCATTGCCGCGCCTTCTCCCGCCGGGCCGGAACCCAGCACCACCACGTCGTAGTTGTAGACAGCCATGCGTACTCCTCAGAACAGGCCGCGGTGCCAGCAGCACCGGCGGCTAAATCACGCCGAACGACGGCGCGAAGGAACAATTGGGGGCCAGTAGAAAACCCGGACACAGTCTATAGAAGCGTCAACGCCGCGCACATTAACCCTTGGTCGCGTCGTAGGCTACTTTTGCCTGCACTACAACGCCAGCTTTCGTACTGTTCTCAGTCAACTTTTGCGCCACTGAGCCGTTCAAAAGCGTGACTGGTGCGTGTGACGAAACCTGTATCGGCACGAATCACAAAGAATGCACCAATGTCGTGTTTTTCGGCATAGTCCCAGGCCCTTTCAGGCCCGAGAATCAGCAACAGCGTCGATAGTCCATCGGCTATCAGCGCTGAAGGATGAATCACCGTGACCGACGCCAGATCGTGTAGGACCGGCGCACCGGTCCGGGCATCGAAGGTGTGGGAATAGCGCCGGCCATCCTGCTGAAAATAGTTGCGGTAGTCGCCGGACGTGGACAGGGCATAGCCATCGATATTAATGACGCGCTCTGCCACCTGCTGATCGTCGCGCGGCTCTTCCAGAGCGATACGCCACGGCGAACCATCTGGTTTCGTGCCGGATGCCTTGAGCTCGCCGGTGGCTTCGGCAAGGTAATCATGAATGCCCAGGGCCTCGAGCCGCGCGGCAATGGTGTCGACTGCGTAACCGGCAGCGATGCTGTTGAAATCCACCTCGACCGCCGCATCCTTGCACAACCGGTCGCCGTCGATGCGCAGGTGTTGATGACCGACTCTCTGCCGCACTTCGGCCAGCGCCGCCGCATCCGGGACTTTTTCTTCACGCCCTTGCGGGCCGAATCCCCATAGATTCATCAGCGGCTCAACCGTGAGGTCGTAGGAGCCTTCGCTTTGTTGCGACAGCTGCTCGCCCGCGCGGATCAATTCAAGGATCGGTGCGGGCATGATCTGACAGCGATCAGCCGGCAATGCATTGAAGCGCGAGATGTCGGAGTCTGCGCGGTATGTCGACATCTGCCGGTCGACGTCCGCGAGGATTTTTTCCACCTCGACACGCACCTCCTGCGGGGCAGGCAGATTGGCGTGGCGCACGTATTTGATCGAATAAGTGCTGCCCATCGTCGGCCCACCGAAAGCCTCCAGGGAATCGCCGTTGCCGCAGCCGGACAAAACCCCGCCCAGCAGCACGAGAATCCACCACCGTCCAGTTAACAATTCTTCATCTCCCCGCAAAACCGCGCCGGCCATTATGGGCTACGAGCGCAACGCTTTCTTACAAGATTTAGAGTGAGTACCTACCCATGTCCTCCACGACCGGCAACGGCAAGGCGATTTTTCGCGTTGTCAGCGGCAACTTTCTCGAGATGTTCGACTTCATGGTCTACGGCTTCTACGCCACGGCCATTGCCAAGACCTTCTTTCCCACCGACAGCGCCTTCGCTTCCCTGATGCTCGCCCTGGCCACGTTCGGCGCAGGCTTCCTGATGCGCCCGTTGGGGGCGATTTTTCTCGGCGCCTACATCGACCGTCACGGCCGGCGCCAGGGCCTGATCATCACGCTGGCCCTGATGGCGGCCGGTACCGTGCTGATTGCCTGTGTGCCGGGCTACGCCACCCTTGGGGTCGCCGCGCCGCTGATCGTGCTGTTCGGCCGATTGCTGCAAGGCTTCTCGGCCGGCGTGGAACTGGGCGGTGTGTCGGTGTACCTGGCGGAAATCGCCACGCCGGGCCGCAAGGGCTTCTTCGTCAGCTGGCAGTCCGCCAGCCAGCAGGCAGCTGTGGTATTCGCCGGCCTGCTCGGTGTCGGCCTCAACCACTGGCTGAGCCCGGAACAGATGGGCGAATGGGGCTGGCGCGTGCCGTTCCTGATCGGCTGCATGATCGTCCCGGTGATTTTCGTCATCCGCCGCTCGCTGGAGGAAACCCCGGAGTTCCAGGCGCGCAAACATCGCCCTACCCTGCAGGAAATCGTCCGTTCGATCGGTCAGAACTTTGGCATCGTCATCGCCGGCATGGCGCTGGTGGTCATGACGACGGTGTCGTTCTACCTGATCACCGCCTACACGCCGACGTTCGGCAAGGCGGAATTGCACCTGTCGGACTTCGATGCGTTGCTGGTGACCGTGTGCATTGGCCTTTCGAATTTCTTCTGGCTGCCGGTGATGGGCGCGGTGTCGGACAAGGTCGGGCGTAAACCCCTACTGTTGGCGGCGACGATTCTGGCGATCCTGACCGCTTATCCGGCGTTGTCGTGGCTGGTGGCGAACCCGAGCTTCAGCCATTTGCTGATCGTCGAGTTGTGGCTGTCGTTCCTGTACGGCTCGTACAACGGGGCGATGGTGGTGGCGCTCACCGAAATCATGCCGGTGGAAGTTCGTACGACCGGTTTCTCGTTGGCCTACAGCCTGGCGACCGCGACCTTTGGTGGCTTTACGCCGGCGGCCTGCACTTATCTGATCCATGTACTGGACAACAAGGCGGCACCGGGGATCTGGCTCAGCGGCGCAGCCGTGTTGGGCCTGATCGCCACGCTGGTGCTGTTCCGTGGCAACAAGCACGAACTGCGCACGGCACAAGCGGCTATCCCCCGCTAAGGCAAAATCGCGCACAAACAAAAACGCCCCGACCTAAGTCGGGGCGTTTTCATTTGCAGCTAAGGCTTAGCGCGGGAACGCTGGCGGGTTTACACCGGCCATGTCTTCCATCACGCGAATCACCTGGCAGCTGTAGCCGAACTCGTTGTCGTACCAGACGTACAGAACAACGCGGTTGTCCTGAACGATGGTCGCTTCTGCGTCGACCACACCGGCGTGGCGCGAGCCCACGAAGTCGGTCGAAACCACTTCCTGCGAGTTGACGAAGTCGATTTGCTTGTGCAGATCGGAGTGCAGCGCCATGTAGCGCAGGTACTCGTTCATCTCTTCACGGGAGGCGGCTTTCTCAAGGTTCAGGTTGAGAATGGCCATCGACACGTTTGGCGTCGGAACGCGGATCGCGTTACCGGTCAGCTTGCCGGCCAGCTCAGGCAGGGCCTTGGCAGCAGCGGTGGCAGCACCGGTCTCGGTGATCACCATGTTCAGCGCGGCGCTACGGCCACGGCGATCGCCCTTGTGGAAGTTGTCGAT
This sequence comes from Pseudomonas sp. RIT778, assembly GCF_019718735.1. Classification (NCBI taxonomy): domain Bacteria; kingdom Pseudomonadati; phylum Pseudomonadota; class Gammaproteobacteria; order Pseudomonadales; family Pseudomonadaceae; genus Pseudomonas; species Pseudomonas sp. RIT778. Next base: position 62,103 of record NZ_JAIHBA010000015.1, on the reverse strand, counting down.
CAGGTTCTGGTCGTTGGTGTACGAGTGAACGGTTTCGACGTGACCGTTGATGATGCCGAACTTGTCATTCACGGCTTTCAGCACCGGCACGATGGCGTTGGTGGTGCAGGAAGCGGCGGACACGATCTTGTCGTCAGCAGTGATTTCGTTGTGGTTGATACCGTGAACGATGTTCTTCAGCTTGCCCTTGCCAGGCGCGGTCAGAACAACGCGGTCGATACCCGGGCACTGCAAGTGCTGACCCAGGCCATCGGCATCACGCCATACACCGGTGTTGTCCACCAGCAGCGCATCTTTGATGCCGTACTGGGTGTAGTCCACTTCGGTAGGGTTCTTCGCGTAGATAACCTGGATCAGGTTGCCGTTGGCGGTGATGGTGTTGTTTTCTTCGTCGATGGTGATGGTGCCGTTGAACGAACCATGTACCGAATCGCGACGCAGCAGGCTGGCGCGCTTGGTCAGGTCGTTTTCGGCGCCCTTGCGCACCACGATGGCACGCAGACGCAGACCGTCGCCGCCACCGGTTTTCTCGATCAGGATGCGCGCCAGCAGACGGCCGATACGACCGAAGCCGTACAGCACAACGTCGGTGCCTTTGCGTGCCGAAGCGTTTTGCTGGCCAACCACGTCAACCATTTCTTCGCGAACGAACTGCTCGGCGGTGCGGCCGTTGCCTTCGTTGCGGAATTTGTACGCCAGCTTGCCCAGATCTACCGAGGCCGCGCCGAGCTTGAGCTCGCTCATGGCCTTGAGCAGTGGGAATGTTTCGTGGACGGAGAGTTCGCTGTCGTCGGCAGAACGGTGGCGAGCAAAGCGGTGAGCTTTGAGAATCGCGATGACAGACTGGTTGATCAGGCTGCGGCCATAGATCGAGCTCACCACGTTGTTGTTGCGGTAGAGCTGACCGATAAGCGGAATCATCGCTTCTGCGAGTGCTTCACGGTCGATCCATTCACCAAGACACTGGTCGGGCTTCTGAGTCACGGTAACCTTCCACATGTAGGGGCAGAAAAAAGGGGCTACATTATGCCGCCGAGAACCTCTTGTAGCAATGCGCGCTTGTCGCGCAATCGGTAACAAAAATCCGTCCAAAAAAATAACGCTCCCCGCCAGCCCAGTAAAACCGGGGCTTCCAGCGCAGCCATTTTTTCGACGACTGTTAGACGATGTCTGTAACCCTCCGTAACACCACCAACATTTGGCACTACATAACCGTAAAAAAAGCGCTGCTTTTTATGGTTACCACTACATTTTTCCCAAACAGCGCAGATAGACGCATCCTGCAACTGACAGGCGGCACCGGACGCCGCTACAATTACCGACTTTGTCGCAACGCCTGGAGCTCAACCTTCCGTGCCTGTTCTGCGTCTACCGCTTCTCCCTGCCGCGGCAGGTAAACAGCACTGGGGCAACCTCCCCGGTGCCGCCCTGAGCCTGGCGATTGCCGAGGCTGCCAGCGCTGCCAAGCGCTTCACGCTGCTTTTGACCGCCGACAGCCAGAGTGCCGAACGGCTGGAGCAGGAGCTGAGTTTCTTCGCCCCGGATTTGCCGGTGCTGCATTTCCCGGACTGGGAAACCCTGCCCTACGATCTGTTTTCGCCGCACCAGGACATCATCTCCCAGCGCATCGCCAGCCTTTATAGACTGCCGGAACTGGAACATGGCGTGCTGGTGGTGCCGATCACCACCGCCCTGCACCGTCTGGCGCCGACCAAATTCCTGCTCGGCAGCAGCCTGGTGCTGGACGTCGGGCAGAAACTCGATGTCGAGCAAATGCGCTCGCGGCTCGAAGCCAGTGGCTATCGCTACGTCGACACGGTCTACGAGCACGGCGAGTTCACGGTGCGTGGCGCGTTGATCGATCTGTTTCCGATGGGCAGCAAACTGCCTTATCGCATCGATCTGTTCGACGACGAAATCGAAACCCTGCGCACCTTCGATCCGGAAAACCAGCGCTCCATCGACAAGGTCGATTCGGTCAAGCTGCTGCCGGCCAAGGAATTCCCGCTGCAGAAAGAAGCGGTTACCCGCTTCAAGGCGCGTTTCCGCGAGCGTTTCGACGTCGACTTCCGTCGATGCCCGATCTTTCAGGATCTGAGCAGCGGCATCACGCCGGCCGGTATCGAGTACTACCTGCCGCTGTTCTTCGAAGAAACCTCGACCCTGTTCGATTACCTGCCTCAGGACACCCAAGTGTTTTCGCTGCCGGGCATCGAGCAGGCGGCAGAAAACTTCTGGAATGACGTGCGCAATCGTTATGAAGAGCGCCGCGTCGATCCATCGCGTCCTTTATTGCCGCCGGCCGAACTGTTCCTGCCGGTGGAAGACTGCTTTGCCCGCCTGAAGAACTGGCCGCGCGTGGTCGCCAGTCAGCAGGACGTGGAAACCGGTGCCGGCCGCGAACGCTTCCCGGCGCAGGCGCTGCCGAACCTGGCGATCGAAGCCAAGGCCACCCAGCCGCTGGCCGCGCTCTCGGCATTTCTCGACGAGTTCCCGGGACGCGTGCTGTTCACCGCCGAATCCGCCGGTCGTCGCGAAGTGCTGCTGGAGTTGCTGGATCGCCTGAAGCTGCGGCCGAAAACCGTCGACAGCTGGCCGGATTTCGTCGCGAGCAAGGATCGCCTGGCGATCACCATCGCCCCGCTCGACGAAGGCCTGATGCTGGACGACCCGGCGCTGGCACTGGTCGCGGAAAGTCCGCTGTTCGGCCAGCGCGTGATGCAGCGTCGCCGCCGCGAAAAACGCGCCGACGCCAACAACGATGCGGTGATCAAGAACCTCACCGAACTGCGTGAAGGCGCGCCGGTGGTGCACATCGACCACGGCGTCGGTCGCTATCTCGGCCTGACGATTCTGGAAATCGATAATCAGGCCGCTGAGTTCCTGACCCTCGAATACGCCGAGAATGCCAAGCTCTACGTGCCGGTGGCCAACCTGCATTTGATCGCTCGCTACACCGGCAGCGACGATGCACTGGCCCCGTTGCACCGCCTCGGCTCCGAGACCTGGCAAAAAGCCAAGCGCAAGGCCGCCGAGCAAGTGCGCGACGTGGCTGCCGAATTGCTCGACATCTACGCCCGTCGCGCTGCCCGCGAAGGTTATGCGTTTGCCGATCCGAAGGCCGATTACGCGACCTTCAGCGCCGGCTTCCCGTTCGAAGAAACTCCGGACCAGCAATCCACCATCGAAGCCGTGCGCGAAGACATGCTCGCGCCGAAACCGATGGATCGACTGGTCTGCGGCGACGTGGGTTTCGGCAAGACCGAAGTGGCCATGCGCGCCGCGTTCATCGCGGTGCACGGTGGCAAGCAAGTGGCGATCCTGGTGCCGACCACCCTGCTCGCCCAGCAGCACTACAACAGCTTCCGCGACCGCTTCGCCGACTGGCCGGTGACCGTGGAAGTGATGAGCCGCTTCAAGTCGGCCAAGGAAGTGAACGCTGCGGTGGCCGAACTGGCCGAAGGCAATATCGACATCGTCATCGGCACGCACAAGCTGCTGCAGGACGACGTCAAGATCAAAAACCTCGGACTGGTGATCATCGACGAAGAGCACCGTTTCGGTGTCCGTCAGAAGGAACAGCTCAAGGCCCTGCGCAGTGAAGTCGACATCCTTACGCTGACCGCCACGCCGATTCCGCGCACGCTGAACATGGCGGTGTCGGGCATGCGCGACCTGTCGATCATCGCCACACCGCCGGCGCGACGCCTGTCGGTACGCACCTTCGTGATGGAGCAGAACAAGAGCACGGTCAAAGAAGCCTTGCTGCGTGAGCTGCTGCGCGGCGGTCAGGTCTATTACCTGCACAACGACGTGAAGACTATCGAGAAGTGCGCCGCCGACCTGGCCGAACTGGTGCCGGAAGCGCGGATCGGCATCGGCCACGGGCAGATGCGCGAACGCGAACTCGAACAGGTGATGAGCGACTTCTACCACAAGCGCTTCAACGTGCTGATCGCCTCGACCATCATCGAGACCGGCATCGACGTGCCGAGCGCCAACACCATCATCATCGAGCGCGCCGACAAGTTCGGTCTGGCGCAGTTGCACCAGTTGCGCGGTCGCGTTGGCCGTAGTCACCACCAGGCTTACGCCTACCTGCTGACCCCGCCGCGCCAGCAAATCACTGGCGATGCGGAAAAACGCCTGGAGGCGATTGCCAATACTCAGGATCTGGGTGCGGGCTTCGTGCTGGCCACCAACGACCTGGAAATCCGTGGCGCCGGCGAACTGCTGGGCGACGGCCAGAGCGGGCAGATTCAGGCGGTCGGCTTCACGCTGTACATGGAAATGCTCGAGCGCGCGGTGAAGTCGATCCGCAAGGGCGAACAGCCGAACCTCGATCAACCGCTCGGCGGCGGCCCGGAGGTCAACCTGCGGGTGCCGGCGCTGATTCCGGAAGATTACCTGCCGGACGTGCATGCACGCCTGATCCTCTACAAACGCATCGCTTCGGCCACCGACGAGGAAGGCCTGAAGGATCTGCAAGTGGAGATGATCGACCGCTTCGGTCTGCTGCCGGAGCCGACCAAGAATCTGGTGCGCATCACGGCGCTGAAGTTGCAGGCCGAGCAGTTGGGCATCAAGAAAGTCGATGGCGGCCCGCAAGGTGGCCGTATCGAGTTCGCGGCGCAGACGCCGGTCGACCCGATGACCCTGATCAAACTGATCCAGAGCCAGCCAAAACGCTACAAATTCGAAGGCGCCACGATGTTCAAGTTCCAGGTGCCGATGGAGCGCCCGGAAGAGCGCTTTAATACTGTGGAGGCGCTGTTCGAGCGCCTCATCCCGAAAACTGCTTGAAGGACGCCGCATGCGCCTGTTTCGCTCTCTGACTTTGCTACTGACTCTGGTGGCACCTACGGCGTTTGCCGATGACCTGTATCAGGTCGAAATGATTCTGGTACGCCAGAACGCCGTGCCGGCGATTGTCAGCCGCGCCGCACCGGAAGACTGGGCGGCCGGCGCCCAACGCCTGGGTGATGACAGCAAGCGCACCCCGGCGCTGAACGATGTTGTGACCAAACTCACCGCCAGTGGCGAGTACAGCGTGCTGATGCACAAAGCCTGGCAGCAGACTCTCGGCGAGACGCCGGCGAAAGTTGCAGTCAGCGAAGGTCAGGAGCAGTTCGGCCAGTTCCCGATCGAAGGCACGATTGAAATGAAGCTCGGGCGCTTCACTGACGTGAATGCCGACTTCTGGGTCAATCAGATCGACGCCAACGGCATGGTCACCGCCAGCGAGCGCCTGAAACAGGACAGCCACACCAAGAACGGCCAACTCAACTACCTCGACAACGGCCATCTGGCCCTGCTGATCAAAATCACTTCACTGACGGCGCCCGCGCCTCGGGAAGCGCCTGAAGTCGTTCCGGACTGATCGAAGTCCTTATGCCCCCGCCACTGAGTAAACCGCTGGCCTCCTCCTGGGTCAGCCGATTCAAGGAACAAAGCCTGGAGCGTGGCCGCCGCTACGCGCTGGAAAACCGGGTGCGATTCGTGCAGGTCGGCGACGCGACCATTACCGCTAGTTGCGAAGGCTCTGGCGGTAACGTCTACCGTCAGACGATTCACTTGCGCGAGTCAGCCAAAGGCACGCTGCTGATGGTCGACGCCACCTGCACCTGCCCGGTGCACAGCAACTGCAAACACTGTGCGGCGGTGTTGCTGCAAGTGCAGGAAACCCTCGAATACCCCGCCGCCGCCAAGGACGCCGAACTGCTGGAAAAACTCCAGGCCGTGCTGGAAAACCGCAGCCCGAAGGCGCCGCCGCAAGTGCTGGTGGACAACGTGCAGCCGGTGCCGCGCTTGTGGCTGGCGAGCGTCGAGTTCAGCGCGTTCGAACCGCGCAACGGCAAGATGCAGCGTTATATCCAGCATCGTGCGGCACTGTCCTTCAGCTACCTCGACGAATACGTCAGCGGGCAAAAGAACAGCGACATTCTGATTCGCCAGGAAGCCCAGACCCTGCGGGTCAAACGCCACCCGGACATCGAACAGAGCTACCGCGAGCAGCTGCGAATTCTCGGGTTCCGCATCGCCACCCGCCAGAGCAAGGCCCTGCCGGAAAGCGCCGGCGAACTCTACGAGATGGTCAACGACAGCGCCTGGCTGACGTTCACCCTCAACGATCTGCCGAAGCTGCGCACTCAAGGCTGGGAGCTGTTGGTCGACGATGAGTTCGGTTTCGACCTGACCGCCGTCGACGACTGGTACGCCACCGTCGAGCAGACGCCGGAGCGCGACTGGTTCGATCTGGAGCTGGGGATCATCGTCAACGGCGAGCGTCTGAGCCTGCTGCCGATTCTGCTCAATCTGATGCGCTCGCACACGGAAATCCTCAACCCCGAACGCCTTGCCCGGCGACGGGACGATGAGTTGATTTTGGTGAACATTCCGCAACGCAACAGCGAGCACGGACCGTTACAAGTCGCCCTGCCCCTCGGCCGGCTGAAGCCGGTGCTGGCGACCCTTGGCGAGTTTTATTTGCAGGAACCGGGCGAAACCACCCTGCGCCTGAGCAAGGCCGACGCCACGCGCCTGAATTCGCTGGAAGGCATTCCCCTGCTCTGGGAGGGTGGCGAACAGATTCGCAGCTTCGCCCAACGCTTGCGTGATATCCGCGACTACAGCGCCAAAGCACCGAAGGGACTGAATGCAACGCTGCGTCCTTATCAGCTCGAAGGCTTGAGCTGGATGCAGTCGCTGCGGCAACTTGAAGTCGGCGGGATTCTCGCGGACGACATGGGCCTGGGCAAAACCTTACAGACACTGGCGCATATTCTCAGCGAGAAAAACGCCGGGCGTCTGGATCGCCCGTGCATGGTGGTGATGCCCACCAGCCTGATTCCCAACTGGCTGGACGAAGCGGCGCACTTCACGCCACAGCTCAAGGTTGTCGCCTTGTACGGTGCCAGCCGTAAAAAGCATTTCGAGCATTTGGCCGATTACGACCTGATCCTCACCACTTATGCACTGCTGCCCAAGGATGTCGAACGTCTGGCCCAGCAGCCGCTGCATGTACTGGTGCTGGATGAGGCGCAGTACATCAAGAACCCGAACAGCAAAGCCGCCCAGGCCGCCCGTGAACTCAATGCGCGTCAGCGCCTGTGCCTGAGCGGGACGCCGCTGGAAAATCACCTGGGCGAACTGTGGTCGCTGTTTCACTTCCTGCTGCCCGGCTGGCTCGGCGACGTCAAAAGCTTCAACGCCGATTACCGCGTGCCGATTGAAAAGCGCGCGAGCGAAGTCAGACTTCAGCACCTCAACGGTCGGATCAAACCGTTCCTGCTGCGCCGCACCAAGGAACAGGTCGCGACCGAGCTGCCACCGAAAACCGAGATCATCCACTGGGTCGAGCTCAACGAAGCGCAGCGCGACGTTTACGAAACCATGCGTCTGGCCATGGACAAGAAGGTTCGCGACGAGATCACCCGCAAAGGCGTGGCGCGCAGTCAGATCATCATTCTCGAAGCGTTGCTCAAGCTGCGTCAGGTCTGCTGCGATTTGCGCCTGGTCAACGACGCTACCCTGCCCGCTCGCGGCAGCACCTCAGGCAAGCTCGACAGCCTGATGGAAATGCTTGAGGAGCTGTTCGAGGAAGGCCGGCGGATTCTGCTGTTTTCTCAGTTCACTTCGATGCTGTCACTGATCGAGGACGAGCTGAAAAAACGCAATGTCGCGTATGCGCTGCTGACGGGACAGACCCGTGATCGGCGAACGCCTGTGAAGGAATTCCAGAGCGGCAAGCGTCAGATCTTTCTCATCAGCCTGAAGGCTGGTGGTGTGGGCCTGAACCTGACGGAAGCGGACACGGTGATTCACTACGATCCGTGGTGGAACCCGGCGACCGAGAATCAGGCAACCGACCGCGCGTATCGCATCGGTCAGGAAAAGCCGGTGTTCGTCTACAAGATGATTGCCCGGGGCACGGTCGAGGAGAAGATTCAGCACTTGCAGAAGGAAAAATCCGACCTGGCGGCCGGTGTGCTGGATGGGCGCAAGGCCGGTGACTGGAAGTTGCAGAGTGACGATATCGAGGCGCTGTTTGCGCCGTTGCCGGACAAGTTTGAAAAGCGCTGAGATCTTTGTCGGCTATCAGATCGATTCGCGAACAAGCCCGCTCCCACAGGTTTAGCGTGACCTCTGTGGGAGCGGGCTTGCCCGCAAAAGGCTCGACTCAGTTTCTAGCCAGACTCAGCCCCTGAGTACGCGCGCCAACGTCGACTTCACCTTGCCCATGCCATCGTGCAACGCCTGCTCGATCTCTGCCATGGTGATCACTTCAGTGGTCTTGCCCGCCGCCGGATTCACCACCAGCGACAGACAGGCGTAATCCAGATCCAGCTCACGGGCCAGCGCCGCTTCCGGCATGCCGGTCATGCCGACAATATCGCAACCGTCACGCTCCAGACGCACGATCTCGGCCACGGTTTCCAGTCGCGGGCCCTGGGTGCAGGCGTAAACGCCCTGATCGCTGTACTCGCAACCTTCGGCGGCCAACGCAGCAATCAATTGCTGACGCAGCGGTTCGCTGTAGGGAAAGCTGAAGTCGATGTGTGTGACATGTTCCAGATCATCGGCGAAATAGGTGTGCTCGCGACCGCTGGTGTAGTCCACGATCTGATGCGGCACGCAGAAATGTCCGGTGCCCATTGCAGGATGAATCCCACCCACGGCGTTGACCGCGATGATCGCCTCAGCCCCGGCCTGCTTCAACGCCCACAGGTTGGCGCGGTAGTTGACCTTGTGCGGCGGGAAGCGATGCGGGTGACCGTGACGAGCGAGGAATAGCACTTCCTTGCCGGCGTATTCGCCAATCTGGACCTCGGCCGATGGCGCGCCATAAGGCGTATCCACCGCCAGCGACTGACGAATGCTCAGGCCTTCCAGCTGGGTCAGGCCAGTGCCGCCGATGATTGCGTAAACCGTCATAGCGAAAAAATCCTTAATCGATCAGTTGAGCGTCTTTGAGCGCGCCGACAGCGGTCAGCCAGCGCGGATCCTGACGGTATTCGGTGTTGGCGAATGCCTGACCGCGCATGCGTGCGATGCGCGGCGACGGCTTGACCTTCATGCGCTGCGCGGCGCTCAGGGCCAGTTCGGCGGCCGCTCGGTCGTTGCACACCAGGCCCATGTCGCAACCGGCACTGAGCGCGGCTTCGATACGGCTGGCGGCGTCGCCCACTACATGCGCGCCGGCCATCGACAGGTCATCGCTGAAGATAACGCCGTCGAACTGCAGCTCACCGCGCAGGATGTCCTGCAACCAGCGCCGGGAGAAACCGGCGGGCTGCGCATCGACTTGCGGATAAATGACGTGGGCCGGCATGACGGCGGCCAGTTGCTTGCTGAGTCTGGCAAACGGCACGAGGTCGTTGGCGCGAATCTCTTCGAGGCTGCGCTCGTCGTTGGGAATCGCGACGTGCGAGTCGGCTTCCGCCCAGCCGTGGCCGGGAAAATGCTTACCGGTGGCGGCCATGCCGGCGCTGTTCATGCCTTTGATGAAAGCACCGGCGAGTAGCGCAGCACGCTCCGGGTCACCTTCAAACGAGCGGGTGCCGACGACGGCGCTGCGCTGGTAATCCAGATCCAGCACCGGCGCGAAGCTCAGGTCGAGGCCGACTGCCAGCACTTCGGTGGCCATGATCCAGCCGCATTGCTCGGCCAGATACTCGGCGTTCGGGTTGTCAGCGATGGCGCGCATGGCTGGCAAACGGACGAAGCCCTGACGCAGACGCTGAACGCGACCGCCTTCCTGATCGACAGCCAACAGCAAGTCCGGACGAATGGCACGGATCGCCGCGCTCAGCTCGCGCACCTGACGCGGATGCTCGATGTTGCGGGCAAAAATGATCAGGCCGCCCACTTCGGGCTGGCGCAACAATTGGCGATCTTCGGCCGTCAGCCAGGTACCGGCGACGTCCACCATCAACGAGCCTTGCAGGCCAGCAGTCATAGAGATTCCTTGGAAACGAAAAAACCGTCGCCCACGAAATCACCACCTGGGGCATTGCCCGGCGGGTCGGTGATTTCAATGAGAAACGGGTTCAGAACGAGAGTCGACATGGGCGGCTAGCTTAGCGGATGTCAGCTGCCGCGCCCACCCATGGACGGTTAAACCTTGGCAGGTGCCGGCGCGGACTTGCTGCGTGGTCGCAACTGCGCAGTGGCCATGGCCGTGTCGGTGACGCCGGTTTCGGCACGCATGCCGGCTGCCAGGAACGGCACCATCAGACGCATCACCTGTTCGATGGAGGTGTTGACACCGAAATCGGTCTCGGCAATCGCGCGCAAGGCCTTGATACCCGACATGCTGAATGCTGCAGCACCGAGCATGAAGTGCACACGCCAGAACAGTTCGATCGGAGGAATGCGCGGCGCGGCTTCGTTCACCAGCAACATATAGCGACGGAATACCTTGCCGTACATGTCTTCCAGATAACGGCGCAGGTGGCCCTGGCTCTGACTGAATGCCAGACCGAGCAAGCGCATGAAAATCGATAGATCGTTGCCGCTACGTGGCTGCACCACCAGCGCTTGCTCGACGAGAATTTCCAGCAGCTCTTCGAGCGAAGGCTTGTTCTCTGGCTTGGCCTGGCGGCGCTCCAACTCTTTGTCGAGGCTGATGCAGAACGGACCGAGGAAGCGCGAGAAAACCGCCTGGATCAGCGCCTTCTTCGAGCCGAAGTGATAGTTCACCGCAGCGAGGTTGACCCCTGCCTTGCTGGTGATCAGACGCAATGAGGTTTCAGCGAAACCTTTTTCCGCGAACAGCTGTTCTGCAGCATCAAGAATGCGTTCAACGGTTTCCGACTGGGCCATGGCTACTCCGCCTGACAAACACTTGTTTGAAACATACGTTTCAGCCTATGCCTTGTCAAGCCTGCCAGTTCGTTTTGGGAATGGTCGGTCAGTTATTTAACCACAACAAGGACGCCACATTAATCGACGTCGTCACTGACCGTCCGGCGGCATGGCAAAAAACGATCATTGCCAAGACTGCTTCACTGTATATAATCCCAGTCACTGTATAAAAAGACAGAGCGATCAATATGCTTAAGCTGACGCCACGCCAAGCCGAGATTCTGGCCTTTATCAAACGCTGCCTCGAAGACAACGGCTACCCGCCGACCCGTGCGGAAATCGCTCAGGAACTGGGTTTCAAGTCGCCCAACGCGGCCGAGGAGCATCTCAAGGCCCTCGCCCGTAAAGGCGCGATCGAGATGACTCCCGGAGCCTCTCGCGGCATTCGCATTCCTGGCTTCGAAGCCAAGGTCGACGAATCCACCCTGCCGATCATCGGTCGAGTGGCTGCCGGCGCGCCGATTCTCGCCCAGCAGCACATCGAAGAGTCCTGCAACATCAACCCGGCCTTCTTTCATCCGCGCGCCGACTACCTGTTGCGCGTCCACGGCATGAGCATGAAGGACATCGGTATTTTCGACGGCGACCTGCTGGCGGTTCACACCACCCGCGAGGCACGCAACGGTCAGATCGTGGTTGCCCGGATCGGCGACGAAGTCACCGTCAAACGCTTCAAGCGTGACGGCAGCAAAGTCTGGCTGATTGCCGAAAACCCCGAGTTCGCCCCTATCGAAGTCAACCTGAAAGACCAGGAACTGGTCATCGAAGGCTTGAGTGTCGGCGTCATCCGCCGCTAAAGGAGGCTTTATGCAGTTCCCACACGCACCTCAGCAAACACAACTGCCGTTGTTCGAAGCGTTTCTGGCGCAACCCATCGCCCCCATCCTCAAGGATGTCGTCGAGCGGCCGTGGAATACCGAACCCGAAGCGTTCAGCGAGCTGTCACTGCGCGGTGCGGCCGGGAACTGCCTGAGCCTGCTGGCACCGATTCTTCGCGAACTGAGCGAGGATCAGGACGCACGCTGGCTGACCCTGATTGCACCGCCTGCCAGCCTGACCCAGACCTGGCTGCGGGACGCTGGATTGAATCGCGAACGCATCCTGCTGTTGCAACCGCGCGGCGCCCAAAGCGCTCAGCAATTGGCCTGCGAAGCATTACGCCTGGGCCGCAGCCACACAGTCGTCACGTGGCTGAATCCATTGAGCGCAGGATCACGGCAACAGCTGATCAGCGCCGCCCGTACCGGGGACGCTCAAAGCCTGAACATTCGTTTGGGGTGATTCAGCAACAATGCGCGCCATGTAAAGCGCAGGGCTTCTCCAGGGATAGAGAAGCCGATCTGGAGCAGTAACTGACAGACAGCGGATCAATGAAGAACCCGCGGCCCCTCATCCTTATCGAATTCGCCTTCAACCATACGCCCCGCCATTTGCACGCCGACGCTCAACATCGCCTTGGCAATTTCAACGTGCTGGCCTTGCAGAAACGCCTTGGCATCCTCGGAGAAATCCAGAGTTACCAGAGAACCCTCGTCCTCGGCCCTGCGCAGTTCGATTCGGCCGTCTGGTAGCTCGACAATTTCTAGAAAGGACGTTGGCATATAGGTCTGTTCTCCACGAAAGGCAGGGATTATATAGACATCATTCAGGCTTCGCTCGGGATCTTGACCAGCAGCACGCCTCTCGTCGCCGCCAGTCCACAGTTCCTCAGCACTCGTTCAAGCCTTCACGGAAACGGATCGCCAGCCCCTTGAGGTTCTGCCGCCAGCTCTCGAGCTCTTCGCGGCTCAGCTCTTCAACCGCCTCTTCTTCATCCAGATTCACCGCCTGAATTAACGGCTGCGTCACATCGCCCTTCGGCTTGTGTGGCACCCGTGGCGGCTGAAACAGCGCCGAGTGCGCGGCCAGCAATTTAGCCAGCCAGGTCTCCGGATTGCCTGCCAGCTCGATCATCTCCGCCAGCTCAGGAATGGCAATCGACTCCAGCACTTCGCGGGTCAGCAGAGTTTCCGCCCGCGACGCATTGGCTTGCGGCAAACGATAGAAGCCGGCGATTTCATGACACAGCCCCAACAACGCACCGTAGAGATGAAACAGTGCGGATTCGCGCCCGGCCTGAATCAGCGCCAGCGAGTTCATCGCCCGCCCCTCTTCGGCCCTGGCCAGCGCTTCCAGCGACAAACCCGCGAAATAGATCTTCTGATTGGTACGGGTATAAAGTTCGTGGGCCATGTCGGCACTCTCCACAACGAAATAATTGCTTCACACAGGCCGGACAGTGTCATGGATCAGCCGATCTGACCGCAAGCATTAAACAAAAAGGCCGCATGAAAACCCGAAGGTTGTCATGCGGCCTTTTGTGTTGAAGATGCCCAGTCAGGGCACCTTCAGATCAGCGATTGCTCAAGCCTTGGCTTTCGCCGGACGCTTGTCCTCAACTGTCCACTTACCACCGTCGAAGAACGCTTTCCAGCCAGTCGGCTTGCCGTCGACTTCGGTCTGAACATACTGCTCTTTGGTCTTGCGGCTGTAGCGGATCACCGCTGGCAGGCCATCCGGATCCTTCTGCGGCGCTTCGCACAGGAAATGGTACTTCGGATCGATCTCGTCCTTGTGCGGCAGAATCTCGATCACTAGCGGAGCACGGGTCTCGCGGTTTTTCGGGAATTGGCTGGCCGCCAGGAACAGGCCGGATGCACCGTCGCGCAGGATGTAGGTGTCGTTGACCTTTTCGCATTTCAGCTCAGGCATCTTCACCGGATCCATCTTCGGCGGCGCCGCGTCACCGCTTTTCAGCAGTTTGCGGGTGTTCTTGCACGTCGGGTTGGTGCAACCGAAGAACTTGCCGAAACGGCCGGTCTTGAGCTGCATCTCGCTGCCGCACTTGTCGCATTCCAGGCTCGGACCTTCGTAGCCCTTGATGCGATAGCTGCCTTCTTCGATCTCGTAGCCGGCGCAATCCGGGTTGTTACCACAGATGTGCAGCTTGCGCTTCTCGTCGAGCAGGTAGGCGTCCATCGCCGTGCTGCAGATCGGGCAGCGATGCTTGCCGCGCAGCACCAGGGATTCCGACTCGCCCTCGTCGTCCGCCGCGATTTCATCGCCCGGCACCAGGTTGACGGTGGCCTTGCAGCGCTCTTTCGGCGGCAGGCTGTAACCCGAGCAGCCGAGGAATACACCGGTCGATGCAGTACGAATCTGCATCGGACGGCCGCAGGTGGTGCAAGGAATGTCGGTCATTACCGGCTGGTTGGCACGCATGCCGGCTTCCGGATTCTCCGCCACTTCAAGTTTTTTCTTGAAGTCGCCGTAGAACTCGTCCAGCACGTTTTTCCAGTCGCGCTCGCCCTGAGCCACGTCATCGAGGTTCTCTTCCATGCCGGCGGTGAAGCCGTAGTCCATGAGATTCGAGAAGCTTTCCGACAGACGCTCGGTGACGATGTCGCCCATCTTTTCCGAATAGAAACGACGGTTGTGCAGGGTCACGTAGCCGCGATCCTGAATGGTCGAGATGATCGCTGCGTAGGTCGAAGGACGACCGATGCCGCGCTTTTCCATTTCCTTCACCAGGCTGGCTTCCGAATAACGGGCCGGCGGCTTGGTGAAGTGCTGCGACGGATCGAGCTTGATCAGCTTCATCACGTCGCCCTGCGCCATGTCCGGCAGAACGTCATCGTCGCCAGGCTTGGTGATCTGCGGCAGCACACGAGTGTAACCGTCGAACTTCAGGATGCGGCCCTTGGCGCGCAGCTCGAAGTCGCCGGCAGCGACGCTGACGGTGGTCGACAGGTATTGCGCCGGCAGCATCTGGCAAGCCAGGAACTGGCGCCAGATCAGCTCGTAGAGGCGCTCAGCGTCGCGCTCCATGCCAGCCAGCTTGGCGGGCGTGGTGTTGGCGTCGGAAGGACGAATCGCTTCGTGAGCCTCTTGTGCGCCTTCCTTGCTGCTGTAGACGTTCGGCGACTCCGGCAGGTACTTCTTGCCGAACTCGGTTTCGATGTAATCGCGCGCCATCGCCACGGCATCAGCCGAGAGGTTGGTCGAGTCGGTACGCATATAAGTGATGTAGCCGGCTTCGTACAGACGCTGAGCCATCATCATGGTTTTCTTCACACCGAAGCCCAGGCGGTTACTCGCGGCCTGTTGCAGTGTGGAGGTGATGAACGGTGCCGACGGCTTGCTGCTGGTTGGCTTGTCTTCACGCTTGACGATGCTGTAGCTGGAAGATTTGAGCTTCTCCAGCGCGGCCGTAGCCTGGGCTTCGTTCAGCGGTTTGAAGGCTTCACCTTTCTCGCGAGCCACTTCGAAACGCACGGTCGAACCTTTGGTGGTGCCGAGGTCGGCGTGCACTTCCCAGTACTCTTCCGGGTTGAACGCACGGATCTCGCGCTCACGCTCCACCACCAGCTTCACGGCAACCGATTGCACGCGACCGGCGGACAGGCCACGAGCGATCTTCGCCCACAACAGCGGCGAGACCATGTAGCCAACGACACGATCGAGAAAACGACGGGCCTGCTGCGCGTTCACTCGATCGATGTCGAGTTCGCCCGGCTCCGAGAAGGCTTCCTGAATCGCCTTCTTGGTGATTTCGTTGAACACCACGCGCTTGTAGCGGCTGTCGTCACCACCGATGGCTTCGCGCAGGTGCCAGGCAATGGCTTCCCCCTCGCGATCCAAGTCGGTTGCGAGATAGATGGTGTCAGCATCCTTGGCGAGCCGACGCAGCTCTTCGATGACCTTTTCCTTGCCCGGGAGGATCTCGTACTTGGCTTTCCAGCCATGCTCGGGATCGACACCCATGCGCGAGACCAGCTGCTTGCGCGCCTTCTCTTTCGGCGACAGCGCTGGCGCTTCGCCCGCAGCAGCCTTGCCGCGCTTGGCGGCAGGCTCCTTGCTGGCGCTAGCCGAACCGCTGGTGGGCAGGTCTCGGATATGGCCGATACTCGACTTCACCACGTATTGGTTGCCCAGATACTTGTTGATGGTCTTGGCCTTAGCCGGGGATTCCACAATGACCAGCGATTTGCCCATGGATCAGAAAATTCCTGAATTCTAGAAGTGAAAGGCGGTTGGCGCCTGACGCGGCACCGCTATATATAGTGGCTACAAGGTGAGGTCAAGCGCAGGGTTTTGCGCGCACTCGCCTTACGGCTTCGAAAAAAGGCTCGGTTCGGCTTGCACCAAAGCAAAGCGTGGGACCTGCTCCCCGTCAACCTCGACGGACTCCAGGAACATGCTCAAGGGACGTACCCAGAAGCCGTAATCGCCATACAGGGCTTGGTAAAAGACCACTTCTTCTTCGGTCTCGGAATGCCGCGCAACACTGAATACGCGGTACTGCGGACCTTTGTAATGTTGGTAGAGCCCAGGTTGTATCGGCATGCTTCGGCCCTCACTCAAATTTTTTCAAAATAAAAACAAAAATAAATCCGCAAAAACAAAAACCGGGGCACTTGGCCCCGGCTTCCATCGACGAGACGCTTAAACGCGTTCGAAGACGGTGGAGATGCCTTGGCCGAGGCCAATGCACATGGTGGCCACCCCGAAGGTGCCGCCATTCTGCTTCATCACGTTCAGCAAGGTGCCGGAAATACGGGCACCGGAGCAACCGAACGGGTGACCCAGGGCGATCGCGCCGCCGTGCAGGTTAACCTTCTCATTCATCTTGTCGAGCACTTTCAGGTCTTTCAGCACTGGCAGGGCCTGTGCGGCGAACGCTTCGTTGAGCTCGAAGAAGTCGATATCGTTGATACCCAAGCCGGCACGTTTCAGTGCTTTCTGAGTAGCCGGTACCGGACCATAGCCCATGATGGCCGGGTCCACACCCGCTACCGCCATCGAACGAATCACCGCCAGAGGCTGGATGCCCAGGTCCTGCGCACGCTGCGCCGACATCACGATCATGCACGAAGCACCATCGGTGATCTGCGACGAAGTACCGGCCGTCACGGTGCCGCCCTTTGGATTGAACGCCGGCTTCAGAGCCGCCAGACTTTCCAGGGTGGTTTCCGGACGAATGGTTTCGTCGTAGTCGAAGGTTTTCAGGAAACCGTTCTCGTCGTAACCCTGCATCGGGATGATTTCGTCCTTGAACTTGCCTTCCACAGTCGCCTTATGGGCGAGCTGGTGGGAACGCACGCCAAAGGCGTCCTGCTGTTCGCGAGTGATGCCGTGCATTTTGCCCAGCATTTCAGCGGTCAGGCCCATCATGCCCGAGGCTTTCGCCGCGTACAGGGACATGTGCGGGTTCGGATCGACACCGTGCATCATGCTCACGTGACCCATATGCTCGACGCCGCCAACCACGAACACGTCACCGTTACCGGTCATGATCGCTTGCGCAGCAGTGTGCAGCGCGCTCATCGACGAGCCACACAGACGGCTGACGGTCTGGCCGGCCGAGGTGTGCGGGATCTGGGTCATCAGCGACGCCATGCGCGCGATGTTCCAGCCTTGTTCGAGGGTCTGGTTCACACAGCCCCAGATCACGTCCTCGACTTCGGCAGGATCGACCTTGGCGTTGCGTTCCAGCAGTTTGCTGATCAGGTGCGCCGACATGTCTTCGGCGCGGGTGTTGCGGTGCATGCCGCCCTTGGAGCGGCCCATCGGAGTACGACCGAAGTCGACAATCACGACGTCTCTAGGATTCAAGCTCATAAGTTCACTCTCACTCTAGTTGGGGGCGCTTAACCGAAGAAGCTCTGGCCGTTCTTGGCCATTTCGCGCAGCTTCGCGGTCGGGTGGTACAGCGCGCCCAAATCAGCGTACTGGTCGGCCAGGGCAACGAACTCGGCAACACCGATCGAGTCGATGTAGCGCAGCGCACCGCCACGGAATGGAGGGAAACCAATACCGTAGACCAGACCCATGTCGGCTTCGGCGGCGGTTTCGACGATGCCGTCTTCCAGGCAACGCACGGTTTCCAGGCACAGCGGGATCATCATCCAGTTGATGATGTCTTCGTCAGTGACTTCGCGCTGCTCGTAGACGATCGGCTTGAGCACTTCCAGTACCGACGGATCGGCGACTTTCTTCTGCTTGCCTTTCTTGTCGGCCTCGTAGGCATAGAAGCCTTTACCGTTCTTCTGACCGAGACGCTTGGCTTCGTAAAGCACGTCAATGGCCGAACGACGGTCGTCCTTCATGCGGTCCGGGAAGCCTTCAGCCATCACGTCACGACCGTGGTGACCGGTGTCGATGCCGACCACGTCCATCAGGTACGCCGGGCCCATCGGCCAGCCGAATTTTTCCATGATCTTGTCGATACGGACGAAGTCCACACCGGCGCTGACCAGCTTGGCGAAACCGCCGAAGTACGGGAACAGTACGCGGTTGACCAGGAAGCCCGGGCAGTCGTTGACGACGATCGGGTTCTTGCCCATTTTCTTGGCGTAGGCAACGGTGGTGGCAATCGCCAGCTCGCTGGACTTCTCGCCACGGATCACTTCCACCAGCGGCATCATGTGCACCGGGTTGAAGAAGTGCATGCCGACGAAGTTTTCCGGACGCTTGAGGGCCTTGGCCAGCAGGCTGATGGAAATGGTCGAGGTGTTGGACGCGAGGATGGTGTCCTCTTTGACCTTGTCTTCGACTTCCGCCAGAACGGCTTGCTTGACCTTCGGGTTCTCGACCACGGCTTCAACGACCAGGTCGACGTGACCGAAATCACCGTAGGACAGGGTCGGACGAATGCCGTTGAGCACTTCAGCCATTTTCGCGGCGGTCATGCGGCCTTTATCAACGCGACCGACAAGCAGCTTGGCGGCTTCAGCCAGACCTTGCTCGATGCCGTGCTCGTTGATGTCCTTCATCAGGATCGGCGTACCTTTGGAGGCCGACTGATAGGCGATACCGCCACCCATGATGCCGGCGCCCAGTACGGCAGCCTGCTTCACGTCCTTGGCGATTTCGTCGTAGGCCTTGGCCTTTTTCTTCAGCTCCTGATCGTTCAGGAACAGACCGATCAAGCTCTGCGCGGCAGAGGTCTTGGCCAGTTTCACGAAACCTGCGGCTTCAACTTCCAGCGCCTTGTCACGACCGAAGTTCGCGGCTTTCTGGATGGTCTTGATCGCTTCGACCGGGGCCGGGTAGTTCGGGCCAGCCTGGCCAGCCACGAAACCTTTGGCGGTTTCGAAAGCCATCATTTGTTCAATGGCGTTCAGCTTGAGCTTTTCCAGCTTCGGCTGGCGCTTGGCCTTGTAGTCGAACTCGCCGGAGACGGCGCGCTTGATCAGCTCAAGGGCGGCATCCTGCAGTTTTTCAGGGGCAACCACGGCATCGACGGCGCCGACTTTCAGCGCGTCTTCAGGACGGTTTTCCTTGCCGGCGGCAATCCACTCGATGGCGTTGTCGGCACCGATCAGGCGCGGCAGACGCACGGTACCGCCGAAGCCCGGGTAGATGCCCAGCTTGACTTCCGGCAGACCGATCTTGGCCTTGGTCGACATGACGCGGTAGTCCGCTGCGAGGCACATTTCCAGGCCGCCCCCCAGGGCGATGCCGTTGATCGCGGCGACGGTCGGAACGTTGAGGTCTTCGAAATCGCTGAAGATCTTGTTGGCTTCGAGATTGCCAGCAACCAGCTCGGCATCCGGCAGCTTGAAGTTGTCGACAAATTCGGTGATGTCGGCGCCGACGATGAACACGTCCTTGCCACTGCTGACGATCACGCCCTTGATCGAAGCATCTGCCTTGATGGTGTCTACGGCCTGACGCAGTTCGTTCAGGGTAAGACGGTTGAACTTGTTGACGGACTCACCCTTGAGGTCGAATTTCAATTCGACGATGCCACTTTCAAGAGCTTTAACCGTGATGGCTTTACCTTCGTAAATCATCAACTGATCTCCACGATATGGAAGCTGAACAGTACACGTCGGACGCAGGCAAATGGCTCGGCAGGACGTTTTTTCGTCGATGCTGACACTCATCCACCCGGCACACCCGCCAACGCGATAGTCGGGATTCTGTAGGAGCAGTCTGCAATACAAACGCTCAATTCATACGCCCGTTTGATTTGGGTACGCCACCTTCACGGAATTTCCGACAATTGTCAATCGCCCTAAATACGGGTTGAAATGCGACTTTGCGGTCATTTCTGTAGGACGCAGCCCGGCCACAGACGCTTGCATGTGAGGGCATTCATAAGATTAATAGTTAGAAAAGTCGCCCTAATTCACCGCAAGCCTTGTTTAACAGGCTACGCTGGCTGGACTACGAAGGAAAACAGGCGCAGATTTGCTGACCGGATGACTCCGGTTCAACGCCAAAAAGAATTTCCGGCCTGCCTGGCCAACCCCGCCCGATGAATCATGTCGGGCTTTTTATTGCGCGTCTGCCAGACGTTTCGCACCGTTGCAGCGCGAAAAGTCCGCAAGTCATGCCAGCGCTTTCAGCGTGGCATCAATCTCCAGCAAAACCGACGCCTCACCCTTCTCGCCCCAATAGAGGGCGATCATCTGCTTATCCGCCTCGACCTTGAAAACGTTGCCCGGCAATTTTTCGAAATGATTCAGCAGCAGTGGATCCTCACAGACTTCCTGCCACTGATTCACCCAAACACCCGGGGATTTCTGCCAATACGTCCAGCACGCCGACTGCTTGCCACGGCGTGGCCGATGGTATTGCGCGCACGGGTTTGGCGGCTCCTGGCTCAGCCAGTGCGGCCACTCCTGGGGCGCCAGCTGCATGGCCAGCCCGATGCGCCGGGCCTCGGTGCGCAAGGCTATCCGGCCACTCTGTGCACGGGACGGACGCAACCACGCCAGGGGACTCAACACCACCAGCAGGATTGACACCACCAGCCAGACCGTCATATCTCTACTCCCGATTCTTGATGAGCCCATTGCGTCACTTTGGAACCAATGCGCTTGAAACCAGCCATACTTAACAATATTGATCCCTCACGAGGAGCACCTCATGCCCTACCACCATATCCTGGTCGCCGTAGATCTGACCGAAGAGTGCGACCCTGTGATCCACCGCGCCCGAGAGCTGTCGGTGAGCAATGGCGCCAAGCTGTCGCTGGTGCATATCGTTGAACCGATGGCCATGGCCTTCGGCGGTGACGTACCGATGGATCTGTCACAACTGCAACAACAACAGTTCGATCAAGCCAAGGAACGCCTCGAACGCCTGAAGCACAAGTACACCGAGCTCGAAGGCGCCAACTGCCACCTGACCTACGGCCAGCCGCGTCAGGAAATCCACCATTTCGCCAAGGAACAGGAATGCGACCTGATCGTGGTCGGCAGCCATGGCCGGCATGGTCTGGCGCTGTTGCTGGGCTCGACCGCCAATGACGTGCTGCACGGCGCACCTTGCGATGTGCTGGCAGTGCACTTGGTCAAACGCTGATCCCAGGCACTTGTGAAAAGCTAAAAAAGCCCGGCGCCCATCACTGGACGCCGGGCTTTTTCATGCCTTGAAACAATCAGGCGTCCAGCTCGGCCCAACGCTCCACCAGCGCATCCAGCTCAGCCTGCAACTGCTCCAGAGAAGCAATCACCTTGGCCGTCTCGGCCGGCGGACGCTGATAGAAGCCGGCCTCGGCCATTTCAGCCTCGACAGCAGCAATCCGCTGCTCCTTGGCGTCGATGTCGCCCGGCAGCGCTTCCAGCTCGCGCTGAAGCTTGTAGCTCAACTTCTTCTTCGCCGCTGGAGCCGCAGCAACCGGCGCGGCAACCGGAGCCGGTTCGGCAGTGACCACCGCCGAGTTCAGGTCGGCCTTGCCGGATTTGCTTTCGGTCACGCCCAGCAGACGCGGCGAACCGCCCTGACGGATCCAGTCCTGATAGCCGCCGACGTATTCGCGCACCTTGCCTTCACCTTCGAAGACCAGAGTGCTGGTGACCACGTTGTCGAGGAATGCCCGGTCGTGACTGACCATCAGCACAGTGCCGTTGAAGGTCAGCAGCACTTCTTCGAGCAGCTCGAGGGTTTCCACGTCGAGGTCGTTGGTCGGTTCGTCGAGTACCAGCAGGTTCGCCGGCTTGCTGAACAATTTGGCCAGCAACAGACGCGCACGCTCACCACCGGACAACGCCTTCACCGGCGTGCGGGCACGCTGCGGGCTGAACAGGAAGTCGCCGAGGTAGCTCAGCACGTGGCGGCTCTGGCCGTCGATATCGATGAAGTCGCGACCTTCGGCGACGTTGTCGATCACGGTCTTTTCCAGATCCAGCTGATGGCGCAACTGGTCAAAGTAGGCCACATCGATCTTGGTGCCCTCTTCCACTTTGCCGCTGGTCGGTTGCAGACCGCTGAGCATCAGTTTCAGCAGAGTGGTCTTGCCGGTACCGTTGGCGCCGAGCAGGCCGATCCGGTCGCCACGCTGCAGCACCATGGAGAAATCACGGATCAGGAACGGACCGCCCGGATGCGCGAAGCTCACGTTATCCAGCACCATCACCTGCTTGCCGGACTTCTCCGCTGTTTCCAGCTGGATGTTGGCCTTGCCGGTGCGCTCGCGACGCTCGCTGCGCTCCACGCGCAATGCTTTCAGCGCACGTACGCGGCCTTCGTTACGGGTGCGACGGGCCTTGATGCCCTGGCGAATCCACACTTCTTCCTGGGCCAGACGCTTGTCGAACAGCGCGTTGGCGGTTTCTTCGGCGGCCAGTGCGGCTTCTTTATGGACGAGGAAACTGGCGTAGTCGCCGTTCCAGTCGATCAGGCCACCGCGATCCAGTTCGAGGATGCGGGTGGCGAGGTTTTGCAGGAAAGAACGGTCGTGCGTGATGAACAGCACGGCGCCCTGGAAATCCTTCAGCGCTTCTTCAAGCCAGGCAATCGCACCGATGTCCAGGTGGTTGGTAGGCTCGTCGAGCAGCAGCAGATCCGGCTCGGACACCAGCGCCTGCGCCAGCAGCACACGACGACGCCAGCCGCCGGACAGTTCGGCGAGGGTCTTGTCGGCCGGCAGTTGCAGGCGGCTCAGGGTGCTGTCGACCAGGGTCTGCAAGCGCCAGCCATCGCGCGCTTCGAGGTCGTGCTGAACGTGCATCAACTTGTCCAGATCGGCATCGGTGACGATGTTCTGGCTCAGGTGATGGTATTCGGCGAGCAAGGCGCCAACGCCGTCGAGGCCTTCGGCAACCACGTCGAACACTGTCCGCTCGTCGGCCACCGGCAATTCCTGTGGCAATTCACCGATTTTCAGACCGGGGGCACGCCACACCGAGCCGTCATCAGGCTTCTGGTCGCCCTTGACCAGTTTCATCATGCTGGATTTGCCAGTGCCGTTGCGGCCGATGATGCACACCCGCTCACCACGGGCGATCTGCCAGGACACCTTGTCCAACAACGGCATCGCGCCGAATGCAAGGGACACATCGCTGAATTTGAGCAGGGTCATGAGCTTCTCCAAAAACCGGGCGCGCATTCTACCTGAATCGGGGCCCGAGCAGGCCGGCAATTTCGCCGCTGACGCACTCTGCACAACAATTGTTGCGAACTTGTGCTGCAAGGCCGGCAAAGCTTTCGCCGCCTGCTGGCAAAAGGCTAAGCTACAGACAATTCAGTGCGGGTTTTGGGCCGGCACTTGTCATGATTTCTCTGCCCGGATGTCTCATGCGCAGTCGCCTCTTCAGTGTTTTGTCATGTTTGCTGCTTTCCGCCGCTGCCGTTCAATCCGCCCAGGCGGTGGACCTGTCCACCCAACGCCAGTATTACGATGAAGCCAAACGCGCCCTGGCCAAGGGCGACACCGGCCCGTATTTCCGTTACAGCCAGGCTCTGGCTGATTATCCGCTGGAGCCATACCTGGCTTACGACGAGCTGACCGCCCGGCTGAAAACCGCCAGCAACGCGGAGATCGAAAAGTTTCTTGCCGAGCACGGTGACCTGCCCCAGGCCAACTGGATGAAGTTGCGCTGGTTGCGTTGGCTGGCCGATCGCGGCGACTGGGCGACGTTCGTCAAGTATTACGACCCCAAACTGAATTTCACCGAGCTGGACTGCCTGAACGCGCAGTACCAGATCAGCCACAACAAGAAGGCCGAGGGCTACGCCAACGCCGAGAAGCTGTGGCTGACCGGCAAATCCCAGCCCGCTGCCTGTGATGCGCTGTTCGGCATGTGGGCCGCCGAAGGTCAACTGACCGAACAGAAACGCTGGGAACGCGCCAAACTCGCCGCCCAGCACCGCAACTATCCGCTGGCCAACAGCCTGGTCAACGGCCTGACCACCCTCGCCCCGCGCGGTCGCCTGCTGGTGGACGTGGCGCAGAAACCGGAACTGCTCAACCAGCCTTCGCGGTTCACGCCGGCCGATGAACCGATGTCCGACGTGGTCAGCCTCGGTCTGCGCCGCCTCGCGCGTCAGGACCCGGACAAGGCCATGGCCCTGCTCGACGGTTATGCCAGCAGCATGCATTTCTCCCGGGATGAAAAAGTCGCGATCGCCCGGGAAATCGGCCTGACTCTCGCCCGCCGCTTCGACAGCCGCGCGCTGGATGTGATGACCAAATACGACCCGGAACTGCGCGACAACACCGTGTCCGAATGGCGCCTGCGCCTGCTGTTGCGTCTGGCGCGCTGGGACGACGCCTACCAACTGACCCGCCGTCTGCCGCAGGATCTGGCCACTACCAACCGCTGGCGCTACTGGCAGGCCCGCAGCCTGGAACTGGCGCAACCGCAGAATCCGGAAGCGCAGACGCTGTACAAGAATCTGTCGCGGGAGCGGGATTTCTACGGTTTCCTCGCCGCCGACCGCTCGCAGTCGCCTTACTCGCTGAACAACAAGCCGCTGGTGCTCAGTCAGGCGCTGATCAACAAGGTGCGCAACACCCCTGGCGTGCGTCGTGCGCTGGAGTTCCACGCCCGTGGGCAGATCGTCGACGGTCGCCGCGAGTGGTATCACGTCAGCCGGCATTTCAGCCGCGACGAAATGGTCGCCCAGGCGAAACTGGCTTACGACCTGAAATGGTATTTCCCGGCCATCCGCACCATCAGTCAGGCGCAGTACTGGGATGATCTGGATATCCGTTTCCCGATGGCCCACCGCGACACACTGGTGCGCGAAGCCAAGGTGCGCGGCCTGCATTCGAGCTGGGTGTTCGCCATCACCCGTCAGGAAAGTGCGTTCATGGACGACGCCCGTTCCAGCGTCGGCGCCAGCGGCCTGATGCAACTGATGCCCGGCACCGCCAAGGAAACCGCGCGCAAGTTCAGCATTCCATTGGCCTCGCCACAGCAGGTGCTCGATCCGGATAAAAACATCCAGCTCGGTGCCGCTTACCTGAGCCAGGTGCACAGCCAGTTCAACGGCAACCGCGTGCTCGCCTCTGCCGCCTACAACGCCGGCCCCGGCCGCGTGCGCCAGTGGCTGCGCGGCGCCGACCACCTGAGCTTCGACGTCTGGGTGGAAAGCATCCCGTTCGACGAAACCCGCCAGTACGTGCAGAACGTGCTGTCCTACTCGGTGATCTACGGCCAGAAACTCAACTCGCCGCAACCGCTGGTGGACTGGCATGAGCGGTATTTCGATGATCAGTGATCGAGGCGTGTTTCGCCGATAGATCGACGTAAACAAAAATGCCCGCATTGAGAGATGCGGGCATTTTTTATGGCGCTCTACTGGGTCGGTTACATGGTCGGTTACATGGTCGGTTACTTAGTCGGTTACTGGGTCGGTCGAAGCCTGATGACCATCACTGAACTGCAACGCCGCCAACCGCGCATACAACGGGTTACTCGCAATCAACTCCTGATGCGTGCCGATCGCAACCAGTTTGCCTTGATCCATCACCGCGATCCGGTCGGCGTTTTTCACCGTGGCCAACCGGTGGGCGATGACCAGTGTGGTGCGGTTTTGCATCAGGCTCGGCAGCGCTTGCTGGATCAGGTGTTCGCTCTGGGCGTCGAGGGCGCTGGTGGCTTCGTCGAGCAGCAGGATCGGCGCGTCGACCAGCAGCGCCCGGGCGATTGCCAGGCGCTGGCGTTGTCCACCAGACAGGCCGAGGCCGCCGTCACCCAGATGGGTCTGGTAACCGTCGGGCATCTGTTCGATGAAATCATGGGCGTGGGCGATTTTCGCCGCTTCCCGCACCTGCTCCAGCGTGGCGGCGGGGCAGCCGTAGCGAATGTTCTCTTCGACACTGCCGAAGAACAGCGCCGGGGTTTGCGAGACCAGCGCGAAGCAGCGACGCAAGTCCAGCGGATCAAGGCTCGTCAGCGGCACGCCATCGATCAGGATCCGCCCTTCCCGGGGATCGTAGAAACGCAGCAACAAGTCATATACCGTGGACTTGCCCGCGCCGGACGGGCCGACGAGCGCGAGGGTTTCGCCGGCGTTGATCGTCAGACTCAAGCCATCGACGGCGAGGCTTTCGGGACGCGAAGGGTAGGAAAAACGCACATCCTGCAATTCCAGCTCGCCTTTGACCCGCTCCGGCAGCGTCACCAATCCCGTGGTCGGTGGCTGGATGATGTTCTCCGAACGCAGCAATTCAGCGATGCGCTCGGCGGCGCCGGCTGCCCGCTGCAACTCACCTATCACTTCGCTCAATGTGCCAAAGGCACTGCCGACGATCAGGCTGTAGAACACGAACGCCGCCAGTTCACCGGCAGAAATCCGCCCGGCAATCACGTCCATGCCGCCGACCCACAACATCACCGCGACGGCGCCGAGCACCAGCACGATCACCAGCGTGATCAGCCAGGCCCGCTGAAAAATCCGTTTGCGCGCAGTCTCGAATGCCTGCTCGACGGTGCCGGCGAAACGCTGTTCGTCCTGAACCTGATGGTTATAGGCCTGCACGGTCTTGATCTGGCCGAGAGTCTCCGAGACGTAGCTGCCAATGTCGGCGATCCGGTCCTGACTCAACCGGGAGAGGTTACGCACGCGGCGGCCGAAAATCAGGATCGGCGCAATCACCAACGGCAGTGCGATCACAACGATGCTGGTGAGCTTGGGGTTAGTGATGAACAGCAACACCACACCGCCGATGACCATCAGCAGATTACGCAGGAACAGCGACAGCGACGAGCCGATCACCGATTGCAGCAACGTGGTGTCAGCGGTCAGCCGCGACTGGATTTCCGAGCTGCGGTTGTCCTCGTAAAACCCGGGATGCAGGTACACCAGATGGTTGAACACCTGTCGACGGATGTCCGCCACCACGCGTTCACCGATCCAGGACACCAGATAAAACCGCGCAAAGGTGCCGACCGCCAAGCCGAACACCAGCAGCATGAACAGGCCGATGGATTGGTTGAGCAGGTGCGGCGACTGGGTCATGAAGCCTTGATCGACCAGCAACTTGATGCCCTGCCCCATAGACAGGGTGATGCCCGCCGTGACGATCAGCGCCAGCAGTGCGCCGAAGGCCGGCCAGCGATAGGGAGCAAGGAAATGACTGGTCAGGCGCAGGGCCCGGCGGTGGCGCGAGGAAAGCATCGGGATCATTCAGGTTCACGTCGTGTGCTGATGGATAGGGCCAGCCTACAGACTCAAATGGGGTGGAACTCTGTAAATCACAATGAGTCAGGTTAAATATGACCGGCAAGACTACCCCCTAGATGCTATTGGTCTAAGGTCCGGGTTGAGACAGACGGTCATTTCTGTTTGAGTGGAGATGCCGTTCCGGACCGACCGCAGGGAGTTGTCACAGCCTGGTCACCTGACGGTTTTAATCTAGGCACACAACCTGATGAGGAGACAGGCCATGTCCTTGCAAAACAGCAGCGATGACAAGATTGAAGTGATCCGCACCAAGCCCGGCCAACCTCTGGGTTGCTCGATCATTGACGAAAACGGGCGTGAAATCGAGATCACTGAAGACATGATCCAGGACGCCTGCCGCGACCTGGAGAAGCGATTGGTCAAGCCTGCCGAACAAGAGTGATATCGCCACCGTCTTCCTGACCCGGCCCATAGAGGCCGGGTTTTTTCTACCTGCGGTTTATACAGCCACAGCGCCCAACGCGGTCACGATCTGGCGCAGGGCCGGCGAGTCGCCCTCGATCCGCACCTTCAAACCTTCGATTTCGCGTCGCGACGGATACTGTTTGCGTAGTAGATCAAACGCGGCACGTTGCTCACCGACACTGCCCAGCAGCGTGCGACGGAAATCCGCGTCGTCCCGGCGCGGGTCGTATACGCCACGGCACAACATCGCCAGCGCCCAGGCCGGATCGCTGTCGGCATGCAGGGAAACTTCCGACAACCACGGCGCCGGCAGCAGATCGCCGAGCTGAATGCTCGCGGGCTCACCGATAAATTCGCAGTACGCCTGATAGATCTGCGCGGTGCCCCGCTGTTTGCCATCGAGGCTGTAACCAGCGATGTGCGGCGTCGCCAGTACGCAGAGTTCGGCCAGCGCCACATCGACTTGCGGTTCGGCTTCCCAGACATCGAGCACCGCTTGCAGGTCTTCACGCTCCAGCAGCACTTCGCGCAACGCGGTGTTATCCACCACCGGACCACGAGCCGCGTTGATCAGCCAGGCGCCGGGCTTGAGCTGCTGCAAACGCTGCTCGTCGAACAGGTGCCAGGTCGCGCCGTCGCCGCTGCGGGTCAGCGGGGTGTGCAGGCTGATCACGTCGCACTGCGCGATGATCTGCTCCAGGCTGACATAGTCGCCGCCCTCGGCCGCCTGACGTGGCGGATCGCAGACTTTCACGTTCCAGCCCAGACCTTTGAGCACCTTGATCAGGCGACCGCCGACTTCACCGGCGCCGATCACACCGTAAGTGCGTTCACGCAAATCGACGCCTTCGATTTCGGCCAGGGTCATCAGGCTGCCGAGCACGTAATCGACCACGCCCCGGGCATTGCAGCCGGGCGCGCTGGACCAGGTGATGCCGGCCTCGTTGAAGTAATCGAGATCCAGATGATCGGTGCCGATGGTGCAGGTGCCGACAAAACGCACCTTGCTGCCTTCGAGCAATGCGCGGTTGACGTTGGTCACCGAGCGCACCAGCAGCACGTCGGCCTGTTCGACCGTGGCCCGGTCGATGGAACGGCCCGGCACCCGGCGGATCTCGCCGAAACCGGCAAAAAAGGCATCGAGCAGCGGGATATTTTCGTCGGCAACAATCAGCATGGCGGGGCTCCTTGGGCGGATCGGCAGTGTAGGCGCTGGGACTGCGATGAGCCAGCAGGCTGTGATTTCTTGATGGGACGCGGCGATTACAAATCCGCAACAGAGGATTTTTCCTGACCATAACGTCAGCGGCGTAGAATGCCCGGCCTTGCGCATCAACCCCTGTGGACGCTTTGCCTGTGAATTCCGTGACTGACCGCCCTGCCGCCGTTTCCCTCAACCGCCCTGCCCGGGTTCGCCTGGAGCTGAAGAATCTGCTCGGCCTCGCCCTGCCGATCATGATCGCGCAACTGGCGACCACCGCCATGGGCTTCGTCGATGCGGTGATGGCCGGGCGCGTCGGGCCCAAGGATCTCGCGGCCGTGGCGCTGGGCAACTCGATCTGGGTGCCGGTGTTCCTGCTGATGACCGGCACCCTGCTGGCCACCACGCCGAAAGTCGCCCAACGCTTCGGCGCCGGCACCCACAGCGAAATCGGCCCGATCGTGCGTCAGGCCCTGTGGCTGGCTCTGGTAGTCGGACTGATGGCGACCACCATGCTGTTCAGCGCCGAGCCGATCCTGCACCTGATGAAAGTCGATCCGGAACGGATCGGCCCGTGCATGCAGTACCTGCACGGCATCGCCAGCGGTCTGCCGGCAGTGGCGTTCTACCATGTGCTGCGCTGCACCAGTGACGGCCTCGGTCGTACCCGCCCGGCGATGGTGCTGGGCCTGTGCGGTCTGGCGCTGAACATTCCGCTGAACTACGTGTTCATTTATGGCCACTTTGGCGTGCCTGCGATGGGCGGCGTCGGCTGCGGGTGGGCCACGGCCATCGTGATGTGGGTGATGGCGCTGGGTCTGGCCGGTTATGAGCGCTGGGCGCCGGCCTACAAGTCGAGCGAACTGTTCAGCCGTTTCGACTGGCCGCAATGGGCGGTGATCAAGCGTTTGCTGGCCATCGGTCTGCCGATCGGCATCGCGGTGTTTGCCGAGTCGAGCATCTTCGCGGTGATCGCGCTGCTGATCGGCAGCCTCGGCGCCACGGTCGTTGCCGGGCACCAGATCGCGCTGAACGTCAGCTCGCTGGTGTTCATGATTCCGTACTCGCTGGGCATGGCCGTGACCGTACGCGTCGGCCAGGCTTTGGGCCGTGAAGAACCCCGTGAAGCACGTTTCGCCGCAGGTGTCGGCATGGGCACTGCGCTGGCTTACGCCTGCCTGTCGGCGAGCATGATGCTGCTGATGCGCGAACACATTGCGGCGATCTACACGTCGGATCCGATGGTGATTCACATCGCGGCGATGCTGATCGTGTACTCGGCGCTGTTCCAGTTCTCCGACGCGATCCAGGTCACCGCCGCCGGCGCCCTGCGCGGTTATCAGGACACCCGGGTGACGATGATCCTGACTCTGTTCGCCTATTGGGGCATCGGCCTGCCGGTGGGTTACGCCCTCGGCCTGACCGACTGGCTCGGTGAGCCACGCGGCCCGAGCGGCTTGTGGGAAGGCCTGATCGTCGGCCTCAGCTGCGCGGCGCTGATGCTGTCGATCCGCCTGACGCGCAGCGCACGCAAACGCATTCGCATCAGCCGTTCGATGGGCTGACCGGCCATAAAAAAAGACCTGCACTTGCAGGTCTTTTTTTGCCTTCCGATCACCCGGACTTCTTGCGGATCCAGTACAGATAGGTCCCGGCCTCTTCGTGCTGCCCCACCAGTTCATGGTCGAGAAACACGCAGAACTTGGGGATGTCGCGACGGGTCGACGGGTCGGTGGCGATCACCTTGAGCAGGCCGCCAGGCACCAGGTCACGGATGTGCTGGTGCAGCATCATCACCGGCTCCGGGCAGTTGAGGCCCGTGGCGTCGAGGGTGCCGTCGACCGGCGTATCAATCATTTCACTCATGATTCACTCCTGAAACTGGCCGGCATTGTCGCCCAATGCCGGGTGTTCGGTCACCTGTCGCGCGCTCAGCGGGCTTTGGTTTTCTTCACGTCATGGCGGCGCAAATGGCAGGTCACTTCCTCGCGGTCGTGATAAAGCTGCTTGCAGCCGATGTCGACCTTGATCCCACGGGCCTTGAAACCGTCGGCGATACGTTCGAGCAAGCGCTTCACTTCGGCGTAACGCTGCTTCATCGGCAGCTTCAGGTTGACCACCGCTTCCCGGCAATGCCCCTCGCCGATCCACTCTTCGAGCATCGCGGCGTTGCGCGCTGGTTTCTCGACGATGTCGCAGACCATCCAGTCCACCGGTTGCTTGGGCTTGAAGGTGAAACCGTCGGCCATCAAGTGCTGCACCAGGCCGGTGTCCATCAGGCTTTCGGCCATCGGGCCGTTGTCGATGGCGGTCACCAGCATGCCTCGATTGACCAGTTGCCAGGTCCAGCCGCCCGGCGCCGCGCCGAGGTCGACGCCGGTCATGTCGCTGTGCAGGCGATCTTCCCACTGATCGCGGGGGATGAAGTGGTGCCAGGCCTCTTCCAGTTTCAGGGTCGAACGGCTCGGCGCCTCGCGCGGGAACTTCAGGCGCGGAATGCCCATCGGCCACATCGCCGAGTTACCGGCATCGGCCAGACCGAGGAACACCTCACGGCCGCTCTTGAAGGTCAGCAGCAGACGCGGCTTGCTGGCGTCTTCCACCAGTTTGCCGGCGCCGGTCAGGGCCTTGCGCAGCGGGCCTTCGAACTTCTTGCAGAAGTTCGACAGTTCCTTGCCGTCGTTGGTGTCGACGACTTCCAGCCACAGGCTGCCACAGACCGGGAATTCGGCCATGTTCGCGAGAATCACGCTGATGCGGTCGTTTTCTGGCAGATCGATGAAAAACCCGCGCGCCCACTGGCGCGGGAAGATCAGCTCGGCGAAACGCTGGCCGCGCATCAGGCGCTCGGCACCGTCTTCTTCGGTGCAGACAAACTCGGCGCAAGCGGTGGCCGGTTTGGCCTTGGCGTAGCCGGCCACGTTCAGTTGAGCGGCGAGGTCGGAAATCTCCGAGCAGACTTCGCCTTCGAAGCCTGGCCGGCAATGCATGAATAGGGTGTTCATTCTTACTCCTGGGCAGAGGGCGATCATTCATCCCCTGCGCGATGCCCAGACCCTGCGTTGAAGCAAAGCCTGTCACGAAAACCGGCGCATGATAGCCCATGTCGGAACCTTGGACTTGCCCATAGAGTCCAGTTATTAGCCAGCTACTGAAAACAGGGCTACGTTGATAGCTCTGCCCGTCCCCTCAGTCCGTAGCCGTGCGGACTCAAAGGAGTGATCGTAATGCCGTCCCTTGATAGCCTGAACACCCTTAAAACTCTGAAAGTCGACGACAAGACTTACCACTATTTCAGCCTGCCGGATGCCGCCAAGACCTTGGGCGATCTCGACAAGCTGCCGATGTCGCTGAAAGTCCTGCTGGAAAACCTGCTGCGCTGGGAAGATGAAAAAACCGTCACCGGCGCCGACCTCAAGGCGCTTGCCGCGTGGCTCAAGGAGCGCCGCTCCGACCGCGAAATCCAGTACCGCCCTGCCCGCGTGCTGATGCAGGACTTTACCGGCGTCCCCGCGGTGGTCGATCTGGCCGCGATGCGCGCTGCCATGGCAAAGGCCGGCGGTGATCCGCAACGAATCAACCCGCTGTCGCCGGTGGATCTGGTGATCGACCACTCGGTGATGGTCGACAAGTTCGCCAGCGCCAGCGCCTTCGAACAGAACGTCGACATCGAAATGCAGCGCAACGGCGAACGCTACGCCTTCCTGCGCTGGGGCCAGAGCGCCTTCGACAACTTCAGCGTGGTGCCGCCGGGCACCGGGATCTGCCACCAGGTCAACCTCGAATACCTCGGCCGCACCGTGTGGACCAAGGACGAAGACGGCCGCACCTATGCCTTCCCTGACACGCTGGTCGGCACCGACTCCCACACCACCATGATCAACGGCCTCGGCGTACTCGGCTGGGGCGTCGGTGGGATCGAGGCGGAAGCGGCG
The DNA here is from genome assembly GCF_019718735.1 of Pseudomonas sp. RIT778. NCBI lineage: Bacteria > Pseudomonadati > Pseudomonadota > Gammaproteobacteria > Pseudomonadales > Pseudomonadaceae > Pseudomonas > Pseudomonas sp. RIT778. The sequence goes on along the minus strand of NZ_JAIHBA010000015.1, from coordinate 29,229 downwards.
ATGCTCGGGCAACCGGTGTCGATGCTGATTCCGGAAGTGATCGGTTTCAAACTCACCGGCAAGCTCAAGGAAGGCATCACCGCCACCGACCTGGTGCTGACCGTGACCCAGATGCTGCGCAAGAAAGGCGTGGTCGGCAAATTCGTCGAGTTCTATGGCGACGGTCTCGCCGACCTGCCGCTGGCCGACCGCGCAACCATCGCCAATATGGCCCCGGAATATGGCGCGACCTGCGGCTTTTTCCCGGTGGATGACGTGACTCTCGACTACCTGCGCCTGTCCGGCCGTCCGCCTGAAGTGGTGAAACTGGTCGAGGCTTACACCAAGGCTCAAGGGCTATGGCGCCTGCCCGGTCAGGAACCGGTGTTCACCGACAGCCTGGCGCTGGACATGGGCAGCGTCGAAGCCAGCCTCGCCGGGCCGAAACGCCCACAGGACCGGGTTTCCCTGCCGAATGTCGGCCAGGCCTTCAGTGACTTCCTAGACCTGCAATTCAAACCTACCAGCAAAGAAGAAGGACGTCTGGAAAGCGAAGGCGGTGGCGGTGTCGCGGTGGGCAATGCCGATCTGGTCGGCGAAACGGACTACGAGTACGACGGCCACACCTATCGCCTGAAAAACGGTGCCGTGGTGATTGCCGCGATCACCTCCTGCACCAACACCTCCAACCCCAGCGTGATGATGGCCGCCGGCCTGCTGGCGAAAAAAGCCGTGGAAAAGGGCCTGACCCGCAAGCCGTGGGTGAAGAGTTCGCTGGCTCCGGGTTCGAAAGTGGTCACCGATTACTACAAGGCTGCCGGGTTGACGCAGTACCTCGATCAGCTCGGTTTTTCACTGGTCGGTTATGGTTGCACCACCTGCATCGGCAACTCCGGCCCGCTGCCGGAACCGATCGAAAAAGCCATCCAGAAAGCCGACCTCACCGTGGCTTCGGTGCTGTCCGGCAACCGCAACTTTGAAGGCCGGGTGCATCCGCTGGTGAAAACCAACTGGCTGGCCTCGCCGCCGCTGGTTGTCGCTTACGCCCTGGCCGGCAGTGTGCGCACCGACATCAGCAGCGAGCCGCTGGGCAACGACCAACAGGGCAATCCGGTTTACCTGCGTGACATCTGGCCGAGCAGCAAGGAAATCGCCGATGCGGTGAATCAGGTCAACACCGCCATGTTCCACAAGGAATATGCCGAGGTGTTTGCCGGTGACGAACAGTGGCAAGCTATCGAAGTGCCGCAAGCCGCGACTTACGTCTGGCAGGCGGATTCGACCTACATCCAGCACCCGCCGTTCTTCGACGACATTTCTGGGCCTTTGCCGGTGATCGCCGATGTGAAAGGCGCGCGAGTGCTGGCGTTATTGGGCGACTCGGTGACCACCGACCACATCTCCCCCGCCGGCAATATCAAGGCCGACAGCCCGGCCGGGCGTTACCTGCGCGAGCAAGGCGTCGAGCCACGGGACTTCAACTCCTACGGTTCACGCCGGGGCAACCACGAAGTGATGATGCGCGGCACTTTCGCCAACATCCGTATCCGCAACGAAATGCTGGGCGGCGAAGAAGGTGGCAACACGATCTACATTCCGACCGGCGAGAAACTGGCAATCTACGACGCGGCCATGCGTTATCAAGCCTCGGGCACGCCGCTGGTGGTGATTGCCGGCCAAGAATACGGCACCGGTTCCAGCCGCGACTGGGCGGCCAAGGGCACCAACCTGCTGGGGGTGAAAGCGGTGATCGCCGAAAGCTTCGAGCGCATCCACCGTTCCAACCTGGTGGGCATGGGCGTGTTGCCGTTGCAGTTCAAGCTCGATCAGAACCGCAAGAGCCTGAACCTCACCGGCAAGGAAACCCTGGATATTCAGGGGCTGAGCGGTGTCGAGCTGACGCCACGGATGAACCTGACCCTGGTCATCACCCGTGAAAACGGGCGTCAGGAGAAAATCGAAGTGCTGTGCCGCATCGACACTTTGAACGAGGTCGAGTACTTCAAGTCCGGGGGGATCCTGCATTACGTGTTGCGCCAGTTGATCGCCTCGTAAGACCTGCAGATGCAGAAACACCGCCGATTGGCGGTGTTTCTGTTTGGGCACGGCACTTTTCTGCGGACGAAAAAAAACCCGCCGAAGCGGGTTTTTCCCAAGACCATTATCGACTCCCTGTCGGCAGCGATCCTTGCTAATGGTCGATCATCCGTGATCCTGAAACACTCCCTGTGCTTCAGTTGATGAGGCTAGATTACGCTGTGGATCCAATCGGCAATAGTCGAAATAGCTACCATCGCGTGTAAGACATTCGCCATAGCGGGCCTTCCGAAAACCCTTAGACGTGTCAGGCTTCGAGCGCAGAAGCCGCCAGTTGCGCAACTTTCAGCTGTCCCTTTGCCGCAGTTTGCTCGTCATCTTCCAGAAACCATGCGGCAGACAGTCCGGCGAACGCCAGCACCCATTGCAACAGGCGCTTTCGCTCGATTGCCGCTGCCTCGCAGATCACGTCGACTTGTCGCCGAAAGCGCTCAGGGTCGGTCGCCGTCGGCAACTCAGGGTTGCAGATCAGGTTGGCGTAGTCGTAGCCGCGCTCGCCCCGCACCCGCTTGGGGTCGATAGCCAGCCAGCTTCGTGGGCCGAAATCGAGGACGTTGTCGTGATGCATGTCGCCGTGCAGCACCACCTCGTCCTGCGGTTCGGCGAGCAAGGCCTGGGCGGTTTGCAGGCATTCGGCGTATTGGCCGCCGTATCGGGTCGCCGCCACTCGTAATGAAGCAAACCACGGCGCCAGTTCCACCAACGGCGGTGGCGGCGTTAGTCGCGGAGCGTGCAGGCGCGCCAGCGCTCGGCACATGATCCGTGTGGCTTCGTCGTCTTCACCGTTGAGCGCCATGTGCATCAGCGAACGCTGGCCCATCGCCCGCTCCAGCAACAAGCCTTCTTCGTGATGCGCGAGCACCCGGGCGGCACCTTCGCCGTCCCACCAGGTCATCAGCAGGTTGCCGTACTTTTCTTCGTCGTCCACCGCGACTTTCAGCATCGCCGGTGCATCGCCCTGACGCACCGGCAACAGGCGGCTGCCCGGGGTGATGATCGGCTTGCCGTCCGGCGCCAGCGTCCAGCGTTCCAGCCACGGCGTGAACAGGTCGAGATCAGCCACCTTCACGCTCGCGGGCCCGGTCGCTCTCCGTGAGGAAGTGCTCAAGTCGACTCAACTGTTCTTCCCAGCCCCGACTGTCCATGTAGTACGCCTCCTTCTGGCGCACGTCGGGAATGTGCGCAAAACCTGACTCGGAGACTTTCAGCAGCGTGCCGTTCTCGTAGTCCTGCAGTTCGAATTTGACCAGCGTGGTCGGTTCCTGGGAATAGTCGATTTTCGGGTTCACCGCGTACGGGTGCCAGCGGAAGGAGAACAGCTGCTGCGGCTCGACCCGTTCCACCAGCACGTTCCAGAGCACATGTTCATAACCGGGGTACGTCACCTGCCCCTGCGTCCATTCGCCCGCGATAAACCGCCGGCCCTCCAGCGCAACGCCGAACCACTGGCCGAACGCCTCGGCATCGACCAGGGCGCGCCAGACATGGGAGCGCGGCGACCTGAGCATGATTTTACGTTCAAAGCTGTTGGGTACTGGTTTCATACGTCACCTCCTGTTTTGAACAGTAGGCTTGTATGACCACATGTCCAATCCGAAGTTGTATCAATCCAGTGCAACGGTCGGCTCTGATTGAAATATCCGGCAGTATTTTGCGGCGTCGGTTCGTCAGAATGCGCACGGATCAGCGCGGCGAAACTGATAACGTTCGCAGCGAACTGAACGACACAAGGACGTCATCATGCAGCTCTCTCTCCCCGAACGTTACCGTGGCGCCCTGCTCGGCCTGGCCTGCGGCGATGCCGTGGGAACCACCGTCGAATTCCAGCCGCGCGGCAGCTTCCAGCCCCTGACCGACATGGTCGGTGGCGGGCCGTTTCGCCTGAAGCCCGGTCAATGGACCGACGACACCTCGATGGCGTTGTGCCTGGCGGAAAGTCTGCTGAACAAAAACGGCTTCGATGCCGCTGACCAGATGGGCCGCTACCTGAACTGGTGGCAATGGGGTTATCTGAGTTCGACCGGCGAATGTTTCGATGTCGGCATGACCGTGAGTCAGGCGCTGGATCGCTACCAACACACCGGAGAGCCGTTTGCCGGCTCTACTGACCCGCACAGTGCCGGCAATGGCTCGTTGATGCGACTGGTGCCCGTGGTTCTGTTTTATTTCCCCGATGCCCGGCAAATCAGGCGATTCGCCGCCGACAGTTCTCGCACCACGCACGCGGCCCCCGAGGCCATCGAATGCTGCCGGTTATTTGCCGAACTGCTCTGCAAGGCCCTGGAAGGTGCATCGAAATCGGAACTGCGCACCCTGCCGCCAACAGCCTTCAGCCAGCCCAAGGTGGCGGCAATTGCCCGGGGCGAGTACCTGCACAAGACCGAGCGCGACATTCGCGGCAGTGGTTACTGCGTCGAATCCCTGGAAGCGGCGTTATGGTGCTTCCAGCACACCGACAGTTTTGCCGCGGCCGTCCTGCAAGCGGCGAATCTGGGCGATGACGCGGACACCACAGCTGCCATCGTCGGCCAGTTGGCCGGCGCCCATTACGGCGTGCAGGGAATCCCGTCCGGATGGCTGGAAAAACTGCATGACGGAGAGGAAATTGCCGCGACAGCAGAGCGGTTGCTCAACGCATCGAGACAGCACAAACCCTGATGGCGCCGTGAAGTCGCTAAACTGCCCGGCACGTTCATTCATCAAAGCGAGATGACTCATGTCCCCACGCCTGCTTCTGGCCCTGACACCTTTTCTTTTTATCTCTGTTGCTCAAGCTGCCGTGGACTGCGCCAATGCCAGCGATCAGGCGACCATGAACCAATGCGCCGCGCAGGAAAACAAGGCGGCGGACAAGGAGTTGAACTCGGTTTATCAGCAGATTACCGCCCGGTTGAAGGACAACCCTGATGGCAAAAAACTGCTGGTGAGCGCGCAACGGGCGTGGATCGGGTTTCGCGATGCCGAGTGCAAGTTTTCGGCATCCGGCGTGGCAGGCGGGAGTGTTTATCCGTTGATCTACAACAATTGCATCGCCTCGGTGACAAAGACGCGAACCGAGGCGCTCAAGCAATATTTGAAATGTGAGGAAGGTGACATGAGCTGCCCGGTGCCCGGGGCCTGATTTTTCCGAGCCTTTGAAGGCCTGATCGCGAGCAGGCTCGCTCCCACATTGGTTTTGTGCCGTTCACAAATTCCCTGTGGGAGCGGGCTTGCTCGCGAAGGCGTCATCCCTGACGCCGCTAATTACCGAACAAAAATCTGCGCCGTAGTAATCGCCATATCCCCACCCGGCAACTTGATGCTGCCGGTCTGTTTCATGGTCTCGGCATCAAAGATCGCCACGTCGTTGAAGGTCCCGGCCAGATAGATCTTGCTCCCGTCCTTGTTGAATGAAATGCAGTAGTAGGAATGGTCCAGTGTCGCCGCCTGAATCAGCTTTTTCTGCTTGATGTCGTACTTGGCCAGACGATTGAGCACGCCGAACATCAGGTTCGGATCCTTCGGCGAGCGCATGCCGCTGAAGTAGATCTCGGTCAGCGGGCCGAAATCGGTGGTTTCGGTCTTGCCGGTTTTCAGATCGACGCTGAACAAGCCGTACAGATATTCAGCGGTGGCCGGATCCTGCTTCTTGTCCTTGAACTTGGCGGCGGTGTACAGCAGAGAGAAATCGTGGCGGTAAGTCTGCTGGTTCCACACGTAAAGCACGTCCGGCGCGCTGTAGTTCGGGCGTTTCCAGTGACGGCTGGGGATCAGCACGTCGAACTTGCCGCTCTTCACATCGACCTTGTACACATCAGCACCGGCCACATACAGCGTGCCGTCATCGCCGCTCTGCATGATCGTCAACTGCCGTGGCGCCGGGAAGCTGCGCACCGGTTTGGCGTCCATCCCGGCGTCGGTGGCGTACACGTCCAGACGCGGCTGTTTGACCTCGTATCGGTCATTGAGCATCTGGGTCGGGTTGGCGATGGTGTACAGCTCCTTGCCGTCATGGCTGACGGTGAAGGCGAACATCGACCGCGCCTTTTCCCCCGGCTGCTGGGTGATGCTGGCGTGGAACACCTGCTTGCAACTGTCCAGTTCGACACCATAGACATCGGCGTAATGGTTGTTCAGCACATACGCGGTCTTGCGATCCGGCGAAAGCTGTACGGTGCCGGGGCCGAAGGCGTCAGGCATCTTGCAGGACTTGTACAGGCTGTCGGTCGCCAGGTCGATGACGTGCAGGTTGTTCGGATAGTTGGTGGTCAACATGTACTCGTGACCGTCTTGCAGCGCGGTGTTTTCATCGGCCAGAACCGGAAGCGAACAGGCGCTCAGAACCGCGAGTGCGGCAACACCGCAGGCTTTGTTGAGGCTAGGCATGCTGGAATCCTTTTTCTTGGGGATCACTTGTCTTTCGGGAAGACAGTGCCGAGGTTGCGCCAGTTGTCGTTGGACGCCTGGGCATCCTTGTTCCAGTCCGGGTAGGTGCTCATCATGTCCGGCACCTGGGCCGGCCACCAGCACGGGTCGGAGCAACCGTAGAGGTCAGCCTCCATCGGCTGGCACAGCGACGACACCCCGCCGAAGGCATCGATTTCCCAACCCGGGTCGGTGGTCGAGGCGCAACCGGCAACGGAGCTCATCGCCACCACTTCTTCGATGCGGTTCTCGTCCGCGGCCTGATCCAGCTTCAACGCTTTGTTATTGATTGCCTTGAGATGTTTCATATCAGTGAGCCTTGCGCGGAGTGATGTAGCTGCTGATGAACGCAGGGTTGTTGGCCATGATCCGGGTGTAGACCTCGATGCCGAAGTCGACCCAGTCACGCATCAGTTCGCAGTAGTGATAAGTCGGGTGGGCCGGATCGCCGTAGCGGGCATAGCTCTCGTGGTAGCAGCCGCCGGAGCACAGGTTGCGGATCTGACAGTCATGACAACCGGTGTTGGTGCGATCCAGGCGCTGGGACAGGAAGTCGTTCAACTCGACCTGTTTAACGCCGCTGTGAACGTTGCCAAAGGTCGGCAGCGACGAGCCGGTGAAGCGATGGCACAGGTTCAGTTCGCCCTTGTGATCGACCGCCAGCATCTTCAGTCCGGCGCCGCACGGCAGGGCTTTTTTGTGGCCTTCGTGGATATCGGTGATCAACTGATGCAGGTTGGAAAAACCGATGTTGCGGTGTTCCAGCGCAGCCTCCAGATAACGCCGACCGAGGCGTTTCATGCTGGCGAACACTTCGATCAATTCGTCAGTGGTCAGGTTGAAGCTGCTGATATCGCCGGAGGTCACCGGAGCAAATCCGACCTCGGCAAACCCCAACTCGTTAAACAGGTGATCCCAGATGGTTTCAACGTCGGTGACGCCGGTGGTCAGGGTCACCCGCGCGCCGACCGGACGGCTGTTGTAGCGCGACAGCAGCATTTCGGCCTTGCGCCGCACCACGTCATAGGTGCCCTGCCCGCCCACCGTGATGCGATTACGGTCGTGCACGGTTTTCGGCCCGTCGATGCTCACTGACAGCCCAAAGCGGTGTGCATTCAGGTAGTCCACGGTTTCTTCGGTGAGCAGCGTGGCATTGGTGGTCATCACGAATTCGACGAACTTGCCGGCCTCGGCAAAACGCTTCTCGCAGTAATCGACCATGTACTCGATCAGCTTGCGATTGCTCAGCGGCTCGCCGCCGAAAAACACCACGGTGAACCGTTCTTCGTCGGGGGACTCACGCAGCAACATTTCCACCGAGGCGATGGCGGTTTCGACGTCCATCTTCTTGCCGGCGGACGGTTTGTCGAGGTCTTCCTTGTAGCAGTAGGTGCAGCTCAGGTTGCAGCCGGTGTTGACGTTGAGCACCACGGTGTTGATCGCGGTGCGCTCGACGCGTTTGACCGCGATGTCCGGCGTCAGCGGCGAGCCGTCGCTGACCAGTTCCAGCGAAATCAGCTCACGCAGGGTCTCGTTGATTTCCTCGCCGTTGAACCGCGCGCCGAGGCGCTGGATCAGGTCTTCCGAGGAGCAACCGGGGCCGCGCAACGCATCGATGATAGTCCCGGTCAGTTCATCGCTGGCGAACAGCGAACTGCTGGGGATGTGGAACAGCATGCGGTCGGCGTCGACGTGCACTTCGTGCAGATTACGTTCGACCAGATTCAAGATGGCGCCCATTGCAAACCTCCTGTGCAAGCCCCGCTTGGGGGACTTGCGGTCATTCCGAAAAGTGTCTGAATCGCTGTCGCTCAGCTCAACTCACGTTTCAACATCAGGGAATGGGTGGATTGTTCCAGCGTTGCACGGTGACGATCAGGTGGCCTTCGCCGGTCAGGGATTTCCCTGCGTCGTCGACGGCGGCGATCACCTTGAGGTTGCCGGCATTGTTGGTGGACATCTTGCGTGCTGGATTCGGCCCGGCATCGCCCGGAGTGAACACGCCCGCGTCGGTCTGCATGGTACCGGCGAACTTGACGTCCTCGTCCTCTTTGGCACGCTCGTCGAAGGCTTCGACTTTCCATTGCGCCGGGAACACGCCGATGCGATACGGCTTGCCGCCCGCACCCTTGCCCCAGGCTTCGGCATCGAAGCGGCCCTGGACTTTCGGCGTCGAACCGCCGCCCTCGCCGATCCGTGCCACCGAGAATTCCGGCACCACTTTGACCGAGGCGATCTTGTTGTACACCGACAGATTCGGGCCTTTCAGGCTGCCGACGCTGACCGCGCGCAGACCCGGCTGGGCATTGGCTGCCGCTTTGACTTTGACCTTGATCCGGTCGGCGTTCTGCTCGACCACTTCGACCACGTCCACGCCTTTGCCGAAGTTCGGTTTGCCGCTCAGACCGCTGCCGATCAGGGTCACTTCGGTTTCGCTGCCTGCCTTCACATAACCTGGCTGCACCGCCAGCAAGCGCTGCGAACCCTGTTTGGCGGCGACAAAGTCCAAACCGCGCTCATCGTGCTCGGCCTCGAACATCCGGCCCTGCATGGCGTTGCCTTGTGCGGCGAACACCTGACGCATGGTCACGCCATCGACGGTCACGTTGCCGCGCCATTCGTAGCCGCTGTAGAGGATCGCACTGCCGTCGCCGTTGAACGGGCTGCCGTCGGCGTACTGACCTTTGACGGCGACCTTAAAGGTGTCACTGCCATCGGCGGTGACGCTCATGGTGCCGGCCAGTTCACCCTTGCCTGGCAAATGGCCGCTGAAGCTCCAGTCGCCCACCAGCGCCTCGGCTTTCGGTGCGGTTTTGATCCAGGACTGCCATGCCGGGTTATCCAGCGGATAACGCTTGGCCAGCAGCGGGACCATTTCCTTGCGGGCAATATCGAACCAGTCACGATCGCGGGACATGGCCTGATATTCCAGCGACGGCCATTGACCGAGGTGGAAATTCACCAGTCGTTCCCATTCCTGAGCCGGACGCCGTTGCAGGGCGATCCGCGCACCGGAGTGGCAGCGGCCGCACATCTGCGCGGTTTTCTCGTCGAACTGCTCGACCGTGTTCAACCGCCGCTCCAGCGCGTAACGCACGCCATCGGTTTCGCTGGGCGCCAGGCCCTGAGTGTCAGCGAGGTATTTGACCAGCGTGCGACGGTCGTCATCGCTGATCTGCAAACCGTGCATGGTCTGCATCCGGGCGATGCTCATCAGCCAGCCTTCCGGGGTCTTGCGCTGGTGGCTGATGCGGCTCAACTGGTCGCCGGTTTCAGGGGTGTGACAGCCCTGGCAGGTTTCCTTGAGGATGGTCTGGGCATCGCGGGCTGCCAGGCTGTACGGCGAATGCAGGGCCACGCAAGCGGCCACGGCCAGCAGGCTGGCGCTCATGCCTGATCGGAGTTTTCTCTTCATCAACGTCGAACCTCGCACGGTGCTTTCTTATTGTTGTGGCTTATCGTTTTTATGGTTTCTGCCGTTCGTGGCGATGCACGAACGGAGGCAAGCGAAACGTCTGCTGTGAGCAATACACGGAGCGTGCCAGCTTGCCGATAAGCTTTTCAATCAAGCAGTTACGTGAAGATCAAGGCGAAGTGGCGGTGCCGGCGGTGCTTGCCGGCGTCCAATTTCGCGACAGCTGTTGCAGTCTGAGACAAGCATAGTTGTTGCGGCATCAGCGACATTGCGTCGCGCGACAGATGACCCGGAGCTAACAGCATCCCCCATGAAAAACCTCCAGGAGAGTGACGCCTGCCGAACCCACACGAAAACAAGCCCCGCCAATGACGGGGCTCTTGTATTGGTTGTTGACCCGCGCCTAGCGAACGGAGTTGTCCGGGTGAACCTTGTAACGCCCACAATGGTTGCAAACCATCGAGCATTCACAGTGGGCGCCGGCCTTGGCTGCCAATGCCGCGGAATCACGCTGGGCCGCTTGAATTCGACGATCCCGGTGATACCCATACGCGAGCAGCAAACTGACACCCATACACCACAGCCCCACAATTAAAGCCGCCATCATTTCCCCTCCATCATGGCAACACCGAATGAGGTAACGATTACGAAAAAACTGGTTGAAGCCATCCACGCACCTGCCCGAATCGTATCGACATCGGTCAAGTCGCCGATCAATAGCGCCGCAATCCCTGTCACCAGAAATCCAGTCCCCACGCCCATCGTAAAATTGGTTAGCCATCGAATGGTTAAGTTGTTCATCGACATCCCTGTGAAGACACTGACCCGCCAAATCCATGGCAGGAAAACCCTATACACCAAGCAACTTAGCTCGTACCTCATGCCTCCACCAGTCGGTAAAAACTGTCAGACGCGCGACTTTTCCTACACCTGAAACGGCCCGATTTCGCCAAGGCCCCGTGACAGCTGGATTGGCTTTGTAGGATGCGTATCCTGCATCTCAACGGGTGTCGCGTTTTGAGACAAATTCACCCTCATTGCCACTCAAACTCTTCCTCCTTCCGCCCGTGCAACCGGGCTGTGCGCCACCTTCGAGCATTTGGCACAACCATTGCGAAAGCCCCTCTCGACCCCATCGAACAACAAGAGGTTTCGCCATGCCCCTGCCTTATCTGCTCCCTGCCACTTCGGCCTTTATCCAGCGCCCGCCACGCATGCTGATCGGCGGCGACTGGGTCGAAGCCAACGACGGCCAGACCATGCCGCTGCACAATCCGGCCACCGGTGAAGTGCTGTGTGTGGTGCCTCGAGCCACGCCGGAAGATGTCGACCGCGCGGTGCTCGCCGCCCGGCAAGCCTTCGATGATTCAGCCTGGAGCCGCACCCGTCCGCGCGAGCGGCAGAACCTGCTGTGGAAACTCGCTGACCTGATGCAGCGTGACGCCGAACTGCTGGCGCAACTGGAATGCCTGAACAACGGCAAGAGCGCGGCGGTGGCGCAGGTAATGGACGTGCAACTGGCCATCGACTTCCTGCGCTACATGGCCGGTTGGGCGACCAAGATCGAAGGTTCCAGCGTCGACGTCTCGTTGCCGCTGATGCCCGGCGATCAGTTCCACAGTTTCATTCGCCGCGAAGCGGTGGGCGTGGTCGGCGCCATCGTTGCCTGGAACTTCCCGTTGCTGCTGGCCTGCTGGAAACTCGGTCCGGCACTGGCTACCGGTTGCACCGTGGTGCTCAAACCCGCCGACGAGACCCCGCTGACCGCGCTGAAACTGGCGGAACTGGTGCTGGAGGCGGGTTATCCGGAAGGTGTGTTCAACGTGGTAACCGGCACCGGCATCACGGCCGGTTCCGCCCTGACTCACAACCCGCTGGTCGACAAGCTGACCTTCACCGGCTCCACTGCTGTCGGCAAGCAGATCGGCAAAATCGCCATGGATTCGATGACCCGGGTCACCCTGGAACTGGGCGGAAAATCACCGACCATCGTCATGGCCGACGCCGACCTGAAAACCGCCGCGGCGGGTGCGGCCAGTGCGATTTTCTTCAACCAGGGCCAGGTCTGCTGCGCCGGTTCGCGGCTGTATGTGCAGCGCAAGCATTTCGACAATGTGGTGGCTGATATCAGCGATATCGCCAATGCGATGAAACTCGGCAACGGCCTCGACCCGAGCATCGATATGGGCCCGCTGATTTCCGCGCGCCAGCAGGAGCGGGTCTACAACTACATCGAAATGGGCCGGGAAAGCGGCGCGACCATCGCCTGCGGCGGTGAGCAGTTCGGGCCGGGGTTCTTCGTCAAGCCGACGGTGATTGTCGATGTCGATCAGCGGCATTCACTGGTGCAGGAAGAGATCTTCGGGCCGGTGCTGGTGGCGATTCCGTTCGATGACGAGGCCGATGCGCTGCGCATGGCCAATGACAGCCCTTACGGTTTGGGCGCGAGCATCTGGTCGAACGATCTGGCGGCGGTACACCGGATGATTCCGCGGATCAAGTCGGGATCGGTGTGGGTCAACTGCCACAGCGCGCTGGATCCGGCGTTGCCGTTTGGCGGCTACAAGATGTCCGGGGTCGGGCGCGAGATGGGGTATGCGGCGATCGAGCATTACACCGAGTTGAAGTCGGTGTTGATCAAGTTGTAATGACTGCGCTTGCGGCTCAGGGTTTGAAACCCTGAGCCAACAGCCACCCGCGAACGGCTCGCCCATGCTCAAGCGTCAATCCCGCCAACACCTGATCCGCCGGCTCATCGCGCAGCCGCCGCACCAGCGGAGCCAGCTCGACACCTTGCACATGCCAGATCCCCAGCGGTTGATCCGCCGTGATCACCACCTCGGCTTCATCGACAAAACCGTCACGCAACACCGGCATCCGCTCGATGCGCAACGCGGCAAAGTCCGCTTGCGCATGAGCCACTTCAGCATCTGGCCACTGCCGCCGCGCCTGCCAGAACGGCTGATCGAGCCAACGCTGTTCATCGGCATAAAAGTCTCGACCGATCCGCGCAAAACGCAGGAATAGTTGCTCCACACGCTGACGGTGAAAACGCTGGGCCAGCGCCGCTCGTTCCGGTTTGCGCAACAGCGTGTTGATCACCACCGGCGCCTGCAACGCCGAGGACAGCGACTGAAAAATCCCGTTGCCCGACAGCGGGTCCACCGCCATCGCCGCATCGCCCACGCGAATCCAGTTATGACCGCAGACCTGTGGCGCAAGAATCGCGGTGCTGCTGCGAGCGTGCAGTTGCAACTCGAATTCCTGCCCGCCAGCAAAGAACGCTTGGGCAAAATCCGAGGCCTGACGCCGCGCGCGGCTGTGATCGAGCAGTTGCGCCTTGCCCGGCAATTGGGCGCTGGCCACATCCACCGTCCACTGCCAATAACACTGGCCATCGTCCCGTCGGGCCATCCACGCCCAACCGTCCTCGAGGCTTTCCACGGCGCTGGCAGTCACACTTGGCGCGCCTTGCCAGCGATTGAGCAGGCTGACCGTCTCCGGCCCGCGCAGACCTTTACCGGACGCCGGCGCCTGTCGCCCACGGGCTTCCACCAGAAAATCCGCCGTCAGCCTCTGTCCGCCATCAAGTTCTACCTGATGGCCTTCGACCGAGGACTGAACATTCAGGATTCGCCCTTCAATCACCTCGACCCCGACCCTTCGCAAGTCTTCCCGCAAACCGCGATCAAAAGTCGGACGATCCAGCAGAAACTCGATGTTCTGCGCATGCTGCTGGCCGTTCCACGCAACCTGCCTTTGGGACGGCAACGTGGCATTCGACAAAGCATGATTCAACCCGGCACCGCGCAGCGCTTCCAACACCCGTTGCGACACACCTTCAAGCGCCGCAAACCGCCGCCATTCGCTGACCAGCGTCACCGCGTAACCCAGTCGTCGCAGCCCCAATGCGACCGCCGCACCAGCCGGTCCGGCACCGAGAATCAGGATCGAAGTCATGGATCGAAACGCCGTTCAGGGCCGCGATAACTAGCGTGCTGTTTCAGCCAGTCAATAACTTCGACATTGCTCGCCTGCGGATACTCCAGCAGATAGCCGGCAATATGCCCGCTCAACGCGGCACACCCCAGACTGGCCCCGGACTGCCCCGGATAAGTGCCGCGAACACACGCGGCAAAATCCGCCTGCGCACTGTCGAGCCATGACCATTGCTCATCGGTACAACGCGCATCGCCAGTCACCCGCAACACCTGCGAATAACTCGCTGGAAACACCGCCGCGCCCTGCGCCGGGCTCGATGCACACAGCAACACTCCATGGGCCACCGCCGCCGCGCAGGCCTCGCGCAACAGGCTGCGATCCTGGCGCAGGCCGAGGCTCAGATTGATCAGCCGCACGTCCTGCGCCACCAGCCAGTCGATGGCCGAGGCGATCTGCAAGGCGCTGGTAACGCCGCGCTGATCGAACACTTGGGCCACGCAAATCTGTGCGGCCGGTGCCCGACGACTGATGGCTTCGATCACCGCGCTGCCATGCCCGAGGGGATCGTCGCGCAAATCGGATTCAGCCAGTCCATCCTCCAGCAACGAGAATCGCCGCCCGGCAATCACCTGCACCCGCTGCGCCGCCGAGTGCCCGCTGTCGACCACACCAATCCGCAATTCAGGCTTCATGCAGCACCGTTTTCGAAATGAGCACACCGTCGAGCAATTCAAAGCGCAGATCGGCATCGGCCAGGGTCGACGGACGATGGCTTATGAGGATCCGCGTGCGCCCGGCAAACAACCGGTCGATGGCTTCGATCACCTCGCGCTCGGTGGTTTCGTCGACGGCCGATGTAGCCTCGTCGAGCACCAGAATCAGCGGATCCTGCAACAGCGCCCGGGCAATCGCGATCCGCTGTTTCTGTCCGCCGGACAACTGCTGACCGCGCTCGCCCAATGGGCTGTCGAGGCCTGCGGGTAACGACGCGATCAGGCTGTCGAGTTGCGCCAACCGTGCGACTTCGGCGATGGCTTCGCGGCTGGCGTCCGGCACTGCGTAAGCCAGGTTGTCGGCGAGGCTACCGCGAAACAGCACGATGTCCTGACTGACCACGGCGATGCGCCGGCGCAGTTCGAACAGTTCCAGTTCACGCAGATCCACTTCGCCGAGCAACACCCGCCCGGACTGCGGATCGTGATGCCGTTGCAGCAGATCGATCAGCGTCGATTTGCCGACGCCGGAGCCGCCGCTCAAGGCGACTTTCAAGCCGTAGGGAATCGTCGCCTCGATCCCGCTCAACGTACTCGCTCGGCCCGGATGGCTGAAGTGCACCGCGTCGAAACGCAGGTCGCCCGAGGTCGGAAACGGTTTCGGCGTGACCGGTGAAAACACCGTGGGTTCTTCGCCGCGCAACTCCATGACCCGACTGAGGCTGACGGTCATCCGCTGGATCGCCACGTACAACCCCAACAGGCTCTGCACCGGCCCGACCGCCATCCCCAGATAAGTGGAAAACGCGATCAGCGCGCCGAGTTGCCAGGTGCCCTGCACTACCCAATAACCGCCGATCAGAAACGCACAGGCGCGGGACAGCGAGGTCAACGTACCGGGCACGGCCTGAGTGAAAAACTCGGTGACTTGCAGGCGCAGCAACTGGTTCATGTAGCCCTGCCCGAGGCTTTCCAGACGTCGCGCTTCACGCTGTTGCTGGCCGGCGGACTGGATGAACTTCATCACCGGCAGGGTCTCGACCATGAACGACGACATGTCCGCCGAACGCTCGCGCAACTGCCGCACATCGCGCTCGACCTTGCGCCGCATCCAGCGCAGCCAGAGCACGTCGAGCGGGATCAGCACCAGCGCCAGCAATGACAGTTTCCACGACAGCGTAAACAACATCGCTATCGCCACCACCAGGCCGATCACACTCGACACTGCGGAGAACAACGAGTCCACGGCAAAGCGCTGAATCTCCGCCACATCGCCGTCGAGCCGCGACATCAGATCGCCAATCCGCCGCTGGCCGTAGAAGCTCGGCGACAGCTTCTGCAAATGCCGGTAAAGATCATCACGCAGGGCAAACAGAATCCGTCCTGACAGCCGCGTGTGCAGATAACGGTTGATCCCCGACAACGCCGTGCCGAGCAGTCCCGCGATAATCATCAGCATCGCGATCATCACCAGAACCGGAAAATTGCGCGCCAGCAAGCCATCGTCGATCAACAGCTTGACCAGCCACGGCTGCACCAGCACCAGCAGCGACGCGCACACCGACAGACCGAGCAGGCCGGCAATGGCCAGACGCTGCGGCCGCACGAAACCGTATAGCCAACGCAACGACGCTTGCAGTGCGGCGGGGCTCTGGCTGTCGATCAGCCGCACGAACAGGCGCTGCATCACGAGCGCAACTGTTTGAGTTTGCGGTACAGAGTCGCGCGGCTGATGCCGAGGGCGTCGGCCGCGGCCGAGACATTGCCCTGATGGGTGTCGAGGGACTGGCGGATCATCTCCAGTTCGTTCTCGCGAATGCTGCCGGTCTGGGGTTTCTCGGTGACGGACAGTTCGTCGAGCATGCTGTCGGGCAGGTGATCGAGGGTCAGCACCGTTTCACCGGGTTCGCGCATGGCCAAAGCGGTGCGCAAGACCATTTCCAGTTGACGGATGTTGCCCGGCCAGTGATAAGCGCCGAGCAGGCGATTGAGGTCGTCGTGCAGCACGGCGTTCGGCGCGTCGAGTTTGCCCAGCAGCCGAGTGACCAGCGCGCTGAAATCATCGCGCTCGCGCAGGGCCGGGAGCATCACGCTGATGCCGTTGACCCGATAGAACAAGTCTTCCCGAAATTGCTTGTCTTCGACCTGACGCTTGAGGTCGCGGTGGGTGGCGCAGATCAGCGCGACGTCGATGTCCTGCTCTTCCCCGGCACCCAGCGGCGCGACTTTGCGGTCCTGCAAAACCCGCAGCAGACGCGCCTGCAAGGCCAGCGGCATGTCTCCGATTTCATCGAGGAAAAGCGTGCCGCCGTGGGCCTGTTGCAGGCGCCCGATCATGCCGCCCCGACGCGATCCGGTGAACGCGCCTTCGCGATAGCCGAACAGTTCCGACTCGATCAGGCCCTCGGGAATTGCCGCGCAGTTCACGGCCACAAACGGTTTGTCGCTGCGGCTGCCGGCCAGGTGCAGGGCGCGGGCGATCACTTCTTTACCGGTGCCGGTTTCGCCGAGCAACAGCACCGGCAATTCATTGGCCAGACCTTGGCGAGCCATGCGCAGGGCTCGGGCGTAGCGAGCGTTGTTGCCGGCCAGGGCTTCCAGATCCGGCTGTGCCTTGGCGGTTTTCGCCACGCTGCGCGGCGGGCCGCCGAGGTTGACCGAACGCGCCGGGGCTCGCAGGGTCTTGTAGAAAAATTCACCCTTGGCGGTCTGCACACTGCCGACGCCACCCTGTTGCAGACGGGTCAGCAATTGCACGCCATCGACCCCGAGAAACTCTTCGCAACGCCGTCCGACCAGCGCCGAACGTTCGGCCCGCAGCAACTGGCAGGCCTGGGCGCTGACCGCCAGAATCTGCCCGCCGAGACTCACCGCCAGCAAGCCTTGCCATGGCGATTCCAGATACTGCCGGCGACTGTGGAAGGCGAGGACAATCTGATCGGGAAAACTATTGTTGAACACCCGACTCTCGATCTGGCTGACCGCCATGCTCAGCAGCGCGGTGCTGTCATGGACGCGGCCGAGCGGGCCTTCGCGGGTCAGGTCGAGGACGCCGAGAATTTCGCCTTGGGGGCAATGGATCGGCACCGAAGTGCAGGAAAAATCGGTGAGGCGGTCGAGGTAGTGTTCGCCGCAGTCGATCAGGGTGGGCCGCGCTTCGACCAGTGCCGTGCCGAGGGCGTTGGTACCACGAGCGGCTTCGCTCCAGCAGGCGCCGAGGGTGATGTCCTGCAGACCGCTGCCCTTGAGCCGGTCGGCACGTCCCTCCACCGCGAGGATGGTGGCGTCGGAATTGGCGAGGATGATCAGGCCTTCCTTGCCCTGACGCTCGGCCAGGTAATCGATGGCCGGTATCGCCGCATCGATCAGCAGGCGATTGCTCGCCAGCAACACATCGAGACTCGCGCTCGATTCCAGCGCCAGCTCATGCTTGCCATTGAAATGCACGCCGTGGCTCAGGCTGCGCCGCCACGAAGCATCGATCTCCGCACGCAACACGCCATCCGGGACCTGTCCTTCGAGATGGAGTTTTTCCCGGGCCAGCCGGGCTTCGTGGTGAGACTTGGGATCGGTTGTTTTTATAAGAGTCATCAAGCGCTCCGGAGCGGTCCGCTTTGCGCTTTTTTACATCAGCGCCCTGACGCCAATGTTTACGTTAACGTCAGGGCGATGGCAAGCACCGTAGGGCGCTTGTGTTCCGGCAGGCGGATTGCCTCAGCGCTGCCACACCTCGGTATTCACGAAAAACGCCCGGGCGTTGTCTTCGAGACTTTCCAGGTGATAGCCGCCTTCCTGCACGATCAGGCATGGCAGGCCCAGGCTGCGAATCCGCTCGCCCAGTGCTGCAAAGCCTTCACGAGTGACGGCGACTTTGCTTTGCGGGTCCAGCTCATAGATATCGAAGCCCAACGACAACACCAGCACCTCGGCGCCGAACTCGCGTACCGCGTTCAATGCGACTTCCAGTTGCCCGAGGAAATCCGCTTCGCTTGCTCCATGAGCCATCGGCAAGTTGAGGTTGAAGCCCTCCCCTGCGCCGCTGCCACGTTCGTCGGCGAACCCGGCGACGCCCGGATAGAAGTTGGTCGGATCGCCATGCACCGAGACGTAAAGCACGTCATCGCGATCGTAGAAAATATCTTGGATGCCCTGGCCGTGGTGCATGTCGGTGTCGAGAACCGCGACTTTATCGAACTTGTCACGCAGCACCTGCGCCGCCACCGCCGCGTTGTTCACGTAGCAGAAACCGCCCGCCGCTTCGGCCCGAGCGTGATGCCCCGGCGGACGGCACAAGGCGTAGGCTGCCGGCTCGCCGTCGATCAGCGCCTGAGCCCCGGCCACTGCGCTTTGCGCCGACCAGTACGCCGAGCGCCAGGTCTGCTCGCCGACCGGGCAACTGCCGTCCGCCAGATAGCGCGCGGCCTGGGCGAGGATGCCGCGCAATGCATTGGGCTCGCGGACGAAGATGTTCGACATCACCTCATCGCCCCAGTCTTCGGGGATTTCCTTCCAGCGTGCATGCGCTTCCTGAAGAAAGGTCAGATACGGCGCGCCATGCACCGCCAGCAACGGCGCGAGACCGGCATCGGCGGGTTGCTCGACACTGAAACCCAAGCCATGGGCGGCCTGCACCAGACGTTGCGCACGCTCGGGGACTTCCTGCGGCGTACGCATCTGCCCGCGCGAGTAATAGCTGCGTGGATGGTGGAGCAATTGTTCGGGGTGGAAAAAACTGCGCATGGTTCAGACTCCCTGTTCGATTCGACCGGCGCGGGCCAGCACGGCGTTGAGCAATACGTCGGTGCCCTGCTTCACGTCTGCGGGCAACACATCTTCGGCTTCGTTATGGCTCAAGCCACCCACGCACGGGATGAACACCATCGCCGTCGGGCAGTAACGCGCGAGGTGAATCGCGTCATGGCCGGCGCCGCTGACAATCGACTGCTGAGCGTAGCCCAGCGCATCCACCGCCTCTTGCACGGCTGCCACGCATTCGGCGTCGAACGGCGTGGCCGGGCTGATCCAGTGCGGGGTGATCGTCAGGTTCAGGCCTCGGCCATCGGCGATGGCCTGCAAGCGGGCGCGGACCTGTTGCTCCATGGCGGCAATGGCGTCGTCGCAGTGATGACGCAGGTCGACGGTGAAATTCACCAGCCCCGGAATGGTGTTGCGCGAAGACTTGTTGATACTCAACTCGCCGACCGTGGTCAGGCCTTCGGGGGCAAAATCTGCGGCCAGACCTTCAATCGCCTGAATCATCCGCGCCACACCGTACAGCGCATCTTTGCGCAGCGACATCGGCGTGGTGCCGGCGTGGGCGGCCATGCCTTCCACGCGCACGTCGAGCCAGCGGATCGCCTGACCGCCCGTGACCACGCCGATGCTTTTGGCGTTGTCTTCAAGGATCGGGCCTTGCTCGATGTGCGCTTCAAAATACGCGTCCACCGCGCCGCCCAACGGGCGTTCACCGGCGTAACCGGTACGCTGCAAGGCCTCGGCAACGCTGATGCCATCGACATCGCGCACCGCCAGCGCCGCGTTCAGCTCCATGATCCCGGTGAACACTGCCGAGCCAAACATGGCGGGCGTAAAGCGTGCACCTTCTTCGTTGGTCCACACCGCCACTTCCAGCGGTTTGCGGGTCTGGATGTTCAGGTCGTTGAGGCAACGCACCACTTCCAGCCCGGCGAGTACCCCGTAGACACCATCGAAACGCCCGCCCTCGGGTTGGGTGTCGAGGTGGCTACCCATCATTACCGGCGCGGCGTCCGGATCGGTGCCGGCGCGACGGGCGAACAGGTTGCCGATGGCGTCCACGCTCAGGGTCATGCCGGCTTCGCGGCACCAGTGGGCGAACAGTTCGCGACCGGCCTTGTCTTCGTCGCTCAATGCCAGACGGCAGCTGCCGCCCCGGGCTGTCGCACCGATTTCGGCCATGGCCATCAGGCTCGCCCACAGGCGTTCGCCATTGATTTTCAACATGAGGTTCTCCTGAAATTCCGGGTTAGGCACGGGCCATTTCCGCGCGATGGGCACTGGCGTGACGACGGGCGAGGGACAGCACGCAGACCAGCGATATGCCGGCGATCAGGCTGTAAAACACCGCCATCGGCCACCACTGCCCGGTGAACTTGTGCGCGAGCATCGTGCCGATCAGCGGCGTTAGCCCACCGGCCACCGCGCCGCAGATCTGATAGGCCAGCGAGATCGCGGTGTAGCGCACACGAGTCTCGAACATGCCACTGACGTAACCGGCGATCACCGCATAGAACGAGGCCATGCACACCACCGCCAGCGCGATGCCGAGGATGATCAGCGGCGCCTGGGCCGAGCTGACCAGCACGAACATCGGATACGGCGAGGCCATCGCCAGCAGCGACACCAGACACAGGAAACGCGTCGCACCGATCTTCTCCGCCGTCCACGCCGCCAGCGGTTGAATGCAGAACTGGATGATCGCGACGAAGAACAGGCATTCGAGAATCAGCGAACGTGGCAGCGCCAGTTGCTGAGTGGTGTAGGCGATCATGAAAGTGTTGGTGAAATACACCCCGGCGATGCCCAGCGTGTTGGCGCCGATGCACAGCAACAGTGGGCGCCACGCGGTGCGCAACACTTCCATCACCGGCGCCTGTTCTTTCTTGATTTGCTTGCTGGCCTGCTCACGGCTGGCGAGAAATTCCGGTGACTCGTTCACGCCCAGTCGGATCGCCAGGCCCACCAGCAGCAACAGCGCACTGGCGAGGAACGGTAAACGCCAGCCCCAACTCATCAGGTCTTCTTCCGGCAAACGGGTCACCGCGCTGAACGCCAGCAGCGACAGGATCAAACCCGCCGGGCTTCCCAGTTGCGCGAACGACGCGAAGAAATTGCGCCGGCCCTTCGGCGCATGCTCGCCGGCCATCAACACCGCCCCGCCCCACTCGCCACCGACGGCGATGCCCTGGACGATACGCAGCAGAATCAGCAGCACAGGTGCGGTTGCGCCGATCTGCGCGTAGGTCGGCAACAGACCGATGCACACCGTGACCACGCCCATCATCAACAGCGTGATGATCAGCGATTTCTTGCGGCCGATGCGGTCGCCGATATGACCGAAAATGATCCCGCCCAACGGCCGGGCAAAGAAGCCCACGGCGAAGGTGCCGAATGCGGCCATGGTGCTGAACAGCGGATCGTCGGAGGGAAAGAACAGCGCGCCGAACACCAGCGCGGCGGCTGTGGCGTAAATGTAAAAGTCGTACCACTCGATCATGGTGCCGATGAAGGCTGCGGCCGCCGCACGGCGCGGCTGGTTCGAAGCGTGGGGCTTCATGGGGTCGGGCTCCTTTGATTGTTTTTTTGGCAGGAGGAAAACGCAAATCCGAGGCGCTCTGGCGGCGCCTGTCGTGGGGTGATTTATCGTCCCGGGGCTATGATTAGTCAATTTTCTATTTATTATTCCGAGTATTAACTCACCTTATAATCGAGAGCCGCCATGGCTGAACGTGATGTGCAACGCCTGCTCAACGACCGCCTCGACTGGAACCTGCTGCGCACCTTCCGGGTGATCGGCCAGGAGCTGAGCATCAGCCGCGCCGCCGCGCGTCTGCACCTGACCCAACCGGCGGTGAGCCAGGCGCTCAAGCGTCTGGAGGAGCAACTGGGTCGCCAGTTGATTGCCCGACGCGGTCCGCGCTTTGCCCTCACCGAAGTCGGCGAGCAGATCTTCGAACTGGCCGGCGAGATCTACGGGCAGATGTCTCAAGTCAGCAGCCTGCTGGAGCAACCGGCCGACGAAGTGATCGGCAAGGTGCGGCTGCTGATCATCAGCCGGATCTTTTCCGAACGCTTCGATGACTTCCTCGCTGACTTTCATCGGCAGTATCCACGGGTGGATCTGGAGGTGGATGTGATGCGCAGTTCGGACATCGTCAGCGCCCTTCAGGAGAAAACCGCGACCCTCGGCCTGAGCCTCAATCGCCGCCCGCAACCGCGTCTGGAACAGCGTCTGTTTCTGCGTCAGCGCTATGCGTTTTTCTGTGGCAAGCACCACGCGCTGTTTGGCCGACAGGACATCGGCGAAGGCGATCTACAGCGGGAGAACTTCGTCAGTTTCACCAGTGACCAGATTGGTGGAATGCTCTCGCCGCTGACGATTTTTCGCGATCAGCAGGGCTTCAGCGGACGCATTGTTGCCTCCTCGCCAAGCCTGGAAGAAGTCCGGCGACTGGTGATCGCCGGGTTCGGTATCGGTTGCCTGCCGGAGCACGTGGTGGCGGCGGACGTCGAGGCCGGATTGCTCTGGCGCCTGCCGCCCCACGAGGGAATTGCCGATGTCGACATTCATCTGTTGTGGAACCGCGACCAGCGCATGAGCCGCGCCGAGACGCTGTTCATCGAACGCTTGCAGGCCTGTCTGGCGGATCAGTAACCGAGCAGTCGATCCGCGCTGTTGAGCAATGGCTCACCGGCATTCAGACGGCGGAAGTTCTCGGCGATCTGCTCGGCGATGCAATCGTGGGAGGCCGCCGAAGCCATGTGCGGGGTGATGGTCACGCCCGGGGTTTTCCACAGCGAATGATCGGCGGGCAGCGGTTCCTGTTCGAAGACATCGAGCAGTGCACCGCGCAGTTTTCCCCGGGCCAGCGCTTGTTGCAGATCCTCGATGTTCAGGTGCCCGCCGCGCCCGACGTTGACCAGTGCCGCACCGTTGGCCAAGTGCTCGAACGTCTGGTGATTGAGGATGCCGCGAGTCTCGTGGGTGAGCGGCAACAGATTGATCAGCAACTCCACGCCGTCGAGGAACGGGTTGAAAGTATCGGTGCCGGCGAAGGTCTGCACGCCCGGTAAATCCTTTTTGCTGCGCGCCCAGCCACGCACCTCGTAACCAGCGTTGGCCAGGTCTTGAGCGATCGCGCTGCCGAGCGAGCCGAGGCCCATCACACCGATCCGGAACTCATGTGCCGGGCGTTGCAGCGGTCGCTCCCAATGCTGTTGGCGCTGTTGCTCGAGCACTTGATCGAAGCCGCGATGATAGTGAATCACCGCCCAGCGTACGTACTCGGTCATGCCTTGCCGATGACCGGGATCGACCACCCGGCACACCGGCAGATCCGGGCATGAAGGATCGTGTTCCAAGTGATCGATACCGGCGGCGACCGAGTGAATCACTTGCAGATTGGGCAACGCGGCGAGACTGTCCGCCAGCGGAAACCAGCATGCTGCGATCTGCGCATTCACTGCCCGGGGATCGTCGGCCAGCACCGCCGAAAGCTGCGGCGCGCGGCGGGCAAAGGCTTCCTGCAATTGTTTGAGCAACAGCGTGTCGCGGGACATCAGTGCAACGGTGTTCATGACAGATAGGACTCGCGCTGGGATTCGATCAGGGTCAGTGCGGCCTCCCAGGCCAGGTCGATGATGTTGTCCTGCTCATCGCGGTCGAACTGTTCGGCGGTGTGGGCGCAGACTTCCGGCGAGGGGAAATGCAGTTCGCAGCCACCGGCCAACGCCTGCACTTGGGCCTGGCAGGCACGCTCCAGAAAATGGATTTCCTGGAACGCCTGGGCCACGCCGGAACCGCCGACCAGCAGGCCGTGATTGCGCAGGATCATGGCGCGATGCGGGCCAAGGTCGGCGATCAACCGATCGCGCTCGTCCAGCGACAGCGCGATGCCTTCGTAGGTGTGGTACGCGAGTTTTCCGTAGAACTTCAGTGCGTGCTGACTGATCGGCAGCAGGCCTTGTTTCTGCGCGGCGACAGCCATGCCGGCGGCGGTGTGGGTGTGGATCACGCAGTTCAGATCCGGGCGCGCCATGTGGATCGCCGAGTGGATCACGAAGCCGGCGGCGTTGACCCGATGCCCGGCGTATTCTGGGTCGACGATGCGTCCGTCCTGATCGATGCGCACCAGATCGGAGGCGCGCATGCGGTCGAAGATCACGCCGTAGCGGTTGATCAGGAAATGATGTTCAGGCCCCGGAATCCGCAGGGTGATGTGGGTGTCGATCAGGTCGGTCATGCGAAAGTGTGCGATCAAGCGGTACAGCGCGGCGAGCTCGCAACGGGCTTGCCATTCGATCGGATCAATGTGGGCGGGCTTACTCACGAATACACCTCTTTGTTGGTATGAAGGACGACCGGGTTGGCCCGCAGACGCGCGAGGCCACAGACACCGATCAGAGACAGGGCAGACAGCAGCGTGAAGAACACCGCCAATGGCAGCCACTGTCCGGAGAACTTGCTGGCCAGCAGCGTGCCGATCAGCGGCGTGGTGCCGCCGGCCAACGCGCAGCTCAATTGGTAGGCGATGGAGATCCCCGAGTAGCGCAGATGCACCGGGAAGGCCTGCGTCATGTATCCGGCGATCACCGCGTACAAAGCCGAGAGAATCACCACCGCGACGGCGATGCCGAGGGTCATCAGCAGGATGTTCTGAGTGCCGACCAGCAGAAACATCGGGTACGGCGTGACCATGCACAGCAACGCCACCAGCATCAGGAATCGACCTTCGCCGATGCGTTCGGCGAGCAGCGCAGACACCGGTTGCGACAGCAGTTGAATGACCGTCACCAGGAACAGGCAGTCGAGAATGGTCGCCCGTGGGATGCCCTGATATTGGGTGACGTAGGTAATCATGAAGGTGTTGGTGAAGAAGAAGCCGGCCGAACCGATGGTGACGGCGGCGGCAGCAAACAGGATCTGCCGCCAGCACTGACGGATCACGTCTTTCACCGGGTATTTGGCGGTTTCGTTGTTGTCCTTGGCCTTGGCGAATTCCGGTGATTCATGCACCCCGGAACGAATCATCAGACCGACCATCATCAGCACGCCGCTGGCGAGAAACGGCAGACGCCAGCCCCAGGCGAGGAAGTCTTCCGGCGACAGCGACGTCACCAGTCGGAACGCGATCAACGCCAGCAGCAAACCCGCCGGGCTGCCGAGCTGGGCGAACGAGGCGTAGAAGGTTTTGCGTTTGGCCGGCGCGTGTTCACTGGCCATCAACACCGCCCCGCCCCACTCGCCGCCGACGGAGATGCCCTGGATCAGGCGCAACACGATCAGCCCGATCGGCGCCCAGATGCCGACGCTGGCGTAGCTCGGCAACAGACCGATACCTGCGGTAGCCAGCCCCATCAGCGCCATGGTCACCAGCAGCATTTTCTTGCGGCCGAGACGATCGCCCAAATGACCGAACACCATCCCGGCCATCGGGCGGGCGATGAAGCCGACGGCGAAACTGCCGAACGCGGCGAGCGTGCTTGTCACCGGGTCGCTGCTGGGAAAGAACACTTGCCCGAGCACCAGTGCGGCGGCGGTGGCGTAGATGTAGAAATCGTAGAACTCGATGGTCGTGCCAATGAAGGCAGCGGCCGCGGCGCGACGCGGCTGAGGAGTGGTGTGCATGCAAGAACCCTGTGTATTTATAGTTTTGGGCAGGTGTCGAGGCGGCTGACGGTCGCGCTCTGTGGCGCTTGTGGGCTTTATCGCTTCCGTGACAGGATTAGTCAATTTTCAATAACTTATCTTTACTATTAGCGTGGCTACTACATGACCTCATCCGCTAATCCTTGGGTCGGCCGGCGTTTTCTAAATGACCGGCTGGACTGGAACCTGCTGCGCACCTATCTGGTGATCGGTCAGGAAGGCAGCATGAGCCGCGCCGCTGCCCGGCTGCACATCACTCAGTCGGCGGTCAGCCAGGCGTTGAAACGTCTCGAAGAACAACTGGATTGTGTGTTGATTGCCCGCAGCGGACGGCGCTTTGATCTGACGGAAACCGGGGAAGAAGTCCTGCGGATTGCGGCGGATATCTACGGCGATATTTCTCGTTTGGGCACCGTGGTCGAAAACCGCCATGACGACGTGGTGGGCAAGATCCGTATCCTCACCGTGAGTGGCGTTCAGGCGCGGCATTACGATGAGTTTCTTGCGGACTTCCACGAAACTCACCCGAAAATCGAGCTGGAAGTCGAGGTGATGGGTAGCTCGAACATCATCAGTTCATTGCTGCAGAAGACCGCTACGGTGGGAGTCGGATTGTGTCGTCTACCGCAGCCGAGGCTGGAACAACGAGTATTGTTTCGTGAGCGCTATGCGTACTTTTGCGGGCAGCGGCATCGACTGTTCGGACAGCAGAATCTGACGCTGGAACAGCTTGCCGCGGAGAACTTTGTCAGCTTCACCAGCGATCAGCTCGGCGGCAATCTTTCGCCGTTGACGCTGTTTCGTGACCAGCAGGGATTTACCGGCAAGATCGTCGCCTCCTCCACCAGTTTCGAAGAGATTTATCGTCTGATCTGTGCGGGGTTCGGAATTGGCTGTCTGCCGATTCACCTGGTGCGACGAGATGTCGAACAAGGCTTGCTGTGGCGCTTGCCGCCAGAGGATGGGGTGGTGGATTTCGATATCCAGCTGCTGTGGAATCGCGAACAGAAGATGACTCAGGCGGAAACGGTGTTCATCGACAGCTTCCAGCACATGCTCAGCTTGCGTGAGCCTGTGCTGTGAAGCTGCAGCGGATTACACGTGGGGATCGCCCGGCGCTTTGGTCGGCGCCGCGTATTGCGGCTTGAGGTGACCGTCCTGGTCGAGTAGCCAGGCGTCCATGATCTGCCGCACCACCGGACCTGCGACCCGGCCACCGGCCTCGCCGTTTTCGATCATCACCGAGATCGCGATTTTTGGATGTTCGGCGGGCGCAAAGCCGACGAACAAGGCGTTGTCACGGTGACGTTCGAGGGTTTTCTCGCGGTTGTAGCGCTCCCCCTGCTTGATCGCCACCACTTGCGCCGTACCGCTCTTGCCGGCGATGCGGTATTGCGCACCGGCCGCCGCCGCACGAGCAATGCCTCGGGCATCGTGCATCACCATCTGCATACCGTGGTTGACCTGTTCCCAGTCACGCGGATCCTTGAGCAGGATGTTCGGCATCGGGTGTTCGTCCACCGGCGCCACACCGTCGACAGTCTTGGCCAGGTGCGGACGGTTCCAGATGCCCTTGTTGGCAATCAGCGCGGTGGCTTGAGCCAGTTGCAGCGGCGTGACCTGCATGTAGCCCTGACCGATGCCGAGGATCACGGTTTCGCCGGGGAACCAGGCTTGCCGGCGCGTAGCGCGCTTCCAGGCCTGGGACGGCATCAGGCCGGGCGACTCCTCGAACATGTCGAGTGAGACTTTTTCGCCGAGGCCGAACATCGCCATGTAATCGTGCAGGCGATCAATGCCGAGCTTGTGCGCCAGGTCGTAGAAGTAGGTGTCGTTGGAACGCATGATCGCTGCATCCATGTCCACCCAGCCGTCGCCGCTGTGGTTCCAGTTGCGGTACTTGTGGTCGAAGTCCGGCAGTTGGTAATAGCCCGGATCGAAGACTCGGGTTTGAGGCGTGACCACGCCGGCGTCGAGGCCAGCGATGGCCACTTCCGGCTTGATCGTCGAACCGGGTGCGTACAGGCCGCGCAGCACACGGTTGAACAGTGGACGGTCAATGGAGTCGCGCAGCGCGGAATATTCCTTGGAGCTGATACCGGTCACGAACAGATTGGGATCGAAGCTCGGGTTGCTGACCATGGCCAGTACTTCGCCGGTCGAGGGGTCCAGCGCAACGACCGAGCCGCGACGGTCGCCCAGAGCGGCTTCGGCGGCTTCCTGGAGCTTGATATCGAGGCTCAGTACGATGTTTTTGCCTGGTATCGGATCGGTGTGTTTCAGCACGCGCAGTACGCGGCCCTGAGCGTTGGTCTCTACTTCCTCGTAACCGACGTGGCCGTGCAGTTGTGGCTCGTAGAAGCGTTCGATACCGGTCTTGCCGATGGATTGTGTGCCGCGGTATTCGACGGAATCGAGGGTCTTGGATTCTTTCTCGTTGATGCGGCCGACGTAGCCGATCGAGTGTGCGAAGTGCGCGCCCAGCGGATAGTTACGAACGAATTGTGGCTCGACATCCAGGCCGGGTAGACGGAACTCGTTGACGGCGAGTATGGCGATCTGTTCTTCGGTCAGCTCATAGAACAGCGTTACAGGTGTAAACGGGTGACGCGACTGCTTCATGGCCTTGTCGAAGACTGTGCGGTCTTCGGCGGGCAGGTGCAGGAGACTGATGACTTCATCCAGCTCCTGGTTGACGTCGGTCGCGCGTTCGCGGGTGATGGTCAGGTTGTAGCTGGGACGGTTGTCGGCCAGCAATACGCCATTGCGATCGTAGATCAGGCCGCGAGTCGGCGGGATCGGCAGGACATGGACGCGATTGTTTTCGGAGATGGTCGAGTGGTAGTCGAACTCGACGACTTGCAGGATGTAGAGGCGCACAACCAGAGCGCAACTGACAGCGAAGACGAACAAGGCACAGGCGATCAGGCGTTTGTTTACCAGCCGCGTCTCTTTTTCGTGATCCTTGATAGGGATGGGTTCGGGCATTTCTGCAGCCACTCTTTGACAAAAAATGAGCGCCGATCCTTGGGCGTGACATCAGTCCGTTAAAAAACGAGCTGCACCATACCAAAAACCGGGCGGTCATTTCAGAGGGATTTCCCCAATGGTTGCGATCGCGACGGCTGGGGGTTTCTCCAGGAACTTTCCTGCGGGCAAAACAAAACCCCAACTGCTTTCGCAATTGGGGTTTCGGAATTTAATCTTGACGATGACCTACTCTCACATGGGGAAACCCCACACTACCATCGGCGATGCATCGTTTCACTTCT
>NZ_JAIHBA010000014.1:96275-153431 GCF_019718735.1 Pseudomonas sp. RIT778 | reverse complement strand
AACTCCTCGCCTTCGCGGGCAATCCCTGCCCGCGAAGCAGCACCCGCTGTTCGCCCGCCAACACAACTGTCCGCACCGCAACAGTGCGCCCGCACTTTCCCGGCGCCCGAAATCGTGACCGGCCGGTCACCATTTTGCATCATCGACCCCGCCAAACATGCACTTCGTCGGGGCGCCCCCTCTCCCGAAGCCACGGATTTCGTGAGCCCGCAACAGATTGTCGAACAATTCATCCGATTGGCCTGGCCCGCTCTAGGATCTGGCCTAGACTGGTTTTCGCGGGGTAAAACCGGCCGGTCACAAAGCGGAAATTTTGTCGAAACTTTTGCTGATCGCGACGTGTCATCTGATAGGCAGGGCCAAAGCGACTGGTTCAAGTCTTGCAATGGTCCCCTCACCCATTCTGCTTGCGCGTGTTGGGTAGCGTTTGCTCACCGATGCGTGGCGCGTTTGCGCCCGGCCACAGGACTTGGCCATGGACATCGCTTGTTTAACACAAGAATCAGATCAAAAAAGACGGGAGATTCATATGATCAGTGCGGCATTGGATATTCAGGGAGAGCGTGCTCACCAGCCGGTCGGCGAGTCGAGCACCGTGAGCGTTCCCGGCAGCCGGTCGATCAACGTCCCGGGCACCAAGACGCTGACGCCGGTAGCCAGTCAGAACCCCAACAAGAAAAAAGTGTTGTTCGTGACCTCGGAAATCGCCGATCTGGTGAAGACCGGCGGTCTGGGAGACGTTTCTGCCGCCCTGCCCCGCGCCATGGCGCACCTGCATGACGTCCGGGTGTTGATCCCCGGCTACCCGCAAGTGATGAACAGCGAGAATCCGATCCACATCATCGGCGAACTGGGCGGCCACGCCGCGCTGCCGCCCTGCAAGATCGGGCGCATGGACATGCCTGACGGTCTGGTCATCTATGTGCTGATCTGCCCTGAACTCTACGCTCGCGACGGCGGCCCTTATGGCGCCAACAACGGTCGCGACTGGCCGGACAACCACATCCGCTTCGCCCGTCTGGGCCTGGCCGCTGCCGATATCGCCGCCAACCTCGCACAAATCCACTGGTGCCCGGATCTGGTGCACGCCCACGACTGGCCGGCCGGGCTCGCGCCTGCCTATATGCACTGGCGCGGGCAACGCACGCCGACCCTTTTCACCATTCACAACCTCGCGTATCAAGGCGTGACCAGCCTGGGCTCGTGCCCGGAACTCGGGATTCCCGCCCATGCCCTGCAACAGGAAGGCATGGAGTTCTACGGCAAAATGTCGTTCCTCAAGGCCGGCATGGCTTATTCGAGCCACATCACCACGGTCAGCGCCACGTACGCGCAGGAAATCACCACCCCGGATTTCGGCTGCGGTCTCGACGGTTTTCTCGCTGCCAAGACCCAGCAAGGTTTGCTCAGCGGCATCCCCAACGGCATCGATGAAAGCTGGGATGCCGCCACCGACCCGCATCTATTCGCACCGTTCGCCATCGGCGACTGGGAAGGCAAAGCGGTCAACGCCGCCCATGTGCGCGAACTGTTCGGTCTGCAAGACTCCGAAGGCCCGCTGTTTGCCGTGGTCTCGCGTCTGGTCTATCAGAAAGGCCTCGACCTTACCGAAGCCGTGTCGGAATACATCGTCCAGAACGGGGGCCAGATCGCAATCATCGGCCGTGGCGAACCGGAAGAAGAACAGGCCATGCGCGAACTGGCACTGCGCTTCCCCGGCCAGATCGGCGTGCGCATCGGCTTCAATGAAACCGACGCCCGACGCATGTTCGCCGGCAGCGATTTCCTGCTGATGCCATCGCGTTACGAACCGTGCGGTCTTAGCCAGATGTACGCCCAGCGTTTCGGCTCGCTGCCGGTGGCACGAAATACCGGCGGACTGGCCGACACCATTGAAAACGGCGTCACCGGTTTCCTGTTCAACGAATCGACCGCGGACAGCTACCGCGAAGCCTTGAGCCGCGCATTCAAGGTGTTTGCGTTCCCGGACCTGCTGCACGCCATGCGTTGCCGGGCGATGGCCGCGCCGTTCAATTGGTGCAAGGCGGTCGAACCCTACGCCGAACTCTACGAACAACTGGTGGCCAAGGCGCTGGGTAAAACGCACCACAAATAACCAGGGAGGTTTTCAACGATGCCGTCACGGACACCTGAAAGCTGGCCCCACGGCGCGATCATGCTGGATGCCGACCACACGCAATTCGCGTTGTGGGCGCCGGATGCGTTTTACGTCAGCGTCGAGCTGGGCAACGGCCAGTCCCTGCCCATGCTGCCCCAGGGCGATGGCTGGTTTGTCATCAAGACCCGCTGCCCCGCCGGCAGCCGCTACCGTTTCAATATCGACGGCGAACTGGAGGTGCCCGACCCGGCCTCCAGAGCGCAGGACGGTGACCTCGACCGCCACAGTGTGGTGGTCGATCCGCACCTCTATTCCTGGCGCAACACCACCTGGCAAGGTCGGCCGTGGAATGAAGCGGTGATCTACGAATTGCATGTCGGCGCGCTCGGCGGGTTTGCCGAAGTCGAGCAGCATCTGGCGCGTCTGGCCGGACTGGGCATCACCGCCATTGAACTGATGCCGATCGCGCAGTTTCCCGGCGATCGCAACTGGGGCTACGACGGCGTGCTGCATTACGCGCCGCAGGCCAGTTACGGCACGCCGGAACAACTCAAACACCTTATCGACAGCGCCCACGGTTATGGCCTGGCAGTGATTCTCGACGTGGTCTACAACCACTTCGGCCCCGACGGCAATTACCTGCATCGCTACGCCAAAGGCTTTTTCCGCGAAGACAAACACACGCCGTGGGGCGCGGCTATCGACTTTCGTCGTCGCGAAGTGCGGGACTTCTTCGTCGAAAACGCCTTGATGTGGCTGCTGGAATACCGTTTCGACGGCCTGCGACTGGACGCGGTGCATGCCATACAAAGCCCCGATTTTCTGCCTGAACTCGCACATCGCATCCGTCAGCAGATCGACCCAGCCCGCCATGTGTGGCTGACCATCGAAAATGAACTCAACCAGTCGAGCCTGCTGGAGGAAAACTACGACGCGCAGTGGAACGACGACGGCCACAATGCCCTGCACGTGTTGCTGACCGGTGAAACTGACGCTTATTACGCGGACTATGCGCTGCAACCCACAGAACAACTGGCCCGCTGCCTGAGCCAGGGTTTTGTGTTTCAGGGTCATATCACCCGCCACGGCGAACCCCGTGGCGAGCCGAGTGAGCATTTGCCCTCCACGGCGTTCGTGCTGTTCCTGCAGAACCACGACCAGATCGGCAACCGCGCCTTTGGCGAGCGCCTGCATCAATTGGCCGACCCGCGCGCGGTGGAGGCTGCAACAGCACTGTTGTTGCTGTCGCCGATGATTCCCTTGATGTTCATGGGCGATGAATACGCCGCCGAACAACCGTTCCTGTTTTTCACCAGCCACCATGGCGAACTGGCGAAGCTGGTGCGCGAAGGTCGGCGTAACGAGTTTGCGGCGTTCAGTGCTTTCTCCGATCCGCACAAGCGCGAGCAGATTCCCGATCCGAACGCCGAGCAAACGTTTCACGCCTCACAACCGCGGCTGGTCGGCAGCGGCACAGCTCGGCAACGGGAGACGTTGGCGCTGTACCGCCAACTGCTGCAATTGCGCCATCAATACATCATTCCCAACCTGTCCGGAACGCAGGCACTCGGCGCCCAGGTGCTGGGGCCCGGGGCGGTCAGCGCGCGCTGGCGGCTGGGCGATGGCAGCGAGCTGCGAATCGACCTGAACCTCAGCGATACGCCAGTGGTCAACCTTCCACAGGCTGATTCGGTGTGGCTGTTTCGTCAGCCATCCGACGCTGGCCTGTCGGATGAGGGGCAACTGCCCCCGTATTGCGCGCTCGTCAGCCTCACGGCCGCAACCCCTTTGCCACCCCTGGATGGAGAGCGCCTATGAGCGATGCGCAACTGGAAATTCTCGCCAGCCGAGCCGGCCTTGCCGTCGACTGGATTGACGCCAACGGCCGACCGCAAAAAGTCGCCCCGGCGGTGCTGCGCAATGTTCTGACCGGCCTCGGTCACCCGGCCGGAACGGCCCAGGAAATCGACGCCAGCCTGCTTGAACTGCAACAAGTACAGGAAAATCGCCATCTGCCGCCACTGCTCACTGCCGATGTTGGCGTGGGCGTGGACCTGGCCCGTTATTTCGAACCCGAAACCCCTTGCGAGATTCACCTTGAAGACGGCTCGCGCCTGAGCCTCAAGCTGGATGCCGAGGCCGTGTTGCCCGGCGAGATTCCGGTCGGCTATCAGCAAGTGCACATCGCCGACCAGCAATTCACCCTGGCCGTAGCACCGGAACGCTGCTTCAGCGTGGGTGACGCGGTGGACAGCCCGATCCCTCGCGCGTGGGGCCTGAGCGTGCAGCTTTATGGCCTGCGCCGCCCCGGCGATGGCGGTTTCGGCGACACCCAGGCCCTGGAAGAACTGGCCCGGGTGGCGGGCGAACGCGGCGCCGATGCCCTGGCGATCAGCCCACTGCACGCGATGTTCAGCGCCGACACCGGGCGCTACAGCCCTTACTCACCGTCCAGTCGGCTATTTCTCAATTCGTTGTACGCCGCACCCGGTGCGATCCTCGGCGAACGCGCCCTGCGCGATGCGATTGACGCGGCCGGCCTGACCGATCAGTTCGAGCAACTGGAAAACCTGAAACTGATCGACTGGCCGAAAGCCGCCGAAGCCAAACTGAAACTGCTGCAAGCCTTGTACGACGGCTTCATCAGCGGCGAACACCCGTTGCACGCCGACTTCTCCAGCTTCCGCGATGCCGGCGGAGAAGCGCTGGAAAACCACTGCCGCTTCGAAGCCATTCAGGAAATGCGCGCCGCCCGTGGCGAAAACCTCGACTGGCGCCAGTGGCCCGAGCACTGGCACGACCCACGCGGCGCCGCCCTCGGCGCGTTTGCCGAGGAATACGCCGATCGCATCAGCTACTTCGCGTTCTGCCAGTGGTTGATCCACCGCTGCCTGGAACGCGCCCAGACCGCCGCCCGCAGCGCCGGCATGGGCATCGGCCTGATCGCCGATCTGGCGGTGGGTGCCGACGGTGCCGGCAGCCAGGCCTGGAGCTTTCAGGACGAACTGCTGGCCTCGCTGACCGTCGGCGCGCCGCCGGACATCCTCAATCGCTCGGGCCAGGGCTGGGGCATTTCTGCGTTCTCGCCTGAAGGCCTGGTGCGCAACGGTTTCCGCGCGTTCATCGACATGCTGCGCGCCAACTTCGCCCACGCCGGCGGGCTGCGCATCGACCACGTCATGGGTCTGCAACGGTTGTGGGTGATCCCCAACGGCGCGGTCCCGGCAGACGGTGCCTACCTGTATTACCCGGTGGATGACCTGCTGCGTCTGCTGACCCTCGAATCCCATCGCCATCAAGCGATCGTGCTCGGCGAAGACCTCGGCACCGTGCCCGATGGTCTGCGGGAAAAACTCATCGCCCGGGCCATGCTCGGCATGCGCGTGTTGTTGTTCGAGCAGGACAACACCCATTTCAAACCGATCCTCGACTGGCCGGACAACGCCCTCGCCACCACCAGCACCCACGATCTGCCGACCCTCAACGGCTGGTGGCATGGCCGCGACATCGACTGGAACGCGCGGCTCGGGCTGATCGACGCCAATGGCGAAATCGACTGGCGCCGTTACCGCGAACGCGAGCGTGAAGGCCTGCGCGGCGCCCTGAGCCAGGACCCGCAGAACTTTCGCGAGGAATCCCACGAGGCCGATCAGGTGGTCGACGCTGCTGTGCGTTTCCTCGGCCACACCCGCGCGCCGCTGGTGCTGTTGCCACTGGAAGATGCGCTGGGGCTCGACGAACAGGCCAACCTGCCCGGCACCATCGACACCCACCCGAACTGGTCGCGCCGCTTGCCGGGCACCAGTGAAGCGCTGCTCGACGGCGTTGACGCCGCACGACGCTTGGAACTGCTGGCTTGCGCGCGTCTTCAGGCAGCCGAGCGTGACCGATGAGTGCACTGCCTATCCAGACACTGCGCGCCACGGTCCGCCTGCAATTTCATCGCGGTTTTACCCTCGATCAAGCGGTGCCGCTGGTGCCGTATTTCTCTCGACTCGGCATCAGCCACATTTACGCCTCGCCGCTGCTCGCCGCCCGCGCGGGCTCGATGCATGGCTACGATGTGGTCGACCCGACCCGGGTCAATCCGGAACTCGGCGGCGAGCCGGCCTTGCGCCGCCTGGTCGCCAGCCTTCGCGAACACGGCATGGGGCTGATCCTCGACATCGTCTCCAATCACATGGCGGTCGGTGGCGGTGACAACCCGTGGTGGCTCGACCTGCTGGAATGGGGACGGCTCAGCCCCTACGGCGAATTCTTCGACATTCAGTGGCACTCGCCCGACCCGTTGATGGAAGGCCAGTTGCTGCTGCCATTTCTCGGCAGCGATTACGGCGTCGCGCTACAGGACGCGACCCTGCCGCTGGTGTTCAACGCAGAGAGCGGCACCTTTCATGTCGAGCATTACGAACATTACTTTCCGATCTGCCCCGGCGATTACGGTGAACTGCTCAAATCCGATGACGCCCCGAATGAAGCGCTCAAGGCCCTCGCCGACCGCTTCAGCGCGCTCAGTTACCAGACCGACGCCCGCTCGCTGGCCATCCCGCTCAAGGAAGAACTCCAGCAACTGGCCAGCGACCCGCAGAACCTCGAGGCTATCCAGCGCAACCTGACCCGTTACGACTCGAAGACCGAAGAAGGTTTTCAGCGCCTGCATCAATTGCTGGAGCGGCAAAGCTATCGCCTGGCGAGCTGGCGCACGGCGGCGGATGACATCAACTGGCGGCGCTTCTTCGACATCAACGAACTCGGCGGTTTGCGCGTCGAACGCCCGGCGGTGTTCGAGGCCACTCACGGCAAGATTTTCCAGTTGATCGGCGAAGGCCTGATCGACGGCCTGCGCATCGACCACATCGACGGCCTCGCCGACCCGCGCAGCTACTGCCGCAAACTGCGCCGCCGCCTCGACTATCTGGCGCCGGGCCGGCACTTGCCGATCTACGTCGAGAAGATCCTCGGCGCCGGCGAAACCCTGCCTACCGACTGGTCCGTGGACGGCAGCACCGGTTACGAATTCATGAACCAGCTGTCGCTGTTGCAACATGACCCGGACGGCGAACATGTGCTGGGCGAGTTGTGGAAACGCCGCACCGAACGCCCCGCCGCGTTCATCGAAGAAGCGCAACTGGCGCGCCAGCAGATCCTCAACGGCTCGCTGGCCAGCGATTGCGAAAGCGTCGCCCAGGCCCTGCTGCAAGTGGCGCGCGATGACCTGATGACCCGAGACCTCACGCTCGGCTCGATCCGCCGGGTGTTGCAGGCGCTGATCGTGCATTTCCCGGTCTATCGCACCTACATCACCCCGATGGGCCGCTCGGCGCGGGACGAAGTGTTTTTCCAGCAGGCCATGGACGGTGCGCGGCAGACATTGAGCGAAGCCGATTGGCCAGTGCTGGACTCCGTAGCCGGCTGGCTCGGTGGCCAGCCGTGGCGGCGCAAACCCCGTGGCCGTTCGCGCAAAATCCTGAAGCATGCCTGCGTGCGCTTTCAGCAACTCACTTCGCCGGCCGCCGCCAAAGCGGTGGAAGACACCGCGCTGTATCGCTCGGCGGTGCTGCTGTCGCGCAATGACGTCGGCTACAACACCGAGCAGTTCAGCGCCCCGGTCAGCGACTTTCACGCGGTGAACCAGCAACGTCTGGCGAGCTTCCCGGACAACCTGCTGGCCACCGCCACCCACGACCACAAACGCGGCGAAGACACCCGCGCGCGGCTGGCCGTGCTCAGCGAACGCAGCCACTGGTACGCCGAGCAGATCGAGCTGTGGCGTGCCCTCGCCCGCCCGCTGCGCCATGACGATCAATTGCCGTCGTCGGCGGACGAATTGATCCTCTATCAGGCGCTGCTCGGCAGTTGGCCGCTGGACCTGCGCGACGACGATCAGGCCGGTTTCGCCGACTACGCCAAACGCATCTGGCAGTGGCAACAGAAAGCCCTGCGCGAAGCCAAGCTGCAAAGCAGCTGGAGCGCGCCGAACGAGGCGTACGAAAGCGCCGCTCAGGCGTTCACCGAACAATTGCTGCTGGCCCCCGAAGGCGAACTGCTGCGCGGGGCGCTGGCCAAGACCGTCAACAGCATCGCGGCGGCCGGCGCCCTCAACGGTCTGGCGCAAACCTTGCTGCGCATGACCGTGCCGGGTGTGCCGGATCTGTACCAGGGCAACGAGTATTGGGATTTCAGTCTGGTCGATCCGGACAACCGCCGGCCGGTGGACTACGGCCTGCGCGAACAGACCCTGACGGCGGCGCCTGCAGAGGAACTGTTGTCGGGCTGGCGTGACGGGCGAATCAAGCAGGCCTTGATCGCCCAGGTGCTGCAGTTGCGCACCGAACACAGCGAATTGTTTCGTCGCGGTTCGTACCAGGCCCTCGAGGTGCTGGGCAGCCAGGCGCACAACGTGCTCGCGTTTGCCCGCGAGCATGGGGAGCAACGGGTCATCGTGATCGTGCCGATCCGTTGCGCAACACTGCTGGAAAACAGTGCCCTACCCATGGTCGATGCGCTGCGCTGGGGCGATACACGGGTGGTTTTACCGTTCGACGCCTCTTACGAAAATCCGAAGGGACTTTTTTCGAGCACCGCAGTCACAAAAAACAGGGAGCTGCACGTCAGCGCCGCGCTGGGGGATTTCCCGGTCAATCTGCTTATCCAACACGTCTAGCAGCATGAGTTCAGTCCAGGAGCATTGCGATGAGTACCGACGATAAACGCATCCGCGAATTCGCCTATCAGATCTGGGAATCCGAAGGTAAACCCGAAGGCCAGGAAGCGCGCCACTGGGAGATGGCGCGCAAACTGGCTGAGTCCGAGGCGCTGGCACCGAAAAAATCGCCCAAGGCTGCCGGCAGTAAAACCGCTGGCAAGACCGCCACCGCCAAAGCCGTCGATGGCAAGGCGCCCGCCGCCAAGCCCAAGGCCACGACGGCCAAGGCCAAGCCAGCCAGTGCCGCCAAGGTCATTCCCCCGGGCGAAAAAGCCGCCGAGAAAAAGCCCCGCGCGCCGCGCAAGCCGCCAGCGGTCTGACGCGTCCCGAACCATTGATTTGAATAACCGTGTGGCGGGTTCGCCCGCCACCGAGGGCGCACTCGTCCTCAAGAAACATGAAGCCTCTGTGGGAGCGAGCTTGCTCGCGAAGGCGATCTATCAGTCACCTCCATCTTTGAATGACAGACCGTATTCGCGAGCAAGCTCGCTCCCACAAAGAATTGATGCCCACCCCCATTTGCAGGAGCACCTATGACCCGTCCAAAGAAAGCCGAGCCCGCCGCGCACGCCGAACCCTCGCGCATCCGTGAAGGCCTGCCCTTCCCGCTCGGCGCGACCTGGGATGGTCTGGGGGTGAACTTCGCGCTGTTTTCCGCCAACGCCACCCGCGTTGAACTGTGCATTTTCGACGATGCCGGCGAAGTCGAACTCGAGCGCATCGAGCTGCCGGAATACACCGACGAGATCTACCACGGCTACCTGCCCGATGCGCATCCGGGGCTGATTTACGGCTACCGGGTCTACGGCCCGTACGACCCGGCCAACGGCCACCGCTTCAACCACAACAAATTGCTGATCGACCCGTACGCCAAACAACTGGTCGGCCAGTTGAAATGGTCCGAGGCGCTGTTCGGCTACACCATCGGCCACCCGGACGCCGACCTCAGCTTCGACGAGCGCGACAGCGCGCCCTTCGTCCCCAAGTGCAAAGTCATCGACCCGGCGCACACCTGGGGCCACGACCATCGCGTCAGCGTGCCGTGGGACAAGACCATCATTTACGAGACCCACGTGCGCGGCATCAGCATGCGTCACCCTTCCGTGCCGGAGAACGTGCGCGGAACGTTTGCCGGGCTGATGGTCGACGACGTGCTGGAACACATCCGCAAACTCGGCGTGTCGACCGTCGAGCTGCTGCCGATCCACGCCTTCGTCAACGACCAGCACCTGCTGCACAAAGGCATGACCAATTACTGGGGCTACAACAGCATCGCGTTCTTCGCCCCGGACCCGCGCTACCTGGCCAGCGGCAAGATTGCCGAGTTCAAGGAGATGGTCGCGCACCTGCACGATGCCAATCTCGAGGTGATTCTCGACGTGGTCTACAACCATACCGCCGAGGGCAACGAGCAAGGCCCGACCCTGTCGATGCGCGGGATCGACAACGCCTCGTACTACCGCTTGATGCCGGACGACAAGCGCTTCTACATCAACGATTCCGGCACCGGCAACACCCTCGACCTGAGTCACCCGTGTGTGCTGCAAATGGTCACCGACTCGCTGCGCTATTGGGCTAGCGAGATGCACGTCGACGGCTTCCGTTTCGATCTGGCAACCATTCTCGGCCGCTATCACGATGGCTTCGATGAACGTCACAGTTTCCTTGTGGCCTGCCGCCAGGACCCGGTGCTGCGTCAGGTGAAAATGATCGCCGAGCCTTGGGACTGCGGCCCCGGCGGTTATCAGGTCGGCAACTTCCCGCCGGGCTGGGTCGAGTGGAACGACAAGTTCCGCGACACCGTGCGCGCCTTCTGGAAAGGCGACGACGGCCAGCTCGCCGACTTCGCCAGCCGTATGACCGCCTCCGGGGAAATGTTCAACCAGCGTGGCCGCCGACCCTATTCGTCGGTGAATTTCGTCACCGCCCACGACGGCTTCACCCTCAACGATCTGGTGTCTTACAACGACAAGCACAACGAGGCCAACGACGAAAACAATCAGGACGGCAGCAACAACAACCTGTCCTGGAACCACGGCGTCGAAGGCCCTACCGACGACCCGGAAATCAATGCGCTGCGCCACCGGCAGATGCGCAATTTCTTCGCCACCCTGCTCTTGTCCCAAGGCACGCCGATGCTGGTCGCCGGTGACGAATTCGCCCGCACCCAGGACGGCAACAACAACGCCTACTGCCAGGACAGTGAGATCGGCTGGGTCAACTGGGATCTGAGCGAGGACGGCAAGGCGCTGCTGAAATTCGTCAAACGCCTGATCAAATTGCGCCTGGCTTACCCGATCCTGCGCCGGGGGCGCTTTCTGGTTGGCGAATACAACGAGGACATCGGCGTCAAGGACGTGACCTGGCTTGCGCCGGACGCCACGGAAATGACCACCGAACACTGGCATGACGCGCAGAATCGCTGCATGGGCATGTTGCTTGACGGTCGCGCCCAGGAAACCGGGATCCGCCGCAAGGGTGCCGACGCCACGTTGCTGCTGGTGGTCAACGCGCATCACGACATCGTCAACTTCACCTTGCCGGAAGTGCCTGAAGGCAGTTTCTGGACGTGCATGATCGATACCAACCAGCCATCGATCCGTGGCCAAGAGCGTTTTGAATTCGGTCATGAGTACTCGGTCACCGGACGCTCGCTGCTGCTGTTTGAACTGCAACGCGAAGAAGAGGACTGACATGGACTTGCCCGTCTATCTCTCACGGCACGCGCCGGACTACCGCGACACTGCCGCTCTCGGCCTGTGTCTGCGGCAACTGGTCGAGGCCGGCCTCGACCGCCTGCCGTTACCCGGCAGCGGTCGTACGCTGGAGCGCTGGCAACGGCTGTCCGAGGTCGGCGGGCATGATCTGGGGCTGTGCAAACTCTACGAAGGCCATACCGATGCGTTGGCGATCATCGAGCAACTCGGCGGATCGCCGACGCCCGGCAGCACGTGGGGCATGTGGGCGGCCGAACCACCCCAGGCGCGGGTTCGGGTCAGCCGTTCCGGGCAACTGGTGCGGTTGAACGGACGCAAAGCCTGGTGTTCCGGGGCGGCGGTGCTCAGCCACGCCCTGCTCACGGCGTGGGATGAGGACGATCGCCAGCAACTGGTGGCCGTGGCCCTCGACCAACCGGGCGTGACCGTCACCGATCAAGGCTGGCAAGCGGTCGGCATGGCGGCCACCGGCAGCGTCGAGGTGCTGTTCGACGAAGTCGAGGCGCAGGCGATCGGCGATCCTGGCGACTACCTGCAACGTCCGGGGTTCTGGC
Source organism: Pseudomonas sp. RIT778 (assembly GCF_019718735.1). Classification (NCBI taxonomy): domain Bacteria; kingdom Pseudomonadati; phylum Pseudomonadota; class Gammaproteobacteria; order Pseudomonadales; family Pseudomonadaceae; genus Pseudomonas; species Pseudomonas sp. RIT778. The sequence goes on along the minus strand of NZ_JAIHBA010000014.1, from coordinate 141,335 downwards.
ATGGCGGGATCGGGATTGCCGCGTGCTGGTACGGCGCCGCGAGGGAAATCGGTGAACAGCTGCGCCAGCAATGTGCCCGACGTGAAGAACCCCATTCGCTGGCCAGTCTCGGCGCCGTCGACAGCGCCTTGCACGCCGCAGCTCAAGCGCTGCGCGTCAGTGCGCTGGACATCGACAGCAATCCCCACGCCAACGCCGAGTTGCTGGCCCGCCGTGTACGCGCCGTGGTCGAAGATGCCGCCGAACAGGTCATTCGCGAGACAGGTCGGGCGCTCGGTGCCGGGCCGTTCTGCAAGGATCCGCACTTTGCCCGCCTGGCGGCCGACTTGCCGGTTTATCTGCGCCAGAGCCACGCTGAACGCGATCTGGCAGCACTGGGCCGATTGATTGCGCAGCACCCACGCGAGGGTTGGGCCCTATGAAGCGCAATCCGATTGTCGGTGAAGGCACCTCCCTGCAGGAATGGCAGAACTCACGTCATCTGGCAGCGGTAGACAGTATCGACACTCTTGATCTGGTACCGCCGGGATCGCGAGCGGTGGTGATTGCGCCGCACCCCGACGATGAAGTGCTCGGTTGCGGCGGGCTGTTGCAACAGCTCGCCGCCGCGGGTCGCACGCTGCAACTGATTTCGGTCACCGACGGCAGCGCCAGCCATCCGGGCTCGGAGCGCTGGCCGGTGGAGCGCTTGAGCGTGGTGCGCCCGCAGGAATCCGCCGAAGCCCTGCGCCGTCTCGGCTTGCCGATGCACCAGTTGCAGTGGCTGCGAGGTGGCTTCCCCGACACCCAGGTCGCCGCGCTCGAATCGATGCTGTGCGAATACCTGACCCGCTACCTGCAACCCGACGACGTGATCTTCACCACCTGGCGCGAAGACGGTCACAGCGACCACGAAGCCGTGGGCCGTGCCAGCGTCGAAGCGGCGCGCCGCGTAGGTGCGATCTGCCACGAACTGCCGGTCTGGACCTGGCACTGGGCAACACCCGAAGACGCCATCGTGCCCTGGGAACGGGCGCGCAAAATCCTGCTCAGCCCGGCACAGGTTGCGCGCAAGCGTCATGCGGTGCATGCGTTTGCCAGCCAGCTAGAGGGCGATCCCGAAGCCGGCCTGGCTCCGGTGCTCAAACCCTATGTCATTGATCGACTGCTGCAACCGTTCGAGGTGGTCTTCTTATGAGTGTCGAGGATCGCTACTTCGAAGGCCTGTTCGCGGGCAATAACGACCCGTGGGGATTTCGCCAGCGCTGGTACGAACAACGCAAACGTCTCGTGACCCTGGCGGCCCTGCCCCGGCCGCACTACCGGGCCATCTTCGAGCCCGGGTGCGCCAACGGTGAACTGAGTGCAGCACTGGCCGAACGCTGCGATCGTTTGTTGTGCTGCGACACCAGCGCCGCCGCAGCCAATCTGGCGCGCACACGGTTGAGTCTGTTCGACCACGCCGAGGTGCGTCACGGGCGCTTGCCGATTGACTGGCCTGAGGAAAAATTCGACCTGATCGTCTTCAGCGAAATCGGCTACTACCTCGATCGACAGGATCTGACAGAGGTCATCCGGCGCATCAGCGATTCATTGACGGCGGACGGGCAATTGCTCGCCTGTCACTGGCGCCCGCCCATCGAAGATTGCCCGCTCAATGCGCGACAGGTTCACGACCTGATTCACGAACAGTTGCACCTGCCGCGCCTGGTCCTGCATCAGGAAGCCGATTTCCTGCTGGAAGTCTGGAGCCGCGAACCCCGTTCGGTGGCCGCGCTGGAGGGGTTGCGATGATTGGCATCCTGATTCCTGCGCACAACGAGGAAGAGTGGCTCGATGAATGTCTGCACGCAGCTTTGCGCGCTGGCGGACATCCCATGCTGGCGGGTGAACCGGTGGAAATTCTGGTGGTGCTGGACAGCTGCACCGATCGTTCGGCGCACATCGTCAGCCAGTATCCGGTGCAAGCTTTGAGCATCGAAGCGCGCAATGTCGGCCAGGCGCGAGCCATCGGCGCGCAGCAATTGCTTGAACGCGGTGCGCGCTGGATTTCCTGCTCCGACGCCGACAGCCGGGTCGCCGAGGATTGGCTGGTGGCGCAACTGGGGCTGGGCACCGATGCCGTGTGCGGCACGGTGACCGTTGACCGCTGGCAGGACGGGTTCGATGAAGCGGCGCAGATTCGCTATCACCGCGATTACCGGGCCTGCGAAGGTCACCGGCACATCCATGGCGCCAACCTGGGCGTCAGCGCGCAAGCTTATGTTCGCGCCGGCGGCTTCGAGCCGCTGTCCTGTGATGAGGACGTGCAGCTGGTGCGTCAACTCGAGCGCTCAGGGGCCAGCATCGCCTGGAGCCATCGCCCGCAAGTCATCACCAGCGCCCGTCTGGACAGCCGCGCACGCGGCGGTTTTGGCGACTATCTGCGACAGCTGGCACAGACTGAATAAAAAAAAGCGGATCAGGTTGATCTGTGACGCGACGAACCGCCCGTCTTGAGCAATACTCTGCTGCGCAGCAATCCAGGGTTCGGAGCGCTGCAGGGCTATCCACCAGCCTTCACGGGTCGCACACGCCTGGTATCACCAGCGTTTGGGCGACTGAGGGCGAGACTCAACAAGGACGTATCACTCATGAAACCGTTATCCCTCAGCGAGAGCGGCCTGCCGGCGCAGATCTGGAACAGCGCCCCGCAGCTCGACAATATTCCCGTCATCAACACCCACACTTTGGTCCCGCCCGGTGCCCGCGCAGTGGTCATCGCCCCGCACCCCGGCGATGAAGTGGTGACCTGCGGCGGCCTGCTGCAACTGCTTTCCAGCCTCGGTCATCCCTTGCAACTGCTGTCGATCACCGATGGCAGCGCTAGCCACCCAGGCTCGCGTCAGTGGTCGGAAAAACGCCTGAGCGTGTTCCGCCCGCAGGAAAGCGTCGAAGCCCTGCGCCGTCTGGGCTTGCCGATGCACAGCCTGAAATGGGTGCGCGGCGGTTTCACCGACAAAGCCCTGCTCGACCAGGAAACCCAACTGACCGATTTCATTGCCCGCTACCTGCGCCCCGGCGACGTGGTGTTCAGCACCTGGCGCGAAGACGGCACCACCGATCATGAAGTGGTCGGCCGGGCGAGTGCCAAAGCGGCACAACAGGTTGGCGCCACCTACCACGATGTGCCGGTCTGGGCCTGGCACTGGCCGGAACGGGATCAGGCGCAGATCCCGTGGCATCGCGCACGCAAGCTGCGCCTCGACACCTGGACCGTCGCGCGCAAGAGCCACGCCACCCACGCCTACGCCAGCCAGCTCAATGGCGAACCGGCGATCGGTATCGCGCCGCTGCTGCCCAAGTCGATTCTGGAGCGCATGCGCCTGCCCTACGAGATCGTCTTCGTCGATTGACGGTCCGTCGGGCGCGGGCAGCCACTCAAAGTGAACTGCCCGCGCCCGGATCAGTCGCATGAACAGGCAGTCATGATTCAGAGGAGTGAACGTGTCCAGCGATCCCAAGCGTCATGCCGTCGACGCACAGACCTCGACCCCGTCCGCCATCCATCGCCTGCGGGTGCTGACGGTCAATACGCACAAGGGTTTCACCGCGCTCAATCGACGTTTCATCCTTCCGGAACTGCGTGAAGCGGTGCGCAGCACCTCGGCCGATCTGGTGTTTCTGCAGGAAGTGGTGGGCGAACACGAGCGGCATTCCAGCCGCTACAACGAATGGCCCCAAACCTCGCAGTACGAATTCCTTGCCGACAGCATGTGGAGCGATTTTGCCTACGGCCGCAATGCGGTCTATCCCGATGGCCATCACGGCAACGCCCTGCTGTCGAAGTACCCGATCCGCGAATACCGCAACCTCGACGTCTCCATTACCGGCCCTGAACGGCGCGGGCTGTTACATTGCGTACTGGATGTGCCGGGGCATGCCGAAGTGCATGCCATCTGCGTGCACCTGAGCCTGCTCGAAAGCCATCGGCAATTGCAGTTGCAGCTGCTCTGCCAGTTGCTCGAATCGCTGCCCGACGATGCGCCGGTGATCATCGCCGGCGACTTCAATGACTGGCAGTTGCAGGGCAACGTCGCCCTCGCCCGCCGCGACTACCTGCACGAAGCCTTCGAACGTCATCACGGCCGCCCGGCCAAGACCTACCCCGCGCGGTTCCCGTTGCTGCGACTGGATCGGATTTATCTGCGCAATGCCAGTAGCCACGACCCGCAGATCCTCGGCAACAAACCGTGGACGCATCTCTCGGATCATTTGCCGCTGGCGGTTGAAGTGCATTTGTAGCGCGATACTGACAGCTGTCTTCACCCACAAAGCGCTGCGAAACCGATTGCCGCATTCGGTTTCGCAGACCGACTGTCGGCTATAAAACGTCTCTGCCTCGCGGCTTTCACAGCCATTGGCCCTACAAACAAGCACTTAGATAAATGCGCAAAAACAGAAACTTGCATCACCTGTTTTGACCCGACCGCTCATCGTCCAATTTCTTGACGCAAGGGCTCGGGTCTTCTTAGCTCTACCTTACTACCCCCGGAAATACTACTCGGGGCGAACCCCAGGTCACTCGTCAAAACGGGCGGCCTCGGGCTCGCCACGCTCCATTCGGTCGCCCCTCGTTCGGGGTAGGAGAGACGCCAAGGCGAGATACCACATGCGCTAGCAAGGTAGAACTCCATGAAAACCTCACTCACCTCACAAGAGATCAAAGTCACGTTCTGCACCGTTTCAAGTTCTATCTTGCTGTGCTCGTCCATGGAGGCGCAGGCGGGTCCTGTGGCGGACGAGGCGACGCCCTGGTATCGCCAGGACATTCCCGTCATGACCCTCCCCGCCACGGTCGTGACCCCGGGCCCGCAACGGCTGAGCCCACAGCCGGATCTGCGCGGGACAAACCTGATTACCGAAGATCTCGCCCCCTCTGCCTGGGAGCAGCTTTACGGGCCGACGTCCCGCCAGGCGCAAACCGACGTCCTCAGCCCGGGCTTCGCCACGCCCGGCACCGGCGACTTCAAGGGGCCCGCCGTACTGACCCTGAAAAGCAGCAGCGGCCACACCCAGCAGGTCGGCCTGATCGGCGGGGTCAATCAGATTCAGGGCAACAGCAACGGCCTGATCACCAGCCGCGCCCTCGCCGACCCGAACACCGACACCCTCAACCTGCAAGGCCAGAGCCTGGGCGCTTACTACAGCCTGATCGGCCCGCAGGGCTGGCACGTCGACCTGTCGGCCAGTGGCGGCCGGGTCAGCGGTTTCAGCCGTAACGAGCAAGGCGCACGCCTGGCCACCGAGGGCAGCGCAATGACGCTGTCGGTGGAAGGCGGCTTCCCGATCGGTCTGGGGGAAAACTGGGTGGTTGAACCGCAGGCGCAATTGATCAACCAGCGCATCACACTGGACACGCCCTATGCGGGCTCGGGCAATGCGTCTTCCAGCGATATTTCATCGTGGAGCGGCCGGGTCGGTGCACGCTTGAAAGGGAGCTACGATCTGAACGGCCTGCCGGTCGAACCCTACGTGCGCACGAACTTGTGGCACACGGTGTACACCGGCAACACGGTAACGCTGGATCAAGTGGACAAGATCAGCAGCAGCCGCAAATCCTCGACCGTTGAAGTCGGACTGGGGCTGGTGGCGAGAATGACGCCGACGGTAAGCCTGTACGTCAGCGCCGATTACAGCAGCGACGTGGATGACAACGATCTGAACGGGTTGATTGGGAGCCTCGGCATTCGGATGCGCTGGTAAGAACGAGCCATCCCTGATGATCGTTCCCACGCTCTGCGTGGGAATGCAGCCCGGGACGCTCCGCGTCCCTTCCAGAGCTGGAACGCGGAGCGTCCCTTGAGGCATTCCCACGCGGAGCGTGGGAACGATCTACGTCGTGGTGATCCGTTACGCACTTGGGCCTTCAGGCTTAAGGATCAACACCGCCAACGGCGGCAAATTCAGTTCCAGCGACAACGACTGCCCATGGCTCGCCACCTCTTCGGTAAACGCCCCGCCGCCGTTGCCATAATTGGAACCCGCATACGTGTCGGCGTCACTGTTGAGCAATTCCTTCCAGCGCCCGGCGAACGGCACACCGACGCGATACGACTGGCGTGGCACCGGGGTAAAGTTGGCCACCACCAGCACCGGCGTTCCGTCCTTGCTCCAGCGCAGCCATGCGTAAACGCTGTTGATCGCATCGTCACCGATCAACCACTGGAAGCCTTGCGGCGCATCGTCCTGCTCGTGCAGCGCCGACTCTTCGCGGTAGAGCCGGTTGAGGTCGCCGACCAGCTTCTGCACGCCTTTGTGCTCCGAGTATTGCAGCAGATACCAGTCGAGTTGCTGATCGTGATTCCACTCGCGCCACTGGCCGAACTCGCAGCCCATGAACAGCAGCTTCTTGCCCGGATGGGTCCACATGAAACTCAGATAGGCCCGCAGGTTGGCGAACTTCTGCCAACGGTCGCCGGGCATCTTGTCGATCAGCGAATGCTTGCCGTGCACCACCTCGTCGTGGGAAATCGGCAGGATGAAACGCTCGGACCAGGCGTACACCAGGCCAAAACTCAACTCGTTGTGGTGATGGGCGCGGTACACCGGATCCTGCTGGATGTAATGCAGCGAATCGTGCATCCAGCCCATGTTCCATTTGTAGGCAAAACCGAGACCGCCCTGCTGAGTGCTCTGGCTGACACCGGGCCACGCCGTGGATTCCTCGGCGATCACCAGCGCACCCGGCGCTTCCAGCGCCACCACGTCGTTCAAGTGCCGCAGGAAGTCGATGGCTTCCAGGTTCTCGCGACCGCCATGGCGGTTCGGCACCCACTCGCCAGCCTTGCGCGAATAGTCGCGATAGAGCATCGACGCCACCGCGTCGACTCGCAGCCCGTCGACGTGGAAATGCTTCAGCCAGTGCAGCGCCGACGCCAGCATGTAGCCGTGCACTTCGGTGCGGCCGAGGTTGTAGATCAGCGTGTCCCAATCCTGATGGAAGCCTTCCAGCGGATTGCCGTACTCATACAACGCCGTACCGTCGAACTGCGCCAGACCGTGGGTATCAGTCGGGAAATGCGCCGGCACCCAGTCAAGAATCACCCCGATATCGGCCTGATGGCAGGCGTTGATGAACGCCGCGAACTCGTCCGGCGTGCCGTAACGGGCGCTCGGGGCGAACTGCGACAGCAACTGATAACCCCAGGAACCGCCAAACGGGTGCTCCATGATCGGCATCAGTTCGATGTGGGTGAAACCCAGCTCCTTCACATACGGAATCAAGCGCTCGGCCAGCTCCGGCCAGGTGTACTGACGCGCCACTTCGCCGAGATCGTCGAGTTCGCATTGCCAGGACCCGGCGTGCAATTCATAGATCGACAGCGGCGCATTGTGTTGCTGGCGCTCGCGACGGCTGCTCATCCAGTCCTGATCCTGCCAGTCGATCTGCAACGGCGAGGCGACTTTCGACGCGGTGTCCGGCGGCAGGCTGGTGGCCAGCGCCATCGGGTCGGCCTTCAGCGGCAGGATGCCGTGGGCGCCGAGGATTTCGTACTTGTACAGATCCCCCGCCTGAAGGCGCGGAATGAACAATTCCCACACGCCAGATGGATGCCGCAGGCGCATCGGATGCCGCCGGCCGTCCCAGACGTTGAAATCGCCGACCACCGACACCCGCCGGGCATTCGGCGCCCACACGGCAAAGCGCACACCGTCGACGCCATCGACGGTTTTCAGCTGCGCGCCGAGGCAACTGCTGAGGTCGCGGTGATTGCCTTCGGCGAACAGATACAAGTCCATTTCACCGAGCAACTGGCCAAAGCTGTAGGGATCTTCCGCGACCTGTTCACCACCGGCCCAGCGGGTGCGCAACAGGTACGGCCGCGCGCCCTCGAAATGCCCGACAAACAGCCCCGGCGTTTCGGTAGCCTCCAGCGGACCGAGTTCTTCGCCACTGTTTTTATCGACGACAGCAACACTCAACGCACCGGGCAGATACGCCCGGATAAACTGCCCGCCGGCGCCATCGCCGTGGGGGCCAAGAATGGAAAACGGGTCGTGATGTTCTGCGCGCACCAAGGCATCAATGTCTTTTGCAGTGGGCAGCAATCTTTCTTTAGCGTGACCCTGTTCCCTGTTCGAGAAACTCATGACTACTCTCCACCAAGATCGGAAAAGGGTTTGAGCCCCGTCAATAACCCATACAGACCGTGCAGCGGCACGGGCAGCCAGGTGGGGCGATTTTCGGCTTCATAGGCCACTTCGTAGGCCGCTTTCTCCAGACCGAACAACGCCAGTGCGGCGTCGGCACCTTCAGGATCTTGCCAGGCATGATCAAGACTAGCTGCCGCTTGGCGATATGCCTGGAGAAATGCTGCCCGGGCTTCACGCAGGTAACGCTCCGTGACCCGCCGACGCGCGGCTTCGGCCTCGGGGCTGTTGTCGACGTTGTGCACATTCAGGGCCATGGCGGCGGCATAGTCGAAGGAACGCAGCACCCCGCTGACGTCCTTGTACGGACTGTGCTTGCCTCGGCGTTCGGCCAGTGGCCGCGCCGGTTCGCCTTCGAAGTCGATCAGGTAGGCGTCGCCCTTGATTACCAGCACTTGTCCCAAATGCAGATCGCCGTGGACGCGGATCCGCAAGCCGCCAGCGGATTGCCTGGCCAGTTCCTGAACGTGGGCGAGGATGGTTTTCTTGTTGTCGAGCAACCGAGCAACAAGCTTCTGATCCGCCGCGTCGAGTTCGCCCTGATGCTGTTTGAGCAGCTTCAGCGCATGCTCGACCTGCGCCGCGACATCCTTGCCGCTGGCCTGCGCATCCTTGGCCGAACTGACCTGCGGCGCGAAGTCCTTGTTGTCGCTCGGCGCTGCCAGCACCTGATGCATTTCCCCCAGACGCTGGCCGAGCATCCCGGCGAAATCCTTCAGTTCACCCAAGGCGTTGTAGTGCTGCGCCTGTTCGGACACGGCATCGGCCAGTTCATCGCGCAGCGCCCGTTCGAGGTTGTTCTGCGTCCATTCCCAGGCATCGCCCTGATTGCTCAGATAACCCTGCGCAATCATCAGCAGGTTGTCTTCGCCCTTCCCGTCGCGGCGAATCACCGAACCGAGCAGTGGAGAGATATTGGCAAATCCGGCAGCGGTCAGGTAAGCGCTCATCTCCAGTTCCGGGTGTACGCCAGAAGCGACTTTGCGGATCAGCTTGAGCACCAGACTGTTGCCGATCACCACCGAACTGTTGGATTGCTCGGCGGACAGATAGCGCACTTCGGATTCCGCGCCAAGGCCGAGTTTTTCCAGTTGCGGCGTTGCCTCGAAACGGATCTCGCCCTCACTGGATTCCAGCACCGTACCGCTCTGCATGCCTTGCAACACCGCGCGAATAAACGCTTCAAGACTGAAGGCATCGGTAATCAACCCGACCTGACGAACCCGACGTACCCGCGCCAGGGCCAGTTGTTGCGGCAACGCCGGCCCGACCTGATCTTCGGCAATGAAGCCGAACGGCAATTGATAACGGCTGGTCTGCCCACCGCTCTGCACTTCGATTTCGCTGAACAGCACCGGATGCTGGGCATCGCCGAAGCGCACGCCGTAGGCAAGTTTGACCTGGTCGATGGCGGCGTCCTTGCCGGCGAACCAGCGGCGGTTCTGCAGCCAGCTCGGCAGGATCGCCTGCTCGAGGGTGGCGCGGGACGGTGCTTCGAGCAGTTCTTCCATGCGTTTTTTCAGCACCAGCGTGGTGAAGTCCGGCAGGCTTTGCGCCGGCTCGACGTGCCAGCTCGGCATCTGGTTTTCCGCCGCGAGGCCGAACCAATAGAAACCGTAGGGCGGCAGGGTCAGCAGGAAACTCAACTGGCCGATGGGCGGGAACGCGTTACCGCCGAGCATCTCCACCGGCACCATGCCGACGTAGGCCGACAGGTCGAGCTCCACGGCCTGAGCGCTGCGCGACACGTTGGCCACGCACAGAATGGTTTCGTGCTTGCCGTCCGGCCCGGTGTATTCACGGGTGTAGGCCAGCACGCGACGGTTGGCCGGCGAAAGCATTTTCAGCGTGCCGCGACCGAACGCCTTGGATTGCTTGCGCACGGTCAGCAGGCGTCGGGTCCAGTTCAGCAACGAATGCGGGTCGCCGGCCTGGGTTTCGACGTTGACCGACTGGTAACCGTATTGCGGGTCCATGATCGGCGGCAGCACCAGACTGGCCGGATCGGCGCGGGAAAATCCGCCGTTGCGGTCGATCGACCATTGCATCGGTGTACGCACGCCGTCGCGGTCGCCGAGGTAGATATTGTCGCCCATGCCGATCTCATCGCCGTAATACAGGGTCGGCGTGCCGGGCATCGACAGCAGCAGGCTGTTGAGCAGTTCGATGCGGCGGCGGTCGCGCTCCATCAGCGGTGCCAGACGCCGGCGAATACCCAGGTTGATCCGCGCGCGACGGTCGGCGGCGTAGTAGTTCCACAGGTAGTCGCGTTCCTTGTCGGTGACCATCTCCAGCGTCAGTTCATCGTGGTTGCGCAGGAAGATCGCCCATTGGCAGTTGGCCGGGATCTCCGGAGTCTGGCGCAGGATGTCGGTGATCGGGAAGCGATCTTCCTGGGCCAGCGCCATGTACATGCGCGGCATCAGCGGGAAGTGAAACGCCATGTGGCATTCATCGCCATTCACGCCCTCGGAGTCGGTGTCGCCGAAGTACAGCTGGGTGTCTTCCGGCCATTGGTTGGCTTCGGCCAGCAACATGCGATCCGGGTAGTTGGCATCGATTTCGGCGCGGATCTGCTTGAGGACGTCGTGGGTTTCCGGAAGGTTTTCGTTGTTGGTGCCGTCGCGCTCGATCAGATACGGAATCGCGTCCAGCCGCAGGCCGTCGATGCCCATGTCCAGCCAGTAACGCATCACCGACAGCACGGCTTTCATGACCTGCGGGTTGTCGAAATTGAGGTCCGGCTGGTGCGAATAGAAGCGGTGCCAGAAGTATTGGCCGGCCACCGGATCCCAGGTCCAATTGGACTTTTCGGTGTCGAGGAAAATGATCCGGGTGCCGTCGTATTTCTGGTCGTCATCCGACCACACGTAGAAGTCCCGCGCCGCCGAACCGGGCTTGGCCTTGCGCGCACGCTGGAACCATGGGTGCTGATCGGAAGTATGGTTGATGACCAGCTCGGTGATCACCCGCAACCCGCGTTTATGCGCCTCGGCAATGAACCGCTTGGCATCGGCCATCGTCCCGTAATCGCTGTGCACGCCACGGTATTCGGCGATGTCGTAACCGTCGTCGCGGCGTGGCGAGGGATAGAACGGCAACAGCCAGATGGTGTTGACGCCGAGCTCGGCGATGTAATCGAGTTTGGCGATCAGGCCGGGAAAGTCGCCGATCCCGTCGTTGTTGGAGTCGAAAAAGGATTTGACGTGAACTTGATAGATAACCGCGTCCTTGTACCAGAGCGGATCCTTGATGAAGGTGGCTGCCTTGGGTTTCTTCGCCATGTGAAACTCCTGTTCAATTCATTGAAGCCGAACCTGCTACTGATCGTTCCCACGCTCTGCGTGGGAATGCATACCGGGACGCTCTGCGTCCCAAAGGCGGACGCAGAGCGTCCATGGCGGCATTCCCACGCAGAGCGTGGGAACGATCAAGGGGAAGTAATGCGCCAGATTCCAAACGGCTGATAAGCCGGGTCGATCCGCATGAACTGGTACTTGCCGTGCCAGTCCCAGCGATGGCCATTCATCAGGTCTTCGCCGTGGGTGGTGGCGTCGTCCGGCAGACCCATTTCCCACAGCGGCAGCTCGAAATTCGCCTCCTGCACGTTATGCGGATCGAGGCTGACGGCCACCAGAATGAAGTTGCTGCCGTCCGCGCTGCGCTTGCCGAAATACAGAATGTTGTCGTTCCAGGCGTTGTAGATCTTCAGGCCCAGGTGGCTGTGCAGCGCCGGGTTCTGGCGGCGGATGCGGTTGAGCTGGGCGATCTCGGCAATGATGTTGCCGGGCTGGTTGAAGTCGCGGACGCGGATCTCGTACTTCTCGGAATCGAGGTATTCCTCCTTGCCCGGCACCGGCGCCGATTCGCACAGCTCAAACCCCGAATACATGCCCCACAGGCCCGAGCCCATGGTCGCCAGCGCCGCGCGAATCAGAAATCCGGAACGTCCCGATTCATGCAGGAACGTCGGGTTGATGTCCGGCGTGTTGACGAAAAAATTCGGCCGGTAGCACTCGCGCCACGGCGATTCATTGAGTTCGCTGAAATAGGTCGCCAGTTCGGCCTTGGTGTTGCGCCAGGTGAAATAGGTGTAGCTCTGGGTGTAACCGACCTTGCCCAGCCGCGCCATCATCGCCGGGGTGGTGAAGGCCTCGGCTAGGAAGATCACTTCCGGGTACAGCGTGCGCACATCGGCGATCAGCCATTGCCAGAACGGCAGCGGCTTGGTGTGCGGGTTGTCGACGCGAAAGATCTTCACGCCCTCCTGCACCCAGCCGACCACGATGTCGCGCAGCTCGACCCACAGGCTCGGAATCGCTTCCGGCGCATAGAAGTCGACGTTGACGATGTCCTGGTATTTCTTCGGCGGGTTCTCGGCGTATTTGATCGTGCCGTCCGGCCGCCAGTTGAACCAGCCCGGATGCTGCTTGAGCCACGGGTGATCCTGGGAACACTGGATCGCGAAGTCTAGGGCGATTTCCAGACCATGGTCAGCGGCAGCAGCCACCAGCCGGCGGAAGTCATCGCGGGTGCCGAGTTGCGAGTGAATCGCTTCGTGGCCGCCCTCCTCGCTGCCGATCGCATATGGGCTGCCGGGGTCGTCCGGGCCGGCGGTCAGGGAATTGTTGCGACCCTTGCGATGGCTGCGGCCAATCGGGTGAATCGGCGTGAAGTACAACACGTCGAAGCCCATGTCCTGAATCATCGGCAGGCGCGAGTGCACGTCATTGAAAGTGCCGTGGCGGGCGGGATCGTCGGTGATCGAGCGGGGAAACAGTTCGTACCAACTGGCGAATTCCGCCAGTTCGCGCTCGACGTCCACCGGGAATTCCGGGCTGAGGCTCAAGTAGGCGCGGTGATCGGCCTCGGCCATCAGTTGCGCACTGCGCGAGTGCAGAAACAACGCGACCTGCTCGGTTTCGAGCAGGCCGGACAATTCGTGGTGCAAGCCGGCCAGTTGTTCGCTGAGCTGACCTTCGCTGCGCTCGGCGGCCTGTTGCACCATGGTGCGCCCCTCTTGCAGCTCGAGGCTGACCGGGACGGCGGCGGTGTGCTTCTTCTCCAGTTCGTACTGAAAACTGGCGAACTGGTCGATCCACGCTTCGATCAGGAACAGATAGCGGCCCATGCGCTGCGGTTGAAACACACCGCGCCAGCCGTTGTTGCCCTGATCGCTCATGACCTCGGTCTGCCAGGTCTCATCGCCCTCTTCGCGCCAGCGAATGCGCACCGCCAGCTTGTCGTGACCGTCGGCGAACACCTTGCTGGTGACCACGATTTCCCGGCCGGCAATTGCCTTGACGGCAAACTGTCCGCCGTCGAGGGTCGGTGCGGTGTTTTCGATGACGATGCGCGGCAGCAGCAAGGCCTGCGACAGCGGCATGTGCGGGTTGTAGCTCAGTTCGGAGGGTTTTTCAGCAGTCATTGAGCATCTCTCCTTAACGCCCCAAGGACGCTCGTTTGCCTGTTTGGCGGTCACGACCGGGCCTGCGCCCGGCGATGAACTCTCTCAGGTTCCGAGCGACCGTTGCCGGGAAAAGTTCACAGGGATTTGCCCCGCCACAAAATCGGATCGATTTCGCAGTGAAGTGGTCAACCCACTTAAGCACTTCCCACGCCAAGTGCCACACGGAGGTTCAACCGATGACTATTCCGATTCCGGCCGAAACACCTGATCCGAACATCGATAAACCGGTCCTGCCCGAGACCGAACCGCAGCCGATCCCCGAACAGGAACCGCCTGGCACCACGCCGCCACCGAAGGAAGAACCACCGACGACCATGCCGCCGGTGATTGTCTGATCAGCGAGGGTCGTTGTGGTCCTTCTCGATGCGATCCTTATCCAGATGATCGTTCTCGAAGACTCTGACGATCCTCGGCATCACGCTGAAAATCCCCAACGCCAGCAACGTACTGAGCACCGCCGTCGCCTCGCGGCCCAGACCGGCCGCGACGCCGATGGCGGCAGTCATCCACAAACCGGCGGCGGTGGTCAGGCCCTTGACGTGACCTTCGTCGCCTTCATGATTTTTCAGGATGGTGCCGGCCCCGAGAAAGCCGATCCCGGCAATCACCCCCTGCACCACCCGGCTCATCGCGTCGGCCTGCGAACCGGACAATTGCGGCACCAACACAAACAGCGCCGCACCGAGGGCCACCAGCATGTGCGTTCGCACCCCGGCGGCCTTGCCCTTGTGTTCACGCTCGAACCCGAGAATCCCGCCCAATATCGCCGCCATCAGCAGGCGCACGGTGATCCGCGTCAGCTGCGATGCATCCCCGATGTCGGCGAATTCGGCTTGCAGGGTTTCCCACACTTCATGCCACCAGGCGTTCATCGTGCAGTCCTTGTGAAGGGGTTATAGAAGGTGGACAGCGGCGACCATTAATCGGTTGCCTAGAACGATCTGCTAAATCGCGCACCCTAACTGTTGAGATCCCCTGTGAAAAAGGACAGCCCAATGCCCCTTCGTATCGATGAAAGCAATCCGGATTCCAAAGTCTGTTTTTTCACCGTTGAGAATGGTGAGGAAATCCGGATCTGCGACACGCTGGAAGTCAGGACAGATAGCGAAAAAGCCATGTCGTTCGTCGAAGTGGAAGGACGGCGCATCTACGTCACCGAAGCGGAAGCTGATGCGTTGACCGTCGCAGGCGCCCGGGATGGACGCAAACACCTGAAGGCCGACGACAGTGATTCGGTGATTTGACTGACCTCGATCAACAACCGGCGCAGGCGCCTGGGATAGGCATCTGCGCCTTGGCCTGCGGGCTGCTTCAAGTTGTCGCAGGCTTTGTCACAAAACCCATCTGATACGCTTTTTATTGAAATACCTGAGTCTGTTATGCAAACAGATCGGCGCTCATAGTTCCCTGGCCTGATGGAGGCTGATGAGCGAACGACCATGAGCGAACGAATCCCCGTCCGAACCGTAGAAGCATCTCCCCAGATAAAAAAAGTACCGGCGCGCCCAATGAAGGCGAAACACGCCACCAGCGATAACCAGATTTTCACCCGCAGCTTCACCGGCCTGTTCCGCACCTTGCGCATGAGTGGCGCGGGTTTCCTGTTCCTGTTGTTTTTCGGCACGGTGTGGCTGAACTGGGGCGGTCGTCAGGCGGTGCTCTGGGACCTTTCCGAAAGCAAGTTCCACATCTTTGGCGCGACCTTCTGGCCACAGGATTTCATTCTGCTGTCGGCGCTGCTGATCATCGCCGCGTTCGGCCTGTTCGCGATTACCGTGTTCGCCGGCCGGGTGTGGTGTGGCTACACCTGCCCGCAGAGTTCGTGGACGTGGATCTTCATGTGGTGCGAGAAGATCACCGAAGGCGAACGCAACCAGCGGATCAAGCTGCAAGCGGCGCCCTGGAGCCTGAACAAACTCGCCCGGCGCGCGGCCAAGCACACGCTGTGGCTGGCGATCAGCGTGCTGACCGGTCTGACTTTCGTTGGCTACTTCACCCCGATCCGGCCGCTGGCCGAAGAGTTGCTGACCTTGCAGATCGGCGGTGTCAGCCTGTTCTGGGTGCTGTTCTTTACCGCCGCCACTTACATCAATGCCGGCTGGCTGCGTGAGGCGGTGTGCATGCACATGTGTCCATATGCGCGGTTCCAGAGCGTGATGTTCGACAAGGACACGCTGGCGATTTCCTACGACGTGGCCCGTGGCGAAAACCGTGGCCCGCGCAAACGCGAGGTGAAACCGGCCGAAGCTGGCCTCGGCGATTGCATCGACTGCCAGTTGTGCGTGCAGGTCTGCCCGACCGGCATCGACATCCGCGACGGCCTGCAAATGGAATGCATCGGCTGCGCAGCGTGCATCGACGCCTGCGACTCGATCATGGACAAGATGAATTACGCCCGAGGCCTGATTCGCTATACCTCCGAGCGTGAGTTGCAGGGTGGCAAGACGCACTTGCTGCGTCCGCGACTGATCGGCTACGTCGCGGTGCTGGTGGTGATGATTGGCGCCCTCGCTTTGGCGTTGGTCGAACGGCCGATGGTGTCGCTGGACGTGACCAAGGACCGTGGCCTGTTCCGCGAGAATGGTCAGGGTCAGATCGAAAACATCTACACCCTCAAGGTCATCAACAAGACCCAGCACCGCCAGGATTACATCCTGACGCTGGTGGACGGGGAAGGCTTCCAGCTGCAAGGCAAGACCGAACTGAGCCTGGCGCCGGGCGAAATTGTCGATGTGCCGGTGTCGGTGGCGATGACCACCGAACGTGCGGCCAGCAGTTCGCAGACCTTGAGCTTCAAGATTGCCGACAGTGATGAGCCAGAGATTTATAGCGTGGCGAAGAGCCGGTTTGTTGCTCCGATGAATCGCTGATCCCTTAGACTGCGGCGCAGCCATTCGCGAGCAAGCTCACTCCCACAGGGGTATGCGGTCAACTGTGGGAGCGAGCTTGCTCGCGAATGAAGGCGAAACGGTCTTTCAGAATGAAATCAATCCGGACCCAAGATGAAACGCTACGAAAAATTCGCCGACGACATCGCTGAACTGATCCGCTCCGGCGTCCTCGGCCCCGGTCAGCGGGTGCCGTCGGTGCGCTACGCAAGCCAGACTTACGGCGTCAGCCCGTCCACGGTATTCCAGGCCTACTACCTGCTGGAACGTCGCGGCCTGATCCGCGCCCGGCCCCGCTCTGGCTACTTCGTCAACACCCACGCCCCGAGCCCATTCTCGGAGCCAGTCATCAGCAGCCAGGTCAACGAGTCCACCAAGGTCGACGTCAGCGAACTGGTGTTCTCTGTGCTCGAGTCGATCAAGGACCCGAGCACCGTGCCGTTCGGCTCAGCGTTCCCCAGCCCGACCCTGTTCCCGCTGCAACGCCTGTCCCGCTCACTGGCCAGCGCCGCCCGGGAAATGGACCCGCGCATGGTGGTCACCGACATGTCGCCGGGCAACCCGCAACTGCGGCGGCAGATCGCCCTGCGCTACATGGTCGGCGGCCTGATGCTGCCGATGGAAGAACTGCTGATCACCAACGGCGCCCTCGAGGCCCTGAACCTGTGCCTGCAAGCGGTCACCGAACCCGGCGATCTGGTGGCCATCGAAGCCCCGGCGTTTTACGCCAGCCTGCAAGTGCTCGAACGCCTGAAGCTCAAAGCCGTGGAAATCCCCGTGCACCCGCGCGACGGCATCGACCTCGGCGTGCTCGCCCAGACACTCGAGCGGCACCCGATCAAGGCCTGCTGGTGCATGACCAGTTTCCAGAACCCGATGGGCGCGACCATGCCCGAGGCCAAGAAACAGGAACTGGTGGAACTGCTGAAACAGCATCAGGTGCCGCTGATCGAAGACGACGTCTACGCCGAACTCTATTACGGCCAGCAGGCACCGAAACCGGCCAAGGCCTTCGACACCGAAGGTCTGGTGATGCATTGCGGCTCGTTCGCCAAAAGCCTGGCCCCCGGCTACCGTATCGGCTGGGTCGCCGCCGGGCGCTACGCGCAGAAAATCGAACGGTTGAAACTGATGACCTCGCTGTGCGCTTCGATGCCGGCCCAAGCAGCCATCGCCGACTACCTGCAACACGGCGGCTACGACCGCCATCTGCGCAAACTGCGCTACGCCCTCGAAGAACAGCAAAGCGCCATGCTCGCCGCCATCGCCCGCTACTTCCCTGCACAGACGCGTGTGAGCCAACCGGCCGGCGGTTACTTCCTGTGGCTGGAACTGCCACCGCAGATGGATTCGTTGAAGTTGTTTCAGATGGCGTTGGCACAGGGGATCAGCATTGCGCCGGGGCCGATTTTTTCGCCGACCCAAAGATTCAGGAATTGCATTCGTTTGAACTACGGCAGCCCGTGGACCGAGGATGCGGAGAAGGCAATGGAGACGTTGGGGCGGATTGTGCGGTCGTTCTGACAATCACTTTCCGTGTTGATCGTTCCCACGTCGAGGCGTCGAACCGTCCGCGTGGGAATGCCTCAAGGGACGCTCCGCGTTCCAGCTTTGGAAGGGACGCGGAGCGTCCCGGGCTGCATTCCCACGCGGAGCGTGGGAACGATCATAGAGGTTTAGCGCCCACCGCCGAGATCGACAAAAGTCCCCGTCGCATACGAAGCCTTGTCCGACAGCAACCACACAATCGCCTCCGCCACTTCATCCGGCCGCCCGCCCCGGGCCATCGGAATCGCCGACTCCAGCTTGCTGACCCGATCCGGGTCGCCGCTCAACGCGTGGAAATCGGTATAGATGTAACCCGGACGCACCGCATTCACCCGAATCCCCTCGCCCGCCACTTCCTTGGACAGACCGATGGTGAACGTATCCAGCGCGCCTTTGGACGCTGCGTAATCGACGTACTCATTGGGTGAGCCCAGCCGCGCAGCAACCGAGGAGACGTTGACGATGCTGCCGCCCTGCCCGCCATGTTTTGGCGACATGCGCAGGATCGCGTGCTTGGCGCAGAGGATCGGTGCCAGGACGTTGGTTTTCATGATTTTGAGGATGCGGAATTCGGACATTTCGTCGACCCGGGATTTTTGCCCCACGGTGCCGGCGTTGTTGACCAGGGCGGTGACCCGGCCCAGTTCGCTGTCGACCCGATTGAACAGCGCGATCACTTCGTCTTCGATACTGACATCGGCACGGACCGCAATGGCCGTGGCGCCGCGTTCACGCACCTGATCGAGCACGTGGTGAGCGGCCTGTTCGTCCGTCTGGTAATTGATGCAGATCCGGTAGCCTTGCTCGGCAGCCAACAACGCAGTGGCGGCGCCGATTCCACGACCGCCGCCGGTGATCACAATGACTTTATCCATGCTGGCCTTTCCCCCGATGCACACGTAACAGTCGGGGCAAGAATAACCGTCATTGCAGGGTTTTGCATGACCTGCGATTAGTGACTCAGTTCACCGCCAATGGTTTGCCGCGCACGATGTTCTGCAGGAAGCGATCCGCCGGCATCGGGTGACCGAGCAGATAACCTTGCAGCGAATCGCAGCCCAGTTGCGTGAGGAAATCCTGCTGCGAGTCGGTCTCCACACCTTCAGCCACGATGCGCAGGCCCAGCGCCTGACCGAGGGCGACGATCGCCGAGACGATGGCCGCGTCATCGCTGTCGTGCTCCAGATCGCGGACAAAACCGCGATCGATCTTCAGCTCGTTGGCCGGCAGACGCTTGAGGTACATCAGGCTCGAATAACCGGTGCCGAAGTCGTCGATGGACAGGTCGACGCCCATGTCGGACAGCTCCTGCAACACCGTCATGCTCGCGTCGGCGTCGCTCATGGCGGTAGTTTCGGTGATTTCCAGGGTCAGGCTGTTGGCCGGCAGATGGTGAGTCGCCAGGGCTTTGGCGACGCTGCGCACCAGCCCTGTATGGCAGAACTGCAACGCCGACAGGTTCACCGCGATCCGCCAGTCGGTGTAGCCCAGCACATACCACTCGCGCATCTGCCGGCAGGCTTCGTTGAGCACCCACTCGCCAATCGGAATGATCAGCCCGGTCTTCTCCGCCAGATCGATGAACTTGTCCGGCATCAGCATGCCGTGGGTCGGATGTTCCCAGCGCAACAGCGCCTCGGCACCGACCGGACGACCGTCAGCCGCATGGAATTTGGGTTGGTAATGCAGGCTGAACTCACTGTGTTCCAGCGCTGCGCGCAAGTCCTGCAGTAATTGCAGTTGCTTGCGCGCGTTGCTGTTCATCGAAGCGTCGAAGAAGCTGTAGCCGTTCTTGCCGCCGCCCTTGGCGTGATACATCGCGGCGTCGGCGTTCATCAGCAGTTCCTGGGCGCTCTGGCCGTTGCCCGGGTACAGGGCGATGCCGACGCTGGCGGAAATCTGCAGCTCATGTTCGGCGACCCGGAACGACTGCGCGATCAGGCCGACCTGACGCGCGGCCAGGCTCAATGCATCGTTGGGCTCGGTCAGGCGCACCAGCAGGACAAACTCATCGCCGCCGATCCGCGCCAGCGTGTCGAGACTGCGCAAATCTTCACGCAGACGTATTCCCACTTCGCGCAGTAACTGGTCGCCCATGTGGTGACCGAAAGCGTCGTTGACCGGTTTGAAGCCGTCCAGATCGATGAACATCAGCGCAAAACAGCCGCCCTGCTCGTTGACCTTCTTCATCGCCTGATTGATCCGGTCGTCCAGCAGCATGCGGTTCGGCAGGCCGGTCAGGGTGTCGTGCAGGGCCAGTTGGGTGAGTTCGCGGTTGGCCACGGTCAACGAATGGGCCAGATCAGCCGTGCGGGCTTCGAGGCGCGCGTCGAGAATCGAGGTCAGCAGCGCGATGGCCAGCACCGCCAGCGTGGTGATCAGCACCAGATTGTCGAGGCCGTTGCCGTTCAGGCCGCTGAGTGCCGCGCCGCAAAAACTGCCATCAGGAAACCGCGCCGCTGCCATGCCGGTGTAGTGCATGCCGACAATCGCCACGCCCATGACAATCGCCGCCCCGGCACGGAACAACCGCACGTAAGGCGACTGCTGACGCAGACGAAAGGCGATCCACAACGCTGCCGCCGACGCGCCAACGGCGATCAGCAGCGAGGCGCCGAACAGTGTCGGATCGTAGTAGATGCCCGGCTGCATGCGCATCGCGGCCATGCCGGTGTAATGCATCGCGCTGATGCCGGCGCCCATGATCAACGCGCCAAAGGCCAGCTGCCAGGCTGGCAGTTTCGGCTGGCTGACCAGCCACAGGGCAAAACCGCAGGACAGCACGGCGATCAGCAATGAAAGCGCCGTGATTGAAATGTCGTAACCGAGGCTGATCGGCAGCTTGAACGCCAGCATGCCAATGAAGTGCATCGACCAGACGCCGATGCCCATGGCAAACGCCCCGCCGGCCGTCCATAAATGCACGGCGCGGCCCTTGGCAGTGGCAATGCGCCCGGTGAGATCGAGCGCGGTGTAGGAAGCGAGGATCGCCACACACAGCGAAATGAAAACCAGCGTGAAGGAATAGCTACCGATGAGCATGAGAATTCTCGTGACCACCCCGCCGTACTGCGTCCGTTCTCAGCGGGGCCAAATGCGCCGATTGTACTGATTGCACAGAAGAACGCACTGACAAAGTAATCAAATGGCCATCAACCCGATGAAACGCTTGTTTGATCGTCTTACAAGGCTCTGGCACGGCAATCGGGATTGAACATCTTTCCGGTGTGAGCAGCAGAACTCGAGCATTTAAGGAAAGCACCGAGCAGGCTCGGAAGTACGTGCCGTGTGCGTTTTTATTCTGATGGAAGCCCTCCGAAGTTAAGACCGTTTATCGGAATGGCCCTGCTACCTGTAAGTTCTGACAGTTGTGCGCGGTCGTCACTGGATATCTGATAACTCATCGGCCCATTACTCGCCCACAGAGGGATCAGTCCATGCCTAGCTCAACGCCCCCTTCGCAATCCACGTTGGTACTGTATCCGGCACGTATTTCACTTGCGACCGCTCCCATAATCGGGGCTCACTACGGTGTACTCCGGGCTATCTACGATTTGATGCCCAAGGGCTGTGAGGTAGTGGTTGACGCGTTTTGGGGGCAACAGCAAGGTGACGAAGTTCGTTTAAACCTGAACGGCCAGACCAATATCGCCCGTGCCACGACTCAGGGAACCAGTGATTCGGTCAAGCTTTACATTCTCCATGGCCTGCTAATTCCAGGCATCGTCAATCGATTGACCTACACCGTGATGCGCGGCAGTTCAAACCAGGGAACCTCTGAGCCACCTGTAGAAATCATTTATAACAAGGAGGGACCCGGTAAACAGGACGTCACACCCGGCGACGGTGCAAATTCTTCTTTGAAGCTGCTGCTGCCGAAAGAAATCACGGACGGTGTCGGTCCGGGATTCACCGGAGCCATCGTGTGTGTGGAATATGCATGGTGCCGTGCGCATGACCGTATTCGGCTCAATTGTAATGGCCATGATGTATTTCACACGGTCACTGAAAATCAGGCCCCGCCTCCACCCGCTCATGGTTCAGCCACTCCCACCCGGATCTGCTTCAAAGTCACCAGCGCCGATTTGAAAGACGATCCTGAGTTCATGTTTTCCTTTACGGTAAATGATCAACTCAAAAATGGTCCGGATTCTGATGCACCATGGTCAGCCGTCGAGAAAGTAGTTGTAGATCAGGCGGGCACACTGCTGGCAGCGCCTATCCCTCGAGAAATCCCCAGTGATACGAGCGATGACAAAACCACCATCAGTTTGAAGAAACTGGGAGCCAACCCGCTATCTCTGATCATTTTGACGCAACACCAACGTTTTGAGGCGGGTGACACAATCAAAGCGAAATACATCACCCGATTAGATGGCGTGCCGGATGAAATAACCGATGCAACTGGCGTTGTGGAAGAGGATGAACTGGGGCAGAAAAAAGCCTGCGTACTCAAGATTCCAAACGAGAAAGTCATCCCCAAAAGTACTGCACTGATGACCTACGAGTTGTTCAGAAATAACGTTTCGCAGGGGACTTCCAGAATCGCATCGGCAATTGTCGAAGCCTTTGTACCGCTGTCCGTTGACACTTCACTACTTCGGCTGAAGGGGTTAAAGGTCGTAGGCTCTTACCTAGGGACACCGAATGGTGTTGACGCAATTGATACCACCGCAACACGACTCCCGGTTGGTGGTGTTGAACCGTACACGTTCGAATCAACCTCCAATGCGTTTCAAGCAGCGGCTGATGGCAAGGTGACTGCCGTGTGGAATGGTACAGGCGAGATCGTCATACGTGACAAGGTTGGCAGTGAAGTCAGATACTCCGCGCATGCTGAGAATATCCATGCACTCCGTGTCTTCCATGGCGGATACCCGTGGACTTACCCGAAATATTCGGCTTGGATCAATCAGAATGGACATTTTGGGCTGACCGCCAACTTACGTGCAGTATTGCAACGGTGCTATTCATACCCATGGATCAAATGGGATCAACCTCAGCATCCCGAAGCCTGGACAGGCGCCGCTGCGGGCGAAGTTTACAATGACACGTCGAAAACTTTTTATACCGCGGACATTAACTCAAGCAAAGACTATGGGCTGGGTTTTTATAAAGTGCCTGCGATACCGGATACGGGATCGATGGGTGCGATGGGAATCGAGGAGCAAGATCAGGACATGTCGATTATTCAAGCACCTTTGCCAGAGTAAACCTCAAGGTCAGAGGAGTAACCCAAGCAGCGGTAGACCAATCTTCAATGGTCTACCGCAAAAGGCAGGGTGCCTGCTACATCCTGATAACAGCCCTGAGGGAGGTCAGATCACTGCACGCTATTCGCCGGGGTTTCCAGCTGCCCGTCCCAACCACCGCCCAACGCCGCGATCAACTGCACACTGGCGATCAAACGGCTCTGCAGGATATTCAGGACAGTGCGTTCATTGCTCAGCGCCGTCGCCTGAACCACCACCACATCGAGATAAGCAATCACTCCGGCCTTGTACTGGTTTTCGGTCAGGCGCAACGAATCCCGTGCTGCATCAAGGGCTTCCTGGCGCACGGCCGCTTCGTCTTCGTACACCTTCAACTGCACCAGATAGTTTTCCACTTCGCGGAAGCCATCGAGCACGGTCTGGCGGTATTTGGCCACGGTCTGGTCGTACACCGCTTCGGTGCGATCGACCTCAGCGGAGCGGATGCCGCCGTCGAATAGCGGCAGGGTCATTTTCGGCCCCACCGACCAGAAGCGGTTCGGCAGGCTGATCAGGTTCTGCGAGGTACTGCTGCTGTAGCCGCCGCTCATGCTCAGGCTAAAGTCCGGGTAATACGCGGCCTTGGCCACGCCGATGTTGGCGTTGGCAGCGATCACCGAACGCTCGGCCGAGGCGATGTCCGGGCGGCGCTCGAGCAACTGCGACGGCAGGCTCAGGGGGATCTGCGGCAGCTTGGGAATGTCCTGGGTTTCGGCAATGTTGAATTCGGCGGGCGGCTGGCCGGTCAGTACCGCGATGGCGTTTTCAAACTGCGCCCGTTGCCAGATCAGGTCCACCAGATCGCCCTGAGTGGTTTTCAGCTGGGTCTGCGCCTGCGCCACCGCGTCCCGCCCGGAAACCCCGGCGTTGTACTGGTTCATGGTCATTTTCAGCGAGCGCTCGTAAGCCGCCACTGTCGATTCGAGCAAACGTTTCTGCTGATCGATGACCCGCAATTGCAGGTAGTTCTGCACCAGCTCGGACTGCTGGCTCAGACGCATCGCCGCCAGATCGGCGTAGCTCGCCTGGGCGCTGGCTTCATTGGCTTCCAGGCCACGGCGCAATTTGCCCCAGACATCCGCTTCCCAACTCACGCCCAGTTGCGCGTTGTAGGTGTCACGAATACCGCTGGAGGAACTGCTCAGGCTTGAACTGCTGCTGCCGGTGCCCTGACTGGAGCGGGTCTTGCCAGCGCTTAGATCAACGCTCGGATAAAACGCCCCGCGCGCGCTGCGCACCAAGGCCTGGGCCTGACGGTACTGGGCTTCGGACTGGGCGACGGTCTGGTTGGAGCTGTTGAGTTTCTCAATCAGCTCGTTGAGCTGACGGTCGCCATACAGTTCCCACCAGGCGCCGCGTGCCAGGGAATCGCTCGGGTTGGCCTGACGCCAGCCTTCGGCTTCCTTGTACTGGGCGATTTCGGCGGTCTGCGGGCGCTGGTAGTCCGGGCCGACGGCGCAGGCACTGAGCATCGCCACGCACAGCGACAGGCTCAGCAGACGCGAGCCGCGAACGCTAGCCAGATTGATAAGCGAACGGTCAGTCATAGCGGAGTTTCCAGAGCGGCATCGGTGCGCACGCCACGCCATTTGTTGAAACGATGGCGCAGCTTGTCGAGATAGAGGTAAACCACAGGCGTGGTGTAAAGGGTCAGCACCTGGCTGAAGACCAGCCCGCCGATGATGGTCAGGCCCAGCGGCTGGCGCATTTCCGCGCCTTCGGCCCGGCTCAGCAGTAACGGCAAGGCGCCAAGGATCGCCGCCAGCGTGGTCATCAGGATCGGCCGCAAGCGTTGCAGACAGGCGCTGCGGATCGATTCCAGCGGCGCCATGCCTTGATGACGTTCAAGTTGCAGCGCCAGGTCGATCATCAGGATCGCGTTCTTCTTCACCACGCCAATCAGCAGGAACAGCCCGAGCAGCGAGATCAGGCTGAACTCGCCGCCCAGCACGTAGATCGACAGCAACGCGCCGACCCCGGCCGACGGCAGCGTCGACAGGATCGTCAGCGGGTGAATGTAGCTTTCATACAGCACGCCCAGCACCAGATACACCGCCAGCAGCGCACCAAGAATCATGAACGGCTGGCTCTTCTGGGTGGCGGCGAACGCATCGGCGGTGCCGGCCATTTTCACGATCACGTCTTCCGGCAGGCCGAGCCTGGCAATCGCCCGCTCGATGGCGGCGCTGCCCTGCTCCACCGTCACACCTTCGGCCATGTCGAAGGAAATGCTCTCGGAGGCGAACTGGCCTTCGTGGCTGACCCGGTCATCTTCCAGGCTGTTTTCATAATGAGCGAAGGTCGACAACGGAATCCGCGCGCCGTCGGCGGTAATCACCTGAACCTGCTTGAGCGTCACCGGATCCTGAGCGTATTTCGGATTGACCTCCATCACCACCTGATACTGGTTGAGGCTGTCGTAGATCGTGGAGATCTGCCGCTGGCTGTAGGCGTTGTTGAGCACCGCCGTGACCATTTCCATATCCACGCCCAGGCGCTTGGCCTGATCGCGGTCGACGATCAACGTCACCTGCTGCGCACCCGCGCCTTCGCGGGCGTCGATGGCGGTCAGCTCGGGCAAGGCCCGCAGCGCGGTGACCACTTTCGGGTACCACTCGCGCAAAGCGCCCAGATCACCACTTTGCAGGATGTAGCTGTATTGCGAAGTGGTCTGCTCGCGACCACCACCGAATTGCAGATCCTGGTCGGCCATCAGCATCAACTGCGCACCGGCCACCTTGGGCATTTCCTTGCGCAGGCGCTCGATGACTTTCTGCGCCGACAGGTTGCGTTCCTTGATCGGTTTCAGGCGTACCAGCATGAAGGCGTTGTTGGTGCCGTTGGTGCCACCGATGAACCCGGCCACACTCTCGACCGCTTCGTCCTTGAGCACGGCACGGCGGAAGACTTCCATTTTCGGCTGCATCACGCTGAACGACAGACCGTCGTCACCGCGCACGAAGCCGATCAACTGGCCGGTGTCCTGCTGCGGCATGAAGGTTTTCGGCACCACCACATAGAGAGCGACGTTGACCCCGACGGTGATGATCAGGCTCAGCAGAGTCAGGCGGCGGTGACGCAACACCCAGTCGAGGCTGGTGGCGTACTTGCCGACCATCCAGTCGTTGGTCCGGCGGCTCCAGCGTTGCAGACGGTTTTCCTCGCCCGGCGTATGGGGTTTGAGCCAGCGGGCGCAGAGCATCGGGGTCAGCGTCAGGGAAACCACCAGCGACACCACGATGGCCGCGGCCAGGGTGATGGAAAACTCGCGGAACAGACTTTCGATGATCCCGCCCATGAACAGGATCGACAGGAACACCGCCACCAGCGAGACGTTCATCGACAGCAAAGTAAACCCGACTTCCTTGGCCCCGAGGTACGCGGCTTTCATCGGTTTGACGCCTTCGTCGATGTGCCGGGAAATGTTCTCCAGCACCACGATGGCGTCGTCCACCACCAGCCCGGTGGCGAGAATCAGCGCCATCAGCGACAGGTTGTTCAGCGAGAATCCGTAGAGGTACATCACCGCAAAGGTGCCGACCAGCGACACCGGCACCGCCAACGTCGGAATCAGGGACGCGCGGAAATTGCCGAGGAACAGGAACACCACTAGGATCACCAGCGCCACGGCGATCAGCAGGGTCATTTCCGCTTCGTGCAGGGTGGCCTTGATCACCGGTGAGCGGTCCATCGCCAGGTTCAGTTTGACGCTGGCCGGCAGCACCGCCTGCAACGCCGGCAACTGCGCCTTGATCTCGTTGACCGTCTCGATGATGTTGGCGCCGGCCTGGCGGTTGATCACCAGCAGCACCGCCGCGTCATCGTTGAAGAAACCGCTGTTGTAGCGGTCTTCCACGCCATCGCTGACCTTGGCCACGTCTTTCAGACGCAGGGCCGCGCCGCCGTTGTAGTGGATGATCAGCGATTCGTAATCCTTGGCTTTCTCCAACTGGTCGTTGGCCTGAATCTGCCACAGACGCTGGTCGTCCTCGACCGAACCCTTGGGCCGGCGCACGTTGGCTTCGGCAATGGTCTTGCGCACATCGTCCAGTGCCACGCCGTACTGGTTCAGTGCCTGGGGTTCGAGTTCAATGCGCACCGCTGGCAACGAGCTGCCGCCGATCTGCACTTCGCCGACGCCCTGCACCTGGGACAGGCTCTGGGACAGAATGGTCGACGCCAGGTCATAGAGCTGACCCTTTTCCAGTACGTCCGAAGTCAGCGACAACACCATGATCGGTGCCTGCGACGGGTTGACCTTCTTGTAGGTCGGCATGCTGCGCATCCCGCTCGGCAGCAGGTTGCGCGAGGCGTTGATCGCCGCCTGCACTTCCCGCGCCGCGCCGTTGATGTCGCGGTCGAGGTCGAACTGCAGAATCACCCGGGTCGAGCCCTGGCTGGAACGGCTGCTCATGGTGTTGACGCCGGCGATGGCGCCGAACGAGCGCTCCAGCGGCGTGGCCACGGTGGACGCCATGACTTCCGGACTGGCGCCGGGCAGGCTCGCCTGCACCACGATCACCGGGAAGTCCATTTGCGGCAGCGGCGACACCGGCAGCAGACCGAAGCTCACACCGCCCAGCAGCATGATCGCCAGGCTCAGGAGCATGGTCGCCACCGGGCGCTTGATGAAAGGACCGGACAGGTTCATGGCTGTTCCACCGGCTCCACGGCCGAAGGAGCACGGCCCCAGCGCCGGCCGAGACGATCGAAGTACAGGTAGATCACCGGCGTGGTGAACAGCGTCAGCACCTGACTCACCAGCAACCCGCCGACCATCACCAGACCCAGTGGTTGACGCAATTCAGCACCGGAACCAGTAGCGAGCATCAACGGCACCGCACCGAACAGCGCAGCCAGCGTGGTCATCAGAATCGGCCGGAAGCGCAACAGCGCCGCCTGATAAATCGCCTGCTCCGGCGCCATACCCTGAGTGCGTTCGGCGTCGAGGGCGAAGTCGATCATCATGATCGCGTTTTTCTTAACAATACCGATCAGCAGAATGATGCCGATGATCGCGATCATCCCCAGGTCATTGCCGCTGAGCAGCAACGCCAGCAAGGCCCCGACTGCGGCCGACGGCAAGGTCGAGAGGATGGTGATCGGGTGAATGTAGCTCTCGTAGAGCACGCCGAGCACGATGTACATGGTCACCACCGCCGCCAGAATCAGCAGCAAGGTACTCGACAGCGACGCCTGGAACGCTTCGGCCGCGCCCTGGAACTGGGTCTGCACGCCGATCGGCATGCCGATGTCCTTCTGCACCTGCTCGATGATGTCCACCGCATGCCCCAGCGCCACGCCGGGTGCGAGGTTGAACGACATCATCACCGCCGGGAACTGGCCGATGTGGGTGATCGCCAGTTGCGCCTGACGTTCCTCGACGTGGGCCAGACTCGACAACCGCACCTGCCCGCCATCGGTGGTCTTGACGTGAATCTGATCCAGCGCCTGCGGACCGATCTTCTCCCCGGCCTGAGCCTGCAGCACCACGCGGTACTGGCTGGCCTGGGTGTAGATGGTCGAGATCTGCCGTTGGCCGAACGCGTCGTACAGCGCATCGGTGATGTTCGAGACCGACACACCCAGCCGTGAAGCGGCGTCGCGGTCGATCACCAGGAACACCTGCAATCCCTTGTCCTGCAAGTCGCTGGCAACGTCGGTCAGCTCCGGACGCCGAGCCAGGGCCTCGACCAGACGGCCGCTCCACAGGCTGAGCAATTCGGAATCCGGCGACGACATGCTGAACTGGTACTGCGTACGGCTGACGCGGTCTTCGATGGTCAAATCTTGCACCGGCTGCATGAACAGGCGGATGCCGACAAGCTTGTCCAGTTGCGGTTGCAGGCGGGCAATCACTTCGGTCGCCGTCAGATCACGCTGGCCATGGGGCTTGAGGTTGATCAGCAGCCGGCCGCTGTTGAGCGTGGCGTTGTCACCGTCGACACCGATATAGGACGACAGGCTTTCCACCGCCGGATCTTCGAGAATCACCTTGGCCAGCGCCTGCTGACGCTCGCCCATGGCGGCGAAGGAAATCGACTGCGGCGCTTCGGAAATGCCTTGGATCACCCCGGTATCCTGCACCGGGAAGAAGCCCTTGGGCACCACCATATAAAGGAACACGGTCAGGGCCAAGGTGCCGATGGCCACCAGCAGGGTCAGCGGCTGGTGCTTGAGCACCCACTGCAACTTGCGGCCGTAAGCGGCGATCATCCAGTCGATGAACGCACCGCTGGCACGGTAGAAACGGCCCTGCTCATGTGCTTCCGGCTCACGCTTGAGCAGACGCGCGCACATCATCGGTGTCAGGGTCAGCGAGACCACCAGGGAAATAAGGATCGCCACTGCCAGGGTGATGGCGAATTCGCGGAACAACCGCCCCACCACGTCGGCCATGAACAGCAGCGGAATCAGTACCGCGATCAGCGAAAGGGTCAGCGAAATCAGGGTGAAACCGATCTGTTTCGCGCCCTTGAGCGCCGCCTGCATCGGGCTGTCGCCCTCCTCGATGAAACGCGCGATGTTTTCCAGCATCACGATCGCATCGTCGACCACGAAACCGGTGGCGATGGTCAGCGCCATCAAGGTCAGGTTGTTGACCGAGAAGCCAGCGAGGTACATCACGCCAAACGTACCGATCAGCGACAGCGGCACAGCCACCGACGGAATGATCGTCGCACTGGCACGCCGCAGGAACAGGAACGTCACCATCACCACCAGAGCGATGGCGATCAGCAGTTCATGTTGCACGTCGGTGACCGAGGCACGGATGGTCTGGGTGCGGTCGGTCAGCACGACCACATCGAGACCGGCCGGCAGGTTGTCGGTGATGCTCGGCAGCAGTGCCTTGATCCGGTCGACCACCTCGATCACGTTGGCGCCCGGCTGACGCTGGATGTTCAGCAGCACGGCCTGATTCTGGTTGGCCCACGCCGCCAGACGCTCGTTCTCGGCGCCGTCGACGATCTGTGCGACATCCTTGAGCCGCAGCGGCGCGCCGTTGGCGTAGGCCAGGATCAGGTTGGCGTAATCCTTGGGCGAGGTCAGCTGGTCGTTGGCGTCGAGCATCGACACCCGGGTCGGGCCGTCAAAGTTACCCTTGGGCTGGTTGACGTTGGACGCACTGATCAGCGTGCGCACGTCCGACAGGTTCAGGCCGTTGGCCGCGAGCGCCTCGGGGTTGACCTTGATCCGCACCGCCTGACGCTGACCGCCGGCAATGCTGACCATGCCGACGCCGCTGATCTGGGCGATCTTCTGCGCCATGCGCGTATCGACCAGGTCATTGAGTTTGGGCAGCAGCATGGTTTTCGAGGTGATGGCCAGGGTCAGCACCGGGGTGTCCGCCGGGTTGACCTTGTTGTACACCGGCGGCGCCGGCAAGTCGGTCGGCAACAGGTTGGTCGCGGCGTTGATCGCGGCCTGCACTTGCTGTTCGGCGACGTCCATGTTGATGTCGAGGCTGAAACGCAGGGTCAGCACCGACGCGCCGCCGGAACTGGTCGAGGCCATTTGCGTGAGGCCCGGCATCTGCCCGAACTGACGTTCCAGCGGCGCGGTGACGGCGCTGGTCATCACGTCCGGACTGGCGCCCGGATACAGGGTCATGACCCGGATGGTCGGGTAATCGACCTGCGGCAAGGCCGAGACCGGCAGCAGGCGATAAGCGATCAGACCGGCCAGCACGATGGCCAGCATGCTCAGCGTGGTGGCGACCGGGCGGAGGATGAACAGGCGCGAAATGTTCATGCGCCCTTCTTGGCCTTTTCAGTGACGGTGGCGTCAGGCGCGGTGGCGGCGGACTTGCCTTGCAGGTGTTCGGTCGGGGTGGTCGGCACATCCTTGCTGTCGTTGACCACTTCCACTTCGCTGCCTTCCTTCAGGCGGTCGGTGCCTTCCAGCACCACCCGATCGCCGGCGGCCAGACCTTCGGTGATCACGGTGTTTTCGCCATCGCTGGCGCCGATTTTCAATTGGCGGATGGTGACTTTCTTGTCGCCGTCCAGCGCGTAGACAAAGGTGCCGTTGGTGCCGAACTGAATGGCGGCCGACGGAGCCAGCACCACACCTTTCAGGGTGTCAGCCAGCAAATGAACGTTGACGAACTGGTTGGGGAACAGCGACTGATCGCGGTTCTCGTAGCGCGCCTTGAATTTCAGGGTGCCGGTGGTCACGTCGATCTGGTTGTCGAGGCTTTGCAGTACACCGGTGGCTTGCAGTTTGGTGTCGCCACGATCCCAAGCCTCGGCCGGCAGTTTGGCGCCGCTGCGGTAGCGGGCGAGTACGGTTTCCAGGCTGTTTTCCGGCAAGGTGAAGGCGACGCTGATCGGCTGGGTCTGGGTGATGACTGCGAGGAACGTGGTGTCGTTGGCCGCTACGAGGTTGCCAACGTCGAGCTGACGCAGGCCGACGCGACCGGCAATCGGTGCGCGGATCTTGGTGAATTCGAGATTGAGCTTGGCGTCGTTGACCGCCGCCTGATTGGTTTTCACGGTGCCGAGGTATTGGCCGACCAGCGCTTCAGCGGTGTCCAGCGTCTGCTTGGCGATGCTGTCTTCCTTGTAAAGACCGCGATAACGCTCCACATCGACCTGGGCATTCTTCAACTGCGCCTGATTCTGCAGCAAGGTGCCTTCAGCCTGGAGCAAGGCGTTCTGGTACGGGCGCGGGTCGATCTCCGCCAGCAGGTCTCCGGCCTTGACCATCTGCCCTTCCTCGAAATAGATCTTTACCAACTCGCCGCCAACCCGGCTGCGCACATTGATGGTGTTGAGCGCCGTCACCGTGCCCAGCGCCTTGTAGTACAGCGGGAAGTCCCCGGTGACTGCCGGCGCCACGCGCACCGGAATCGGCCCGCCCGCCCCGCCGAAGCCCGGACGCATCATCCCCGAACGGCCGGTGTGGCCGGCCTGCGCCTTCTCGCCGCCCTCCTTGTGGGTCGAACCGGCGGGCCAGAATTTCCAGCACAGACCGGCAATGACCAGCAGGACAAGCAGGCTCAACAGCCAGCGACGGGAATTTCGGGAAGACGATTGCATGGAGTGATTAACCATTGGGCGCGTGGGCTTCTTTTACGGGAGGCTGAACGATAAGCACTGGCCGGGATTTAGCAAAGCAGCTTTACCGGCAATTTACCTTCCACTTACGTTTCAAGGTGTGAGGCAAAACACTGATACACAAATGAAAACGGCCTGGACAGGGCCAGGCCGTTAACAATTGTAAAAGCGCTTACTTGAGAACGGACAGCGCCGCTTCGTAGTTAGGCTCTTCGGCAATTTCCTTGACCAGTTCGCTGTGCAGGACGTTGTCGTTTTCGTCCAGTACAACCACCGCACGGGCGGTCAGGCCTTTCAGCGGGCCGTCAGCGATGGCCACGCCGTAGTTCTCGAGGAACTCGGTGCCGCGCAGGGTCGACAGGTTTTGTACGTTTTCCAGACCTTCGGCGCCGCAGAAGCGAGCCTGGGCGAACGGCAGGTCAGCCGAGATGCACAGCACAACAGTGTTGCTGATGTCGTTGGCCTGGGCGTTGAACTTGCGCACGGAGGTGGCGCAGGTCGGGGTGTCGACGCTTGGGAAGATGTTCAGCACTTTGCGCTTGCCGGCGAAGTCTTTCAGGGTGACGTCGGACAGATTGCCGGCTACCAGGGAAAAGGCTGGCGCCTTGGAACCGGCTTGTGGCAGTTGGCCGTTGACTTGAACCGGGTTGCCTTTGAGCGTGACTTGAGCCATGAACGGAGTCCTTCTTAACGTTGTTGGGAAAGCATGCAAGAGGCAGAAGTTAACCACGAAATTGTCCGACGACCTATGCCTGAACCGAAATTGTCATGTGCTGGCGCCTGAAACTGGATACACATTCACCAGTCTCCCCACATTCCTGCTCTCAAAGAGGGTGATGCTTGTTAAAACGCGAGTCTGCATCTTTTCTTTAACGACCTGTCGATTCAGACCCCGGCCGTTCGACTAAGCCATGAATCCCTCACCTATCTGCGGAGAAACACCATGCGCTTCATGATCATTGTCAAAGCCAGCCACGACTCCGAAGCCGGCGTGATGCCCAGCGAGCAATTGCTGACCGACATGGGCAACTACAACGAACAGTTGGCCAAGGCCGGCATCCTGGTTTCTGCCGACGGCCTGCACCCGAGCAGCAAAGGCGCCCGTGTGCGCTTCAGCGGCGAAAACCGCAGCGTGATTGACGGCCCGTTCGCCGAGACCAAGGAGCTGATCGCCGGTTACTGGATCTGGGACGTCAAGTCGAAAGAAGAAGCCATCGAATGGGTCAAGCGTTGCCCGAATCCCATGCCGGGCACTGAATCGGAAATCGAGATTCGCCAGGTGTTCAGCCCGGAAGACTTCGGCGCCGAGTTCACCCCGGAGCTGCGTGAGCAAGAAGAACGCATACGCGAGCAAGCCAAAAAACACTGAGGCCCCGAATCGGGAGCGTGAGCATTTTCTGCATGACCGATGACGACTGAGCGAGACACGAGGACTTTTCGACGCGAAACAGGTAGGGTGCGCAACATCACAATGCCACCACTGGATCGCGTCGCGGTTGTTATGGAGTTGTCATCGCAATGAGTTGCTGGACCGTCCTTGGCCTGTCGGCCGACGCCGATGTGCGCACGATCAAACGCCAATATGCCGTCCTGCTCAAACAGACCCGCCCCGACGACGACCCCGAGGGTTTCCAGCGGCTGCGCGATGCCTATGAGCAGGCCCTTGCGTACAAGGAATGGCAGCAGTATCACGAGCAGAATCAGGATGAAGAGCAGGAACAGGGTATTGAAGAATCCTGGGACCTGACCGGCCTCACCGTGGTCGAGGTCGATGCCCTGCAACTGGCGACCCGTTCGCTGGACGGGCTCAGTGTTGAAGAGCTGAATCATCGCCATGCCGTCACCCTCGAACAGGGTTGCGCACATCTCTTCGAAGACACGGTGCTGCATCATTGCATTGAACACCCTGAGACTTCGCAGACGCTGGTGGACTGGGCCATCCCGACCTTCTTCTGGTTCAGCGCCTGGCAACGCCTCGAGCTGGACGAAATATCGATCGACCTGTTGCTGGATCAACAACGCGCGCGCATTGCGCAACCGATGCGTGATGCCCTCGAACGGGAAGACGTCGACGGATTTCTCCAGGCCTATGCCCGCTGCGCGGATTTCAACTGGTTGGCGATTCAGCAACATCAGGAATGGTTCAACCGTGCCCTGAGCCATTTGCTGCTGGATGCCCCGGTCTGGTTTCCCGAGATTTTCGAACGGGTGCGCACCGGTCAGGGCTGGCACGGCTGCACCGGAAATCCCTGCCCTGACGGCGAATGGCAACGCCTGCTGGCTCGCCAGAATGCGCCGCTTTTCCTGGCTCACCAGCAACAGCTCGCCCTGGAACCGCCGGTCACCCCCGAACACCGCGCCGCCCGCCTGCTGCTGGGCACCGGCTCGTTCAGCGCCCGCCGCGCACTGGCCCGACGCCTGAGCGAAGACGACTGGGCGCAGTGTCGCAAGTTGAGTTCCGAGCTGTACGCCAATCACCCCAAGGTCTGCGTACAGATGCCCGGCGGCACGGCGTTTTTCTGGCGTGACTGGGAGCTGAGCTTCAATGACTGGCCGACCTACGTGGGCGTGGTATTGGCCTGCCTGATCGGCGCGTTCACCCATTACATTCCGCTGGGCGTGCGGCTCAGCGGGTTGATCAACATCGTCATGATTTCGACTGTGGTGTTCGGCGTGATCGTGGCCGGGCTCAATTGGCTGGTGCACAACCTCGCCCATCGCGTATGGCGGCTGGATGACCGGCTCAGCGCTGCTCTTTGCCCCGGAGTTTTCAAAGACTCGCCGCCGTTCGGCGTGCTGCGTGACCTGGTGCCCGGCGCGTTGATGGTGGCCGGGCTCGGCTGGTTTTTCGGCCCGATTGCCGGCGGGGTGTACGCCGCGACCCTGACGACCTTCGGACTGGTTCGCCGCTGGCAGTCCAGGCCACGGGTATCCTGGGAAGAGAGCCGAACAGCCGTGAAAGTCGGCGTGACGATCCTCGGCATTGTGGTGCTGGCCCTCGTGCTCGGCGTATTCAAAGTGGTCGCCAGCCAAGGCACGCTCAATCGCAATCAGGGGCTGCAACCCTGGACCGAACGCCTGTGCAGCCGCTTGCCGGCGACTACCGCCGAATGCAGCGCACCGGCCACCGTTGAACAGTGGTACGGCAAGGAGGCGCGCCCATGAGCACGAGAGTGATGTTTTGCGTCGGTATTTTCTTCGCGCTGGTGGTGATGGCGCTGACCAGTGCGACCCGCCCTTTCCTGCAACTCGATCTCTGGCTGGACGGACGCGATGCGCCGGTCACCGCCCAGGCCAATGCCCTGAGCCCGGTGATCGCCTGCGTCAACCGGATCGACGTGCAATGGCGAGTGGCCTACGACCGTTACAAGAACCCTCAACCGCCCTTGCCCCGCGACCAGCGCTGGTTGAAGAGCCTCAATGATTTCGACGACAGTGACGCGTTCAATGTGCGAGACATTCAGCGCGATGTCTGCGGTCAGGGCCTCACGGAAAAACTCGATCTTCTGGCGTGGCAGCCTGAACTGGCGCGACAGGCGAACGAGTACGTCCGGGCGCTGAATCACGTCACGACCACCATTGCACCCACGCGGTTTTACCGAGAAGCGAGCTTCACTTCGGGGTCGCAACAGCCCTCCCCTGGAGAACTGGCGGCGATCGAGCGCGTTTCACAGGAGTACATCGGCGCCTCGACGGCTCTGCGGCAAAGCCTGCTGCCGCTCGACGCCGCGCAGCGTCCCGAACAGCTCAAGCTGATCGAGGCGCGTCTGGGCAGGGACATTCATTGGGACTTGCTGGCGTACATGATTCAGGCGCGGGAGACTGTCGACGTGCTCGACGAAGCGATGAAAAACCGCACTCTGACCCCAAAATTGCTGGCCGACACCACCGCGAAGTTGCAACAGGCGTGGAACCGTCGCGAACCCTGGCTCGCACCGCGCACGGGAGGATTCCAGAACAAGACCGATGCCGCACGGGATCTGTGGCTGCGCATCGGCGAGCCGGGGCAAAGCTATCTCGAAGCGTTGAACACGCTGCACACCGACTGGCAGAACCACTCAGAGCCTCAGCGTTTGAGCGAGGACTACTACGCCGTGACCCGCAGTTACGACGGCTTGCTCAGCCATTACAACCGACTGGCGCGCGCCAGTTTCTGACGCAGTGCACACGCCGGATCGCCCTCAGGGGCGACCCGGCGTGCCGGTCTTACTTGGCCTTGAGCTTGAGGTAGGACTGATGCAGATCCGAGGCCCAGCCATCGATCACGCTTTTCACGTCATCGGCCTTCATCACCTGCGAATCGTTTTCCAGCGGTTTGCCGGTGCCCTTGCGCACCACCTGCGCCGCCACTTTGTTTGTGCCGCCATCGAGGAACACCGCTTCGGTCGCCAGCGTGGTTTCCTGATCGCGAATGCCGCTGGCGGTGCTGACCGCTGCCGCTACCAACGCCACCGGAATCACCTCATAGGCATGCAGGCCTTCGGTCTTGCTGCTGACGGCAGTGATGGCCGCGCGCACCACGATCACACCCGGCCCGGGACCCGAGGCCAGCGGCAGGGATTTGCCCAGTTCACGCTTGAGCGCCTGATCGTAGTAGCTGGTGATGCCGTTGAGGGTCTGCTGCGGAATCTTCACGGTGGGTTGCGGTTTGGGATAGAGCTGGGTCGGTTCGACGTAGAAGCTGGTGAATTTGCCGATGTCGACTTTCGGGTCGATCCAGCGCATCACTTCGGCCCCCGACGGGGATTTGGCCTCCCTCAGCTGGCTGTAGTCCTTGAGGAAGCCTGAGTACTCGTCGGGTGCGACGGTTTTGCTGGAGCAACCCACCACGCCCAGCGTGGCAATGCACAGGGTGCTCATCATTACGGCTAGCTTCATGCTGTAACTCCTGTCGGAAGGCCGAATTTATTGCGTCGGGGGAGTTACAGGTATAGCTAAATTCGCGCCGTTTGCGATCAGAAACCCCAACATTGCACAACGTCGGGTCCGGACCTTTGAAAGGTCCGGACCATCACAGGTGCTCAAGGCTTTCTTCTACCAGCTCGAAGTCTCCCCACTCCTCAACGCCATCTCCCGCCGGCTGTTGGCCCGCATCGCCTTGATCAGCGACACGGTCCCCACCAGCAAAATCGCCGCACCGAACAGAAAATCAATGTTGTACAGCTGGAAATCCTGCACCGGCCCCACCAGCACCGTGCGCACCACGCCAATCCCCACCAGCGTGGCAAGAAAGTCGATCCCCGGCTCATCGCGGTAGAACACCAGCAGCAACGGCAGGCACAGCACCAGCAGCATCAACAGCACCACAACCTTGAACGAGCCTTTGCGCTCGACGCTGAACGCGCATTCGTGGGGGCCGTAGGCCTTGTAGTCCTCGTCGCGGATCATCGAGTTTTTCTCGTTGATGTAGTCGGCGCGGTTGTACTTCTGGATCGGCGTGAAGGTGTTGGACATCTCCATCAGCGTGGTGATGTTCTTGAAGCGCAGGTCGATGCGCTCGCTGCCCTTGAGGTAATACAGCACCGGTTTGTAGCCGTAGCGATAGGTGTCGAAAGGAAATTCGGTGACCCGGCCCTGCACGCTGATCGGCCGCGATTCGAGTTCGGCGAAGGCGCTCTTGTCGGTCGAGGCGAGGTTGCGGCTCAGGGGCAGGACTTTCACCTGTTCGAGGAAGATCGGCGTCACGCCAAACGACCACTGCAACGGCTCCAGGCGCAGACGCAGTTCGTTGCGGCCCAGGTCATAGCGGTTGAAGGTGCGCTCGGAGACCACCACCGCGCCGCTGAGCATGAACTCGCCGCGCAGGTTGTTGGTGATGCGCAGGGTCAACTGATCCTTGCCCAGCAGCGCCGCTTCGGTGTTCGGCGGCGTGCCGCACCACGCGGTGCTTTCGCCGACGCCGCCGAGCTGGCCGCCACGGTTTTCGTTGAACACATAGATGTAACCGGCCCACAGCGTCACCATCAACAGCAACGCGGTGATGCCCAGAATTTTTTTGCCCGGACTCACTGATCAGACTCCCTTCTTCGTTCCGTCGTCCAGCCGAAAACCCGCTGGCGACGGGGACTCTACCAAAAGGCCACCATCGACCCAAGGAAAAATCCCCGATTCATCAGGGTTCTAAGGGTTTCCCCTGCATCACCTGCGCCGGAACAACGGTCGCGGCTCGATCACCGAGCGCCCGTACAACACGCTCATCCCGGCCAGCCCCTTGAGCGCATCCTCGGCGGATTTGTCCTCACGCACCGCGAAGCTGTCGAAACCGCACTGACGCATGTGGCTCAGTTGATCGCGCAATACATCGCCGATGGCGCGCAACTCGCCTTTCCAGCCGAAACGGCTGCGCAGCAGATAGGCCTGGCTGTAGGCGCGGCCGTCGCGAAAGCTCGGGAAGTCAAGGGCGATCAGTGGCAGTGAGGTCAGCCATGGCAACAGGCTTTCGACGCCGTCGTCCGGGCCGAGCCAGACCGCATGGGTCGAGGGTGATTCGAGCCAGTGGGCCAGCGGCAGAATCAGCATTTCAGTGCTGTCAGCCGTTTCTGGCGAGCGAATCAACGTCCACGGATCATCCAGCACGATCTGCGCCCCGCTCTCCTCCATTCTCAGCAAATTGTTCATGCCGGCACCTCCAGCGCTTTCGGGTAGACCCGCTCCTTGAACGGCTCCAGGCCGATGCGCGCCACGGTATCGACGAACAATTCTTCAGCTTCGCGATAACGGACGAAGGTGCCGATGATCCGCTCGATCACCTGCGGCACTTCGGCGGCGCTGAACGACGGGCCGATGACTTTGCCCAGTGCGCTGTTCTTGCCCTGCGCGCCACCGAGGGTGATCTGGTACCACTCGCTGCCGTTCTTATCGACGCCGAGAATCCCGATGTTGCCGATGTGGTGATGGCCGCAGGCGTTCATGCAGCCGGAGATGTTCAGGCTGATGTCGCCCAGATCGTGCAGGTAATCGAGGTTGTCGAAACGCGCCTGAATCGCCTGGGCAATCGGGATCGACTTGGCATTGGCCAGCGCACAGAAGTCGCCGCCGGGGCAGGCAATGATGTCGGTCAGCAGCCCCACGTTGGCGGCGCCCAGCCCCTGCTCTTTCGCCAGTTGCCACAGCGCGAACAGCTCGGACTTGGGCACGTCCGGCAGGACGATGTTCTGCTCGTGGGCGATGCGGATTTCGCCGAAACCGAAGCGCTCGGACCAGTCAGCCACGGCCTGCATCTGCGCATCGGTGACGTCCCCCGGCGGCGAGGCCAGACCCGGTTTGGTCGAAAGCACCACGCTGGTATAGCCCGGCTCTTTGTGCGGTTGCACGTTGCGCGCGACCCAACGGGCGAACGCCGGGTTGTCGGCCAGGTGCGTGCCGAAATCCAGATCGGTGCCCGCCAGCGTGCGGTAGCTCGGCGGCACAAAGGCACTGGCCACCCGCTGGTATTCATCTTCGGTCAACTGCGCGGGGCCGTCCTTGAGGTGTTGCCATTCCTCCTCGACCTCTTTGGCGAACGCCTCGATGCCCAGCGCCTTGACCAGAATCTTGATCCGCGCCTTGTACTTGTTGTCGCGCCGGCCGTGACGGTTGTAGACCCGCAACACCGCCTCGACGTAGGACAGCAAGTGCTGCCACGGTAGATCGTCGCGAATCTGCAGACCGAGAATCGGCGTGCGTCCCAGACCGCCGCCGACGATCACTCGCAGCAGCATCTGGCCGTCACGGCCGGGGTAAAGGTAGAGGCCGATGTCGTGCATCATGATTGCCGCGCGATCCTGCTTCGCCGAGCAGATGGCGATCTTGAACTTGCGCGGAAGGAACAGGAATTCCGGGTTGATCGTCGACCATTGCCGCAGGATCTCGGCCAGCGGGCGCGGGTCGATCAGCTCGTCCGCCGCGACCCCGGCGAAGGCTTCGGTGGTGATGTTGCGCACGCAGTTGCCCGAGGTCTGGATCGCATGCATGTTGACCTGCGCCAGACGTTCGAGAATGTCCGGCACCTCGTGCAGCTCGATCCAGTTGAACTGCATGTTCTGCCGGGTGGTGAAGTGGCCGTAGCCACGGTCGTAATCCCGGGCGATGCTCGCCAGGGTGCGCATCTGTTCGGCACTCAGCGTGCCGTAAGGAATGGCCACCCGCAGCATGTAGGCGTGCTTTTGCATGTACAGGCCGTTTTGCAGGCGCAGCGGCAGGAACTCTTCTTCGCTCAACTCCCCGGCCATGAAGCGCTCGACCTGATCGCGAAACTGCGCAACGCGCTCGAACACCAGCGCCCGGTCGTAATCATCGTATTGATACATCGGCTACCTCATCAGGAATGCACAGATTCCTGTGGGAACGGGCGAACCCGAGATAGCGCCAGTTCGCGTCTGGCGCTATCTCGGGTTCGCCCGTTCCCACAGTATTTTCCCTGACTATGGACGAACGGCGCAGTGCACAACAGATTCACCTGAACGCATAAAAACCGTATCAGGGCGCGGCAGATGGCCGCAGGCAGCGCTTTGATCTGATCCGCATAAATGAACAATTCCTGAGCCTGTTTTGTTTCCGGTGGGGTTTCTACAGTGCAGCTCGTGCCAGACCGGGTGGCCTGGCAAGACTTTGCAACCGTGGATGAACTGACCATGAGCACAGCAACAATCGGACAGGCTTATAACTACAAGGTCGTCCGCCAATTCGTCATCGCGACTGTTTTCTGGGGTGTCGTGGGCATGGCGATGGGGGTATGGATCGCCTCGCAACTGGTGTGGCCGGACATGAATCTGGACTTGCCGTGGACCACCTTCGGCCGCTTGCGACCGTTGCACACCAGCCTGGTGATTTTCGGTTTCGCCGGCAGCGCGCAATTCGCCGCCAGTTACTACGCCGTGCAGCGTACCTGCCAGGTGCGGCTGTACTCGGACAAGCTTGCCGCGTTCACCTTCTGGGGCTGGCAATCGGTGATCGTGATCATGCTGGTCACCCTGCCGATGGGCTACACCACCACCAAGGAATACGCCGAGATCGAATTCTCCGGCGCCGTGTGGATGGCGGTGGTCTGGGTCGCGTACGCCGTGGTGTTTTTCACCACCGTGGTGCAGCGCAAGACCAAGCACATCTACGTCGGCAACTGGTTCTTCGGCGCGTTCATCCTGGTGATCGCCATGCTGCACGTGGTCAATCACCTGTCGATTCCGGTGGACTGGTTCAAGTCTTATCCGGTGTACTCCGGCGCCACCGACGCCATGGTGCAGTGGTGGTACGGGCACAACGCGGTGGGGTTCTTTTTGACCACCGGGTTCCTCGGGATGATGTATTACTTCGTGCCCAAGCAGGTGAATCGGCCGGTGTATTCGTACCGGTTGTCGATCGTGCATTTCTGGGCGCTGATCACCCTGTACATCTGGGCCGGCCCGCACCATTTGCACTACACCGCGCTGCCGGACTGGGCGCAGTCGCTGGGCATGGCGATGTCGCTGATCCTGCTGGCACCGAGCTGGGGCGGGATGATCAACGGGATGATGACCCTGTCGGGCGCCTGGCATCAATTGCGCACCGACCCGATTCTGCGCTTCCTGGTCTTGTCGCTGGCGTTCTACGGCATGTCGACCTTCGAAGGCCCGATGATGGCGATCAAGACCGTCAACGCCCTCTCCCACTACACCGACTGGACCATCGGTCACGTACACGCCGGGGCGCTGGGCTGGGTGGCGATGATTACCTTCGGCGCGACCTATCACATGGTGCCCAAGGTCTTTGGCCGCGAGCGCATGCACAGCACGCCGCTGATCAACCTGCACTTCTGGCTGGCGACCATCGGCACGGTGTTGTACATCGCTTCGATGTGGGTCAACGGGATTACCCAGGGCCTGATGTGGCGGGCGATCAACGAGGACGGCACGCTGACCTATTCGTTTGTCGAGGCGTTGCAGGCCAGTCATCCGGGGTTTGTCGTGCGGTTTGCCGGCGGGGTGTTCTTCCTCAGCGGCATGTTGCTGATGGCCTATAACGTGTGGCGCACGGTACGGGTGGCGGATGTTGCAATTGCCCATCGTGAAGCGCAGATCGCCTGATCAAGGGAGCTGGTCATGTTCGATATTTTTCTGAATGTGTTGGGCGTGTTGTTTTTGTGGCTGGCGGTGGAGTACTGCTTGCGGCATGAGACGGCGGAGAGCCTGGATGAGGCGAGTCTGACGCCGTTTGCGGATGATCCGGAGGTGGCGCGGCGGGTTGAGATGGCCACCGGTAAGACCGTGAAAGCGGTGGCGCCGGAGGTGGCGAAGCCGGGGTGGGTCAACCTCGAAATGTGAGCTACTTCCGTT
The DNA here is from genome assembly GCF_019718735.1 of Pseudomonas sp. RIT778. NCBI lineage: Bacteria > Pseudomonadati > Pseudomonadota > Gammaproteobacteria > Pseudomonadales > Pseudomonadaceae > Pseudomonas > Pseudomonas sp. RIT778. Next base: position 98,657 of record NZ_JAIHBA010000014.1, on the reverse strand, counting down.
GATGTTGATCGTTCCCACGTCAAGGCGTCGAACCGTCCGCGTGGGAATGCAGCCCGGGACGCTCCGCGTCCCTTCCAGAGCTGGAACGCGGAGCGTCCCTTGAGGCATTCCCACGCAGAGCGTGGGAACGATCAGGTAGGGAGTGGCTTTTGATCTTAGGTGCGGTCTCGGGGAATCAGGCTCTGCAATTGCTGCGCGAGGAAATTCGCGTCGAAGGCAAAGGTATCCGGATCCTTCAACCCATTGGTCTTGCGCCACTGCCACTCCCCGCCCGGCAGTCCCACCAACGAAACACTCCCATACCGCGCCGCCGTCAACCCCATCACCGCCAGCGAAATCTGCCCGCCGCTGCCCATCACGTCCGGCACAAACTCGACCGGTTTGCCGGCAATCACGATGCTCAGTTTTTCAGTCTTGAAGGTTGAGGTCTCAACCGGTGTGCTCGGCCCGAACGCCACATAAGCCTCGCGACTGACCTCCAGCAACCCCGGCGCCTGCACCGGTTCCAGCCATTGCTGGATCCGCCCGAACAACTCGGTGATCCGGGTGGCCCAGGTCGCCGATTGCGTCTCGAACAGTTGTTTCTTGTGCGCTTCGCTGTCGGCATAGTGGCGAAGCATTTCGCCCAGTTGCTGTACGTCGTCCATTGCGGTGTTCCTTCAAGGAGCGGTGCTGCGGACGTCGAGCATGGCAGATGCCGATGACGACCGTGCAAGTCATTTGCCTGCACGGTCGCCTCGTCGGCCATTGACGGACAAAAGGTCAGCGTTTGCGCAGGCGCGCCATGCTCAGGGTGTCGACCCATTGCCCGTCACGCACCGCGTAGTCGCGGAACAGGCCCTCGGTTTCGAAGCCGAACTTGCGGTAGAGCCCGATGGCCGCCTCGTTGTCGGCGTACACCGAAAGCTCGACCCGGTGCAGGTTCATCCAGTTGTCGGCGATGTCCAGCGCCGCTGCCAACAGCTTCGAACCGACACCCTTGCCCTGCCACGCCACCGCTACGGCCATGCCGACACTGCCGGCGTGACTGCGGCGAATCCGCGAGAACTGCTCCAGCCCCAGATTGCCAATCACCACCCCCTGATGCAGCGCCACCAGTTGCACCACCCGCTCGTTGTCCGCCGCCAGGCGTTTGCGCCAGACCTCGGTGGTCTGAAACGGCATTTGCAACACCTGCCGGGTCACGGCCGGGTCGTTATAGAGCGCGGTGATGCCTTCGACGTGGGATTCGTTGTAGCGCTCGAGGTGAATGGCGGGGTTGTGCTCAGGCATGAAAGATCCCTCCTGGATCAGTGCGTGGCCGGTCACTGTAAACCGCTTCTTCACGGATTCGCCATGACTGTTTAAAGCCTATACATCCCCTTAGCCTGATTGGCTGATTGTTCCCACGCTCTGCGTGGGAATGCAGCCCGGGACGCTCCGCGTCCCTTTCGGAGCTGGAACGCGGAGCGTCCCTCGAGGCATTCCCACGCGGACGGTTCGACGCCTCGACGTGGGAACGATCTAAAAACCTACGTGGTTACTCAAACCACTCCTGTCGCTCATTGAACGTACGCTGAATCAACTCCACCAAGGTCTGCACCTCCCCGACCGCCTGCGATTCACTGTTCACCGCCAACCACGCCTGCAACCGCATCGCCTCGTCAAACAACCCCGGCAACGCCACCAATCCGCGATCAAACCGGCTCATGTACATCGGCAGCAAGCCAATGCACGCGCTGCAACGAATCATCTCCAGCATCAGCTCATAGGACTGCATCTGCACCACCCCGGCCAACCGCTGTTCGACCAGTTCATTCCACGGCCGGAAGCTGTCGATCTGCCGATCATGCTGCCATTGCACCAACATGAAATCGGCGAGGTCGTCCGGGCTTTCCGGGCGTGCAGTGACGCGGGAGTAGCGTTTGGCAATGTGCGGCTGGTATTCCAGTTGCGCGAGGCGTTGCGGTTCGCTGGTGGCGAAGGTCGGGCCCGGATGCGGGGTGTCGCCGTGGGCGAGCCACAGTACGATGTCGGCGCTGACGGCGCGCAGGGCCAGTTCGCTGTCGAGGGCGATGATCTCCAGCCGCACGCTGGCGTTGCGGCGCAGCAGTGCGATGAGGTCGCGGCCGAGGATGTCGTGCAGGATCGATTCGGCGACGGCCAGCCTTATCAGCGGTTGCTCGATCACCGGAAGTTTGCGTTCGTGAGCCAGGGCGATCAGTTGCGCCTGCAATTGCTGGCCTTCGCGGGTCAGGCTGAGGGCGCTGCCCTGAAAGCTGAACAGCGCGCATTGCAGTTGTTGTTCGAGTTGCGCCAGTTGTTTGCGCAGCAGGGTCGAGCGCACGTTGAGGCTGCGGGCGGCCTGCATGAAGCAGCCGCAACGGGCGCTGACCAGAAAGT
>NZ_JAIHBA010000014.1:0-96175 GCF_019718735.1 Pseudomonas sp. RIT778 | reverse complement strand
AAGCTGAACAGCGCGCATTGCAGTTGTTGTTCGAGTTGCGCCAGTTGTTTGCGCAGCAGGGTCGAGCGCACGTTGAGGCTGCGGGCGGCCTGCATGAAGCAGCCGCAACGGGCGCTGACCAGAAAGTATTGGGCGACGTCGCCGTCGAGGGTCGCGGCTTGCGCCAGCCAGGGTTCGTCCTTGTCCCGGGGCCAGCGGAAATCGGCGCTGCTCTGTCGTGCTGCGGGTTCGGTGAATGACATCGATGACTCCCTGTCGATCTTTGTATTTTTGGAAAGCGTCACGGCTCTAATGTGGGAGCGGGCTTGCCCGCGAAAGCGGTGTGTCATTCAACGAATAAGTTGTCTGGCATGGCCCCTTCGCGAGCAAGCCCGCTCCCACATAGGTTCAGTGGTGAGTCTGAATTACAGCTTTTCCTCCAGCACCTTGTTGAGCTCGGCCCCGTCGATGCTCAGCGTTGCGGTATTGAGCATGCCGTCCAAATAAGCCTGGGCGATCTGCTCCTGACGCTGTGCCCGCAAGGCTTGGGTCAGTTGATCGCGCAACTCGTCGAGGGTCGCGGTGCGGGCTGGTTGTTGTTCGGTGAGTTTGATCACGTGGAAGCCGGCGCTGCTTTGAACGGGATCGGAGACCGCGCCAACCTTGAGTCGCGCCACCGCACCACGCACTTCCGGTACCAGTTGCTGCAACGGCTGCAACCCCGTGTCACCGCCACGTTCAGCGGTGAGCCGGTCCTGTGAAAACTCCTTGGCCAGCGCTGCAAACTCCGCAGGGGTCGACTGGGCTTTCTTGCTCAGATCCGCCGCCTGCTTACGCACGGCTTCAAGATTCTGTGGCTCATTCACCCCCAGGAAAATCTGGCTGACCCGATACAACGCCGGCGTCTGCCAATTGGCCTTGCCCGCGTCATACGCCTGCTGCAACTCGGCGGCGCTCGGGTAATCCGCCGGCACTTTGCTCACCGACTGAAGATAGTCGCGATACACGATCTGTTCGGTGGCGGCGCGGGTCTGCCGTACCACGTCCGGACGCTGCGCCCAGCCCTGGGCATCGGCCTGCTCCAGCACGGCTTTTTCAGCCAGGCGTGAACGAATCCAGCGCTCCAGCGCCTCACGATTACCGCGCAGTTGCTCGCGGGTTTGCGGTGGAACAGCCGCCAGCAACGCCTGCAATTCCTCCGGCGACACCTGTTGATTGCCCAACCGCGCCACCGCAGGCCCACTGTTCGCCGCAATCACCGGCGCCGGTTGCTGGGCGGCGACCGGGTCATTGCCCGGCCGCACCACCAGCGCCACGGCCACCACCAACAGCGCCACCGCAGCGGCGCTGATTACCATGGCAGGTTTCGTCACAGCGCGACTTCCTCTTGCTCAACCTTTGGAGCCTGGGCGGCAGCAGCGTTCTGGGTGAAGTCACGCAGATAAACGATGAACTCCTGCAACAGGCGATCCCACAGTTCCAGGTTGCCGCGCAGGTAATCGCTGCTGACGCCAGCGGCCACCACCACGTCCATCTCCATCACCAGAAACTCGCCCTGCAACGACAACCGGGCAAACCGGCGGGTAGCGTTCCACTGCTCGGCCACACCGGCCGGCAACTCGCCCTGCACGCGCAAGGCGCAGCTGAAGGTGAAGTCGACGTAGCTGCCCTGCTCCGCCACCGCCGGGTTGCCGAAACGCACGGCATAACCGATGCCCTGGCTGGCGCTGAGCAACTGGACGATACCGTTCTGTTCGGTCTGGTTGACGCGGTAACCGGCGGCTTGCAGCACTTCGGTCAGGGATTGCGGGGATACGTGGGAGATCAATTGAGTCATTACTTCTTCCTTGTCCATGAGTCTTTTAATCAGTGCGCGATCGCGGCTTGCGGCGCATCGAATTGAGTCTTGTACAGTTCATCGCCGAAGCCCTGAGCCAGCTCATCGAACTTAACCCGGGCGCTGCCGGCGAAGGGCTGGCGGATCTTCATCACCTCGGCCACATCGATGTTTTCGTAGGCGGTGAGAATCTGCTTGGCCACGCCGTACATCTGCTGATTCTTGACCGAACATTGCTGCACTTGTGTGTCACGTTCAGTCAATTGCGCTTGAAGCTTAGACCGTTCTGCCTCTTTGGCACGGGCCATGACCAACAACTCGTCATAGGCTTTCTTGAACTTGCCGCTCTGCTCGTTGCTGGCCGCGACTTGCGCCTGGGCCTGGCTGTGCAGGCTTTGCTGCTGCCCGGCCAGTTGCTCGGCGAGGCCTTTGGCCTTGGCCAGCTCCGCAGTCAATTGCTTGATTTGCGCCTGTGCAGCCTTGGCTTCGTTCTGCGCCGCCAGTTGCGCGGCGCTGGCTTGGGCCTGTTGACTTTGTAGGGTTTGCAGCTGCTGGGTGGTGCTGCGCAACTGGGTGCGCAGGCGTTCCTCCATGCCTTCGGCGCTCGCCCCGGTGGCGATCAACATCCCGAGCCCAAGCCATAAAAAGCGGATTTTCATAACCCTCTCCCGGCGCTTAGAAGCGCGTGTTGATCTCAAGCTGCATGACGTCGATGTCGAACGGCGCGCCATACACCGCCTCCGAACTCAGCCAGCGACCAGTGGCGTAGACGTTCTTCGCCAGACCGTAATTGCCGCCCAGGAAGTAGCCCTTGGCGTTGGTGCCGCCGAGGTGGAACGACGAGTCGTTGAAGCCGTCCGGCAAGGCATCCGGCTGGATGTACTTGTAGCCGGCGAACAGGTTCCAGTCGCCCTGCTTCTTCAGCTCCAGCGCGTTGCCGAGGGTGAACTGGACCATCCACGCATTGGCGCCACTTTCGATGTTGCCGTTGCTGTCGAGGTTGTTGACCAGTTGCCCGGCCGAACGCTTGCGCATGTCGCCTTCGTCGTAGCCGAGGTTGTGGATGTAGTTGCCCTGGCTGCGCAGTTTGAAGTCTTCCGGCAGGTCGGCGTCCCACACCACGTTGAGGTCCAGCAGGTTGAACTCGGACGCCAGGCCAACGAATTGCGGTTGCGGCGTGGTGGTCGGGTTGAGCGGGTTCGGCGTGATGTCACGCAGCAGGAACACGCTGTTGCCCTTTTGCATGAATGCCGCGCGGGTGCCGTCGCTGTCGCAGCCGGGCGCGCCGGCCCACGGTTCGCAGGGGCTGGAGCGCTGGCCTTCGATGTCGTCGAAGCGGTAGTAGGCCAGCGCGCCTTTCAAGCGGTTGTTGCTGTTGATCGCCCATTTGGCGCCGATCTGCGCGCCGTACAGCCATTTGTTGTCGCTTTCTTCCTTGTCGAAGCCGTTGCTGGTGGTGGTGTCGTTGGTGTAATCCACCGGGAACGCGCCGACGGTGCCGAACACGCCCCAGTCGCGGCTGAGCTTGTGGTCGAAGATCGCCGCCACGCCGTCGAAGTTCAGGTCGTTGGAATACAGCATGTCGGTGGACATGAACGGGTTGGCGAACCGGCCACCGGTCAGCGTCAGTTCATCCGACGGCTTCCAGGTCAGGTAACCCTGATCGAGCCAGATGTCCTTTTTCGAGAAGCCGCCGCCGAGGTTCTGGGTGGTCGACACCGGGTTGTTGTCCGAGCCGGTGCCGATGCGGATGCCGGCGGTCCATTCCGGCGAGATCACTGCTTTCATGCCCAGCCGGGCGCGCAGGCGGAACAGGTTTTCGCGGTCTTCGCGGGTGTTGAGCAACGGCGGCAACGCGGTGCTGCTGTTGGGGTTCACGTCGTACGGGCCGTTGTTGTTGAGCTTGGCGAAGTCGACGATTTCGTTGCTGTTGCTGCCCGAGTAGTAGCGCGATTCGTCACGCAGACGAATGTCGCCGTCGAAGCTGATGCGCGACGCCCAGTCCGGGAACGTATTGGGCGCGGCCCAGTTTTCCTGTTTGGCGGTGGCCATGACCTCGGCCTTGACCTGATCGCGGATCTGGTCGCGCACCGCAGCCGGCACGTATTGCACCCGCACATCGCCCGGTGCTGCGACCGGCCCGGCCGCCACGGCAGTAGACGCCGCAGCCTGCTTGGCCTGGGCCGCTTCGTTCTGGGCCTGGGCGATCAGTGCGTCGGCCTTGTCCTGTTTCAGAATGCCCTGCTCGACCAGCAAGCGGATCAGATTGATCGTGGCGTTCTCCGAGGGCGCAGGCGCTGCCGCGGCCTGACCGACCAGGGTCGCGATGACCATGCCGACCGCCAGGGACAATCGATTCACGTTGGAAATCATCTGCACACAACTCCTTTTCATACAGCTTTATGAATGCGGTTAACCCGGACGCCGCCCTTGCAGGGACATGCGCACAGGCAAGGTGATGGAGGCCGGTGGCCGCTCGCTCAAAGCAGGCGCGTTGCGCAACGCGGCGAGCACTTGCGTATCGATCTCGGGGTTGCCGCTGGACTTGATCAGCTCGACCCGGGTGATCTCGCCGACGCTGCTCAGCCACACATCGGCCTGCAGCGAAAACGCGAGGTTGCGCAGGTCGAGGTTCTCGCGCAGCAGCTTCTGGAAGGTGAACGCGAGGAACTGGCTATACGTGCCGTTGCCCAGTCGCCCACCGCCGGAACCGGCCATGCCGCCGCCCTTGCCCGCGCCGATGTTGAAGGCGTCGCTGCCGCTCTGGGCGTCACCGTCCATCTGCATCGGGTTAGCCAGATCGTCCGCCGGCGATGGCGGCGCTTCTTCCTCGGGCTTGACCTCTTGCGGCTCGGGCGTTGGCTCGGGCTCGACGATTTTTTCTTCCACCGGGGTTTCCGGCTCCGGCGGTTTTTCCGGCGGCGGAGGTGGCGGTGGCGGCAACGGGATGATCGTCGGCACCTTCGGCGCTTCCCGGCGGATGCCGCTCATGTCGTTGGCCCACTGCCACAACAGGAATGCCGCGACGGCGCCCAGCAACAGCCCGGCGCCCCACTTCACGTAACGCAGTGGCGACTTTTTCACCGGCAAAGGCTCGATTGGCAGTTGTGCAGTCATCACTCAGCCCTGCGTCGGTTTGCCGGTAACGAGACCGACCTGGGACAGTTCGAGCCGGCGCAGCAGATCCAGCACTTCGATGACTTTCTGGTACTGCACCGTGGCGTCGCCGCGCACGATCACCGGGAAGTCCGGGTTCTGCGCCTTCTCGATGCGCAGGCGTTCTTCCAGCTCCGGCAACGTCACCGGGTAGGCGTCGAGGAACACCTGGCCGCCGTCGTTGACCGAAATCGCCTTGGTCTTGGCCTCGGACAGCGACACCGCGGCGCTGGCCTTGGGCAGGTTGATCTGGATCCCGGAGACCTGCGCGGTGGCGGTGAGGATGAACATCACCAGCACCACCATCAGCACGTCCACCAGTGGCGTGATGTTGATGCTGTCCACCGCTGCATCTTCGTCATCGTCGTGGGAGGCATTTACGGACGCCATGTCTGTGCTCCTCAGGCCGGTACGGAGTGGTTGGCGTGATGACCGCGCTGATGCGCCGCTTCACTGGACTGGCCTTCGCCGTGCATCTCCGCCAGACGGGTGATGAACTCGTCGACGAACACGCGCATGTCGGCGCTGACTTCCTTGTTGCGGGTGATCAGGCGGTTGTAGCCAAACAGCGCCGGGATCGCGACGAACAGGCCCATGGCGGTAGCGAGCAAGGCGGCCGCCATGCCCGGCGCGATGGCGTTGATGTTGACGTCGCCGGCCATGGCCGTGCCGAGGAACACCACCATGATCCCCAGCACGGTGCCGAGCAGGCCGATGTACGGGCCGCCGGCGATGGCGTTGGACAGGGTCGAGAGTTTCGAACTCAGCTGCTGGTTTTCACGGGTACGCACACCGTCCATCGAGCAGCGGATGGCTTCGATGGTTGCAGCGGAAACCGACGAGGTATCGGCGCCCTGCTCGCGGCGGGTTCGGATCTCTTTCACCGCCACCAGATACAGACGCCACAGCTGCGAGTGCTGCAAACGCTGGGCGAGTTGCGTGTCGTCGGCGAACATTTCCAGGCGCGTGCCGACCTTGGCGAATTGCACGCGGAAATCTTCGTTGGCGGCAGTGACGCGGCTGAGGGTACGGTTCTTGCGCAGCATGATGATCCACGACTGGAACATCATCAGCACCAGCACCGCGATGATCACCCAAGCGTCCACCGGCACCGCGTTGAGCAGGAAGCCGAGGCTGCCGAAACCGAAGCCGGACTGTTCTTCATCGACACCATAGGCAACCAGTTTCGAATCGGCGCCCTGGGAAGTGGCGTCGGCCAGCAACAGGGGCGCCGGGCGGGCGACTTTCGACAGGCGCAGTTCGTCGATGGCGCCCACGAACGGCTGGAAAGGACCTTCGTGCAAATCGGCGCCGATGGCCATGACCGAATTGAACGCAGGCATTGCCTGAGCCAGTGCCGCGCCTTCGCGACCGTTGATGTACAGCGTCACTTTGGCGCCTTCAGCGGTCAGTGCGACGTGCTGCCATTGACCCGGATTCAGCGGTTGCGTGGCCACGGCGCGCTGGCCATCGATTTCCACGAAAGGCACGCCCTGATTCACACCGACCAGCAGGCTGTTGGCGCCTTCGCGGCGGGCCAGGATCAGTTGCTCGCCATTGGCCTGATCCAGTCGCAGCCAGGCGCTGAAGGTGAACGCGCTGCCGGCGTTGTGCTGCAACGACGGACTGGCCGGCAGCAGCAACGGCTGGCCGCTGAACTGCAAGGCCCGCCCTACTACGCCGTCAATTGCGGCACCGGTCGCGCTCTGCGCGGTGTTGCCGTAGGCGGTAGTGTCTTTCGCCGGGGTGCCGGTGGCGCCGTCGAAGTGATAGAGCGCGGTGTAATTCGGATCGAACGTCAGTTGGCCGTTGCCGGTGGCCGGCGCCTTCTGGTTGCCGTAATACATCCAGATGTCCTGACGCTGACCGCCCTCGACATTCGGCACATCGACCCAGATCAGCGCCATGCCCATCAGCGCGTCGAAGCTTTCGATCTGGTGGTTGAGCACGGTCTTGTCATCGGCGGCGACGAAGCGCAGATCCGAGCCGTCCTCTTTCACGCCGTCAAACGTGAAGTTGCCGGTGTGCAGGCGCACCAGCAGCGCGGTGCGGCCCAGGGCCTGATTGATCGCGGCGCCTTGCGGCGTGGTGTCGACGGCGATCTGTTTGCGGTAATGCCAGTCGTCCTGCCACCAGGCCTGAGCCGTGGCCGGGAGCACGAAGCCCAGGCAGATCAACAACGAAAGGAAAAGGCGCTGCATGGAAGTGCTCCTTGTTAGAAAGTGGCCTGAAGGTTGAAGTGCAGGCGCGATTCCTGTTTCGAGGTGTTCGGCCCTTCGAGTAGCGGGTAGCCCCAGTCGAGGCTGCCGGACAGCCATTTGCTCAGGCTGGCGCGGGTGCCGAGGCCGACGCTGGCCAGGGCGTAATTGGCGTCCTGGTCCGGCAGCTCGTCGCGCAGGTAGAGTTGCGCGCCTTCGGCGAAGGCGTAGAAGCGCCAGTCCTGCATCCAGCCGCCGACGTACTTGGCCAGCGACGGTGTGCGCAGTTCTTCGCTGAGCAGGAAGCCGTCATCGGCGGTGCGTTCGGCCGCCAGATAACCGCGCACCGAAGTCGCGCCGCCGGCGGAAAATTGTTCGTTGGAAACCAGTGGCCCGGACGCCAGCTGAAACGCGGCTTTGCTTGCGCTCTGCCAATCGCTGTCGAAGGTCCAGGTGAAGTTGGTATCGCCCTTGAGCACGGCGAAACTCGGGTTGGCGCGGTAGCGTTTGTAGTCGAAGTCTTCGTCGGAGCTGCCGTAGCCGAAGATGCTGCGGGTGGCCGCAACCAGGCTCAGGCCGAGGCCGAGCTGGCTCTTTTCGCTGTAGCGATAGCCGTTGTAGGCGAAGGTGAACGGCGCGTATTTGAGCGGCACCTTGTCGCTCTCGCCGGACAAGGTCAGGCGTTCGTCGAAGTCCTTGAAGTCGATGCCGGCCGACAGCGAGTTCGACCAGTTGCCACTGGACGGGATCGTGTAGATCGCCGAAACGCCGTAGGAATGGCCCTTGCCGAGCACGTTGCTGCCGCCGATGGTGGCGACGTTGCTGTCGGACTGGTAACCGGAGAACTGCACGCTCCAGCGCTCGGTCAGCGGCGCGGTGTAGGAGCCGGACCAGACCTTGGCGTTGTCGGTCTCCTGCGGTGCGGTAAAGAACGTCAGGTTGACGCTGTGCCCCAACTGCCAAAGGTTGTTGTAGCCGAGGCTGGTGACGGTGCGCAGTTTTTCGGTGTCGGCACTGTAGTCGTTGTTCAGCCCGACGCTGGCGGTCCACGGGTTCTGGTCTTCGACCTGCAAGTCCACGTCCATGGTGCCGGGGCGCTGACCTTCGCGCACCAGCGGCATCACCTGCCGGCCCGGGGTCTTGTTGAGTTGCGCCAGTTCGCCCTGGACCTTGGCGAAGTCCGGCACCTCGCCTTCCTTCAGCGCCGGGACGTTGTCGCGAATATCCAGCGGCGAATAGTGTTTGGCGCCGACCACCCGCACCCGGCCAACTTTGGTTTCGCTGACTTGCAGGTAGACGATACCGTCGGCTACGGCTTGCTCCGGCAGCTCGACGAACACCGATTGGTAGCCGCGTTCCTGATAGGCCTTCTGCAAGGCATCCCGCGCGCCTTCGATGTCGCTCAAGGCTTTTTGCGGGCCGAGGAACGGATACACCGCTTCTTCGATCGCCCGCGCGTCGAGCACGGTGTTGCCGCGCACGAAGTATTCGTTGACGTCCACCAGACGCTGCGCCGCTGCGTTCCCGGCCTCATCGGCGAACGCCGGCTGCGCGCCGGCCGTCACCAGCAGCCAGCCCCACAGCGCCAGCCGTGACGTGAAAATCTGATCCACACTACCCCCTGAAATTCGCGATGACCTGTTGGCGCTCATGCGCCTTGCGTGTGCGTCAGTTACTGGCGTTCTTGATTGCTGAAGTGCAGGCCCCGGTGTGCTTGCCCAGCCAGGTGTGCAGCAGTGCGAAGTTCAAGGAGAACTCGGGCATTTGCAGCAGCGCGCCGCAGAACACTTCACCGATGATTTTCTGGATGAGCTGCACCGCACGCGGCTCGTTGAGCAGCGTGGCGATGTCGCGACTGAGGACGTTGAAGCTCCAGACTTTCTGGTTCAGACCCAGGCCGACGAACCAGCGGAACAGCAGGTTGTAATTGAGCTGTTCGTAGAGCTGCTGCTCGCTGGGCACCGAATACAGCAATTGCAGCAGCAGGATGTGCATGACCGTCTGCGGGGCGATCAGCATGCCGGGTTGGGCATTGAGGTCGTGCAGGAGGTCGCGGTGGGCGTCGAGCAAATCGTCGATCTGCGGGCGCAGCAGCACCAGCGAATGCCCCGGCGGAATGTAGCTGGAGACCTCTTTCAAGGCGCCTTGCCAGTCATCCTGCGACACGATCCAGACCCACGGCGCGCCGTAGCGATACACCGAAACCGGCTTCTTGCGCGCGGCTTCGACGATCTTCGACAGGCGTTGATCGAGTTCCTGCATGCCCACTTTCGAGTAGCGTTCCATAGTCCCCATTGCCTCACTCCCGGCGTCCCGCCTCGGCTTGTGAAAAGCGCCCAAAGGGCCCCTCAAGCGCGTTACATAGGCATGACCGGACTGGCGATGTGCTACCGAACTTTTGTCATAAAAGCTTCATTACAGAAATTGATCGGGGAATTGCAGACAGCACAAAACCCTGTGGGAGCGGGCTTGCTCGCGAAAGCGGTGTGTCTGTCACTTATAGAGTGACTGACGGGACGCCTTCGCGAGCAAGCCCGCTCCCACAGGGTTATTGGATGTTTTCAGAAAAACATTCCGTCAGGTGTAGACCGGCCAGGTATCGACGATCTTGCCGCCACGCACCGCCAGCAAATCGCCGAATTGCAGGAGGACAGCCTCGGTCTGGGTCGGGCGCAGGAACACTTGATCCTCCACCGTCAGCCCTACGGCATTCGAGCCATTGACCATCTCCTGATTCGAGCTACGGCCGTAAACCCCATTGCTCTGCAATCCGGGCGGTGATTCGAACTCGGCCATCCAGTTGCCGCCGTAGATGAAAAAGGTCTGCCGCTGGTTGGTGTCCCACCACGAAAACAGCCTCGACTTATCATCCAGCGCCGGAATGTTCACCGCCCCCGTGCTTTTCAACACCGGTGTGGCGATGTACGCGGCGGGTTCGTGTTCAACCAGCGACGGCAAGTCATAGTGAGTCGGCTTGAGCATCGCCGTCCCCACCGACACTTCACTGCTCAATTTTTCATTTTCATGCATGCGATAACTCGGGCTGCCGGCGGTGTTCAGGCACAAGCCGTCATGCCACAGCGCCGGGTATTGCTGCCGGGTGAAGTCGACGCAGCGCTGGTAAATCACCATCACCTTGGCGAACAGTTCCTCGGGCGAACCGAGGATCCCCGGCACGCCCATGCCCACGAACGGGTCGTAGCCCATGAACCCGGCGAACTCCAGGTGCTGCGGGTTGGCGGCGATCAGCGCGAGCATCTGCCCGAGCACGTTCAGATCGCTGACGCCGCCACGGTGCAGGCCGACGTCCAGCTCGATGTTGATCCGCATCCGCGTGCCCAGCCCTTGGGCCAGCGCGAGGTATTGCTGCAAGCGTTCGGGGTTGTCGATCAGCCATTGCAGTTGCTTCGTCGGGTCGAACGGGCCGTTGTGGGTTTGATAGAACAGCTCTGCCGAGCGCACCGGTAAGGGCTTGCCGAGCAGAATGTCAGACTGCGGGAACGTCACCGCATCGTGGTTGAGAAACGGCTGATGAAACGACATCAGCCGCTGCGTCCCAGCCCTTTGGCCGATGTAGCTGAGCAGTCCCGGTGACGGCAGCGATTTCTCCACCAGCCGCAACTGCTTGCCCGCGCGTTTGACTGAACGCATAACCACGTCGATGTTGTGGTCCAGGCGATCCAGATCGATCAGCAACACCGGGCGCATCGGGCCTTTGGTCTTGAGCTCGTTGTTCAGCGCCCGGAAGTACTCGCTGTAAGGCCCGCCGCGATCCCCCGGCCGCAGCCATGCGCCAACACCCACCAGCAAAGCGCCAACGCCCAAAGTCCCGAGCACGAAATTACGTCGATTGACCGCCATCAGCTCACCCCCAGAATCGACGACAGATGCCCGTTGAGAAACTTGCCGCTCGGGTCCAGCGCCTGGCGTACCTGAATGAATTCCTGCCAGCGTGGATAGAGCGTTTGCAACGTGCGGGCATTCAGCGTGTGCAACTTGCCCCAGTGCGGGCGGCCGTTGTACTTCCAGAAGATCGGCTCGACGGCGGCGAAGAAGTTGTGGTGGTCCATCTGGTAATGCTGGTGGACCGAGATCGAGCAACTGTCGCGGCCCTCGAACATGCTCAGCGGGATGTCGTCAGCCTTGACGTAGCGGTACTCGATGGGAAACCAGGTGCGCAGGTCCTTGTCGCGGATCAGCTTGAGAATCTCGCGCAGGCAGGCCGGGCCTTGTTCGGCGGGCACCGAATATTCCATTTCGTTGAAGCGCACGGTGCGCACGTTGGCGTAGATGTCGAACGAGTCGCCGACCCGGTCATCGAAACTCGCCAGATGTCGCAGGCTGTTGAGCAGCGAACTGCGCAGGTTCGGGAAATCGCTGCCGTACTTGTCGATCTTCTCGATCAGGGTCACGAACTCGTTGCCGCCCTCCTCTTCAGGCGGAATCGGCGGCGTGGGCGGGTCGGTGGTTTCGTTGAGGGCGATCGACAAGGCGTAGTCGGAATGGGTGACGACGAGCATTTCCCAGTGCTGGTTTTCGCGGGTGCTCTTGTCCAGGTCTTCGAGCAGTTCTTCGGTTTTGGCGATCCACTGGGTTTCCCGCAGGCGATAGGCCGGGCGGTTTTGCAGGCGGATTTTGGTGGCCACGCCGAGTGCGCCGAGTGACACCCGGGCGGCGTTGAATACGTCGGGATGACGCTGGCTGTCGCAGTCCAGCACTTCCCCGCTGGCGGTCACCAGTTGCATCCCGCAGACGTGTGCGGAATAGGACTGAAAGGTTTTGCCGGTGCCGTGGGTCGAGGTGGAAATGGCCCCGGCGAGGGTCTGGTAGTCGATGTCGGCCATGTTCTGCAGCGCCTGGCCGATGTCTTTGAGCGGCGTGCCCATGCGCGACATCGGCGTACCGGCGGCGAATTCGGCTTGCAGGGTTTTCGGGTCGTGGTCGAGCAGACCGTTGAAGTAGCTCAGCGACAGCAACGTGCCGTCGGTGGGCACCAGCGCGCTGAAGGAATGCGCCGAGCCGACCGGGCGAATCTTGCCGGGGGCCTGCTGAATGATCGTCGTCAGTTCGTCCAGATTCTTCGGCGCTACTCGCGCCGCCGGCAGGCAACTCTGCCCGCCCGACCAGTTGCGCCAGGGAATCAGCCGCGGTGCACGCATCAACTGGCCCAGGGCCGGATTGGAAGCCAGCGCGCTGAACGCGCCGACGATGCTTGCCCGGTGCAACAACTGCCGGCGTGTCAGATCTATCGGCATGCCAGGATCCTTACTGTGGGAGCGGCTGGTCGGCCATGAAGCCGATCAACTGAAGGAATTGTTCTTCCGAGCACTCGACGCACTGGCCCATCGGCGGCATGCCGTTGTAGCCGTTGATGGCGTGGTCGAGCAGCGTGTCGGCGCCCTGCTGGATGCGCGGCTCCCAGGCCTTGCGGTCACCGGTCAGCGGCGCATTCGCGGCGGGGTTGGCGTGGCAGAGCTGGCAGCTGTTGGCGTAGATCTGCGCCAGCGCCGGGTCTTTGGGAATGGAGTTGTTGGTGCTGGCCGGGGGTTTGGGGTCTTCGCCGCAGCCAGGCAGCGTCATGGCCAACGCCAGTAATAATGTGAGTCGGATTGCCCGCATAACGGCCTCGCTTATTGTTGTGGTCACACCTTAAGGCAGGCGGGTCGGCGGGTTGAGGGCATTGCGGGACATTGAGGGGGGCAAACGGGGCCAGCCCATTATCTGAAGACGATCGTTCCCACGCTCCGCGTGGGAATGCAGCCCTGGACGCTCTGCGTCCGCTTGGAACGCGGAGCGTCCCTTGAGGCATTCCCACACAGAGCGTGGGAACGATCATGTGTGGATGCCCGCTCTGCTGTGCGGTTTCGCGTGACATTCGCGTGACATTTGCGGGTTTAAATTTCCGCGCATTCAGGCGTATAACCTGTTGAGACTTTTTGATCTGCATGCGGACATCAACACGGGGTAGCGACATGACCACAGCAAACATCCTTGGCAACCTGTTCCCTTCTGTCAGCGACATCCCGGAAAAATACCGCCTCGACGGTCAGGTCGAGCAACGCGAATACTTGGTCGATGGCGAATTGCGCCGCTGGGACGGCCCGCTCGCGACAGTGCGCAGTCCGGTCTATCTGCACAGCGACAACGGCGACGAACAAGTGATCCTCGGCAGCACGCCGCTGCTGGACGCCGACACCGCCCTCACCGCCCTCGACGCCGCCGTCCGCGCCTACGACCGGGGCCAGGGCCTGTGGCCGACCATGCGCGTGGCCGAACGCATCCAGCACGTCGAGGCCTTCCTCGGGCGCATGCGCCAGCAGCGCGACGCCGTGGTGAAGCTACTGATGTGGGAAATCGGCAAGAACCTCAAGGACTCGGAAAAAGAGTTCGACCGCACCTGCGACTACATCGTCGACACCATCAATGCGCTGAAAGAGCTCGACCGCCGCTCCAGCCGTTTCGAGCTGGAACAGGACACCCTCGGCCAGATCCGCCGCGTCCCGCTCGGCGTGGCGCTGTGCATGGGCCCTTACAACTATCCGCTGAACGAGACGTTCACCACGCTGATTCCGGCGCTGATCATGGGCAACACCGTGGTGTTCAAGCCAGCCAAGCTCGGCGTGCTGCTGATCCGTCCGTTGCTTGAAGCTTTCCGCGACAGCTTCCCCACTGGCGTGATCAACGTCATCTACGGCAGCGGCCGCGAGACCGTCAGTGCGCTGATGGCCAGCGGCAAGATCGACATCTTCGCCTTCATCGGCACCAACAAGGCCGCCAGCGACCTGAAGAAGCTGCACCCGAAACCACACCGCTTGCGCGCCGCGCTGGGGCTGGATGCGAAGAACCCCGGCATCGTCCTGCCGGAAGTCGATCTGGATAACGCGGTCAGCGAAGCGGTCACCGGCTCCCTGTCGTTCAACGGCCAGCGCTGCACTGCGTTGAAGATTCTGTTCGTGCATGAAGATGTGGTGGACAGCTTCATCGAGAAATTCAACGCCAAACTGGCCAGCCTCAAACCGGGCATGCCGTGGGACAGCGGGGTTTCGCTGACGCCGCTGCCGGAGTCGGGCAAGGTCGATTATCTGCATGGGCTGGTGGCTGACGCGCAGAGCAAAGGCGCCCAGGTGGTCAACCCGAATGGTGGCGAAGCGCGGAGCTCGTTCTTCTACCCGGCGGTGCTGTACCCGGTGACGCCGCAGATGCGCGTTTATCAGGAAGAGCAGTTCGGGCCGGTGGTGCCGATCGTGCCGTACCGTCACCTCGATACCGTGATCGACTACGTGCTGGAATCGGACTTCGGCCAGCAACTGAGCATCTTCGGCACCAACCCGGTGGCCGTCGGCCGCTTGGTCGACACCTTCGCCAACCAGGTCGGGCGGATCAACCTCAACGCCCAGTGCCAGCGCGGCCCGGACACCTACCCGTTCAACGGTCGCAAGAACTCCGCCGAAGGCACGCTGTCGGTACACGATGCACTGCGGGTGTTTTCGATCCGCACCCTGGTGGCGACCAAGTTCCAGGAACCCAACAAGGATCTGATCAGCGAAATCATTCGCGGCCGCGATTCGAACTTCATCGCCACCGACTACATCTTCTGAGGAGGAATCAGCGCTGAGCACTTTCAGCCCCCACCGCTGGCCGCCGCTGTTGCGGCGGATCCTGCGGCCGTTGCTCGACCCGTATCGACGTTACCGCCATGCACGCACGATTCACGCGGTGCGGGTGGCGCTGGGGTTGCTGGCGACGATCCTGCTGACCACCGGCATCAATCTGCCCCACGGCGAATGGGCGTCGGTGACCATGCTGGTGGTGATCGGCGGTTTGCAGCACCACGGCAACATCGGTAAAAAAGCCGCCGAACGTGCAACCGGCACCTTGATCGGTGCCGGCGTCGGTTTGTTGATAGTGGCGCAGCAGGCGTGGCTGGGAATGCCGTGGCTGACCTATTTTGCGATGGCGGTGGTGTGCGGATTCTTCTCGTATCACGCCATCGGCAAGGGCGGCTACACCGCCCTGCTCTCGGCCATCACCGTGTTCATCGTCGCCGGGCATGGCGACAACCCGATCACCGACGGGCTGTGGCGCGGGGTCGATATCCTGATCGGTATCGCCCTGGCCCTGGCCTTTTCCTTCGCCCTGCCGCTGTACGCGGTGTACTCGTGGCGATACAACCTGGCCGACGCGCTGCGCGATTGCGCCACTGTGTACGGGCGGATCATCGGCGGCCAACCGGTGACCGCCGACGAACACTTGAAGTTGATGAACCGGCTGAACGCGGCGATGGTGCAACTGCGTTCGCTGATGCCGTCGGTGTCCAAGGAAGTCAAAGTCTCGATGACCGAACTGGACGCCATCCAGCGCAACCTGCGCATGTGCATCAGCACCCTGGAAATCCTCGGCAATATCCGCCCGGACGCCAACGACCCCGACGCCATGGCGCACCTGCAAGCGGCGCTCAAGGCTGAGCACCGGCATATTCGCGTGCAATTGATCGGCATGGCCCGGGCGTTGAAAACCGGGGCGTCCGGTCGATTGGGGCGTCCGGTGGAATTGCCGGACGCCAGCCTCGACACGCCGGTCTACAGCCCGTTGGATGGCTACCGTCTGCTGACCCGGCAACTGGCGGCCAACGTCGGCGAGATGCGCCAGCGCCTTGCGAAGACTGCGCCGCGCTGGAACATCTGAGGTTTACTGCGCGGCCAGGCGCCGCGCCTTGAAGCCCCAACCCTGTTGCATACCCGCAGCGGCCAGCAGAATCGCCGCCACGCCGATCCATTGCAGGGTTTGCAGTTGGTGGCCGAAGGCAAACCAGTCGACGAAAATCGCCGCAATCGGGTAGATGAACGAGAGAGCGCCGGTCAATGCGGTCGGCAATTTCTGGATCGCGCCGTAGAGCAGCACGTACATCAGACCGGTGTGGACGATGCCCAGCGTCACCAGACTGGCCCAGGCACTCGGTGCCTCGGGCATCGCTGAAAAATGGGCGAACGGCGCGAGCAGCAACACCCCGGTGCAGACCTGGATCAGCGCAATCAGATGCGGCGGCGTGCCGGTCAGGCGCTTGATGATCAACGCGGCGATGGCGTAAAGAAACGCCGCCCCCAGCGCCAGCGCGATCCCCGTCAGGTAATCATTGCCGCCCTCGCCCTGCCCGCCGTGGGCACTGACGATGGCCAGCATCCCCATGAAAGAAATCGCCAGCCAGAACAGCTTCTGCAGGGTGATCTTCTCGCCGAGAAACAGCGCCGCCAAACCCACCAGCATGAACGGCTGCACGTTGTACACCGCCGTGCCGATGGCGATCGAGGCCCGTGAGTAGGAGGCGAACAGCAGCACCCAGTTGCCGACGATTGCCACCCCGCTGAGCACCGCCAGCAGAAACGTGGTGCGGGTCAGGATACCCGGCCGCAGGAAACCGAACGCAGCGCAGATCAGCAGCAAGGTGCCGGCGCCGAACACGCAGCGCCAGAACACCACGTCCAGCACCGGTTGCCCGGACACCAGCACAAACCAGCCGATGGTCCCGGATATCAACATGGCGGCGGTCATTTCGAATGAGCCGCGACGGATTGTTTTGTCCATCATCAATCTCCTTAATGTGTGGCAAAAGTATGCCAAGCGCGACCGGGGCTTCTCCAGCGCAAAAAGCAGGCTAAACTCGATTTCTGCCTTTTTTATCAAGGGTGGTTTGCGTCATTCGCCTAATGCGGGAGTTTTTGTATGACCGACGATATCGACCAGATCCTGATCGGGGCCTTGATGGAGGATTCGCGGCGCTCGCTCAAGGCGCTGGCGCAGATCAGCGGGTTGTCCTCGCCGAGCGTGGCCGAGCGTTTGCGCCGGCTGGAAGAACGCGGTGTGCTCAAGGGCTACACCGTGGAGATCGATCCCAAATGCTTCGGTTATCAGTTGCAGGCGATTGTCCGGGTGCGGCCATTGCCGGGGCAGTTGCAGGAAGTCGAGCGGCAGATTATGTCGATTCCGGAGTTCACCGAGTGCGACAAGGTCACCGGCGAGGACTGCTTTATCGCCCGCCTGCATGTGCGTTCGATGGAACAGCTGGATACCCTGCTTGATCGGCTGAATACGCTGGCGGAAACCAATACTGCGATCGTCAAGAAGACCCCGGTGAAACGTCGATTGCCGCCGATGGCCTGAGCGGCGTAGATTGAGTTTTTTCCGGCGAAGGATTGGCGGTATGAAAATTCAGGCAATGATGCTGACGGCGTTGATGCTGGCTGGGTGCGGGACGGTGCAGACCGTTGCGTTCAGTGACAAGCACTCCACCGACCAGTTGAAAGCGAACAAATCCTACTGCGGCGCCGTACCACGCATCTACAGCGGCGTGACGTACGACTTCTGCTTGCTGCACGCCGAAAAGCCGGATGACGTCGATGCGTTTAACTACAAGAACGCGACGCCGGGTTTGCTGGTCGATGCGGCCGTGTCGGGAGTGCTCGATACGTTGCTGTTGCCTTACACGATCTACAAGCAACAGGCCGATGGCAGCATCGTGATCAATTGATCGCCTGCTCGCTTTTTCGCAGGCAACAAAAAACCCGCTTTCGCGGGTTTTCTGTTTATTGCAGTGCAGCGATCAGTCGTCGCGGCTCATGATGCCGAAGATCTGCAACAGGCTGACGAACAGGTTGTAGATCGATACATACAGGCTGATGGTCGCCATGATGTAGTTGCGCTCGCCGCCGTGGATGATGGCGCTGGTCTGGAACAGGATGCAGACCGACGAGAACAGCACGAAACCTGCGCTGATCGCCAGTTGCAGGCCGCTGATCTGGAAGAACATGCTCGCCAGCGTCGCGCCCAGCAGGACGAAGAAACCGGCGGTGATGAAACCACCGAGGAAGCTCATGTCCTTGCGGGTGATCAGCACATAAGCCGACAGACCACCGAACACCAGTGCGGTCATCGCGAACGCGGAGCTGACCACTTCAGCGCCGCCCTGCATGCCCAGGTAACGGTTGAGGATCGGGCCGAGCAGGAAACCCATGAAACCGGTCAGGGCAAACGCCGACACCAGGCCCCAGGCGGAATCACGAAGCTTGTTGGTGAGGAAGAACAGCCCGTAGAAACCGATCAGCACCACGAAAATATTCGGGTAGCCGACCCGCATCTGCTGGGCCACGAACGCCATCACACCGCTGAATGCGAGGGTGAGCGCCAGTAGACCGTAAGTGTTGCGCAGGACGCGGCTAACCTCTAGCTGCTCAGCCTGCACGCTGTTGTGAACTGCGTAATCCTGTTCGCGCATGGCGACACTCCTGTTGGTTTGAAACGTTCAGTCGCAAAGATCATAACAGACGCTCTGTAACAAGCCATGCACAGAGTTTGACAGTGTGTTTCATTCAGGTATTATGGCGCCCGCAACGCAACGGAGGTGTGGCCGAGTGGTTTAAGGCAACGGTCTTGAAAACCGTCGACTGTAACAGGTCCATGAGTTCGAATCCCATCGCCTCCGCCATCTTATGTACGACAAAGCCCTGATTATTCAGGGCTTTGTCGTTTCTGGCTTCCAGGAATTTTACTCCTCTCCCTCAGGATGGTTTGCGCATCTTTTCGGTCACTTCCGCACCCCCTGCTCTTCCGACAAGGCGGCGCCCCCCCCAAAAAAAATTAGTTGTCTCCACCTCGCAACTGAGGGAGGCAGCTGTCTTCAACATGCAGTTTTCAGTCAAAAGCCGACAGTCCCAAAATCAAGCGTTCTGACGTCCGAAACCTGACGATTGTGTTCGGAATGTAGAAAAGTCTTTCCCTGATTCACTCCTGTTTCCACAAAACCCTCAAGCCTAAAGTTCGTCCTGCCAGCAAGATCAAACTTACTTCAGGAAATCTCATCATGAAAACTGCAATGATCATCGTCGCACTCTTGGGCTTCAGCTCTGTGGTAGCGGCACAGGACGGTACTGCCAAGAATCAACAGGTCGAGCAATATGGCTACGGCACCCACCTTGATGTCGCCAAGGTCATCTCTGAAGACCCGGTGCCGGATATTTGTGCAGTCGTACCGACACACATGACCTACCAGGATTCGCAAGGCAAACAACACGTACTGGCCTATAACGTCATGGGCCGCTGCAGCCAGGGCTAAGTAACCTGTTCGCCGATCATTGCGCCTCGGGAAGTTGCTTCATCGAGGCGCAAATACCTTTCTGCCCCGCAGTGTTTCAACCGATAAGTGCTTTGGCCGTGGCTGCCAGCTGACTGCCAACCTGATCTTTCAACGTTTCGATGAAACGCGTGATTTTTGCATCGACGAACTGTCGCGAGGTATAGACGGCATACACGTTACGCTCGTAGGTATGGTAGTCAGGCAAAACCCGCACCAGCTTGCCGGAGCGCAGGTCGTCGATGGCCGTGAACCCGGCCAGCAAGCCAATCCCGGCACCCTCTCGAATGGCAAGCGCCATCGCATCCATATCGTTGACGCTGAAACTCGGCCCTGTCGGGATAAATGTCGCGTCCCCCGCCTTGCTTTTGAGCTGCCACTCATCCCGCGCATAGTCCACCGTACCCAGCAGCAAACACTGGTGATCACGCAGATCTTCAGGCGTCTCAAGAGGCGCATGCCGGGCAAGGTAGTCTGGCGACGCCACCAGAACACAGTGGCTGACACCGATCTTTTGGCTGACGTACGCGGAATCGGGCAGCGCTCGGGCGATCAGAATCGAGACATCCAGTTGGTCTTCCAGCAGGTTTGGCATTCGTTGCGAAAGCAGTAAATCCACGGACACCTCCGGGAATTGCTGGCGGTACTCCAGCACGGCCCGCGTGACCAGATGCCGAGCCAGCCCGGGAACGCAATGCACCCGCAGTGTTCCCCGAGGCTCCAGCGCCGCATTGCTGGCTTCGGCTTCGGCACTTTCCAGATCAGCCAGAATTTTCGTGCAGCGCTCATAGAACCGTCGCCCCGCATCGGTGACCGACAGGCGCCGCGTCGAGCGCTGCAACAGTCGTGCGTCGAGCACGTTTTCAAGCGCAGATACAGCACGCGATACGTTACCGACCGTGGAGTCCAGATGATTGGCCACGGCCGTGAAACTGCCCATCTCGACAACCTTTATGTACACCGACATGTTCGAAAGCTTATCCATCACGACCTTCCTGTAGATCTGGCGCTCACCCGTGATACCGCTTTTTTCAGGATGCTACACGGTCGGCCCGCAGCCCGATATTACCTCTGCGGACAACAATGATTCCCTTTGGCCCGACTAAATCAACGGGCCCTCCTTCCATAGACTTGTTTGCACAAGCTTCCTGATCTGGCTTTGCAGCACAGCCAATCAGGCACCGAGCTTCATACGAATCTCACAACCAACTGAAGGCCACATCATGAAGACTTCCTACGATCCGCTTTATCTTTTCATCGGTGGTGAATGGCTCAACGCCGAAGGGCGCGAGACTGTCGCCGTCGTTAACCCGGCAACCGGCCGGGAAATCGGACGCGTCCCACTCTCCACCGCAGACGATCTTGATCACGCCCTGGCAGTGACTCGACTGAGCTTCGAGCAATGGCGCCAGACCGTGCCCGACAAACGCGCAAAAATTCTCAAGCGTGCCGCCGACCTGATCCTCGAACGTGCACCGCAGATTGCTGCGCAGATGACCCTGGAGGAAGGCAAACCGCTGGGTGAAAGCCTGGATGAAGTGACCCGCGCGGCGGAGTATTTCGAATGGTTCGCCGAAAGTGCCCGGCGAATCGATGGCCGTGTGGTCCCGGCCAATCGACCAGGCATGCTGCAACTGGTCAAACGCCAGGCCATCGGCCCGGTGGCCGCATTCACGCCCTGGAATTTCCCGGCCATCACCCCGGCACGCAAACTCGCGGCAGCGCTGGCTGCGGGTTGCAGCGTCATTCTCAAGCCAGGTGAAGAAAGCCCCTCCACAGCGCTGGCCCTTGCGCGTGCACTCGATGATGCTGGATTGCCCAAAGGTGTACTGCAAGTGGTCTTTGGCGTACCGGATCAAGTGTCCAGCCATCTAATCGCCTCGCCGATCATTCGCAAAGTGACCTTCACCGGTTCAGTGCCGATCGGGCGCCTGCTCTCTGCACGAGCGGCTGAAGGCGTGAAGCCCATCACCCTCGAACTGGGTGGGCACGGACCGGTTCTGGTATTCGAAGATGCCGACATTGAAAAAGCCGCCATCGAAGGTGTCGCCAATCGGTTTCGCGGGACCGGGCAAGTGTGCATTTCATCCACTCGGTTTCTGATCCAGCGTGGTGCCTATCAAGCCTTCGTTGATCACTTTGTCGCTGCGACCCAGGCCCTGCGGATCGGCGACGGCTTGCATCCTGACACCCAGGTCGGACCGTTGGCCAACCCGAGGCAATTGGCAAAGATGGAAGAACTGGTGGCCGATGCCGTCGAAAAAGGTGCGCGGGTATTGGTCGGTGGTGAAGCCTTGTCAGGCGAAGGCTACTTCTTCCAACCCACGGTTCTGGCAGATGTGCCGATGAACGCCCGCGTCATGCACGAAGAACCCTTTGGCCCCATTGCCGTGCTGATGGCGTTCGATGAACTGGCCGATGGGCTGAAAGAAGCCAACCGCCTGCCGTACGGACTCTCGGCCTACGCGTTTACCTCCAGCGCGCGCACGGCCATTGACGTCGCCGACGGGTTAGAGGCTGGGATGATCGGGATCAACCAATATCGCATCGTCGCGACTGAGCTCCCGTTCGGCGGCATGAAAGAAAGCGGTCACGGCTCCGAAGGCGGCATTGAAGGCATAGAGCACTATCTCACCCACAAATTCATCAGCCAGGTTTAAGGAACTCGCCCATGTCCAAGCTCAATTTCAGCAGTCCTCGCGAAGCCGCGCGCGCGTTCACGCCAAAGCTGGCGCAATTCGTCGACTCGACGCTTTATCCGCAAATCTGGAGCGATCCCGCGCTGTCCCCGCGCGACCGTAGCCTGATCACCGTGGCGGCATTGATTGCCGGTGGTCACGCGGAGGAGTTGCCTGCTCACTTACGCAGGGCGGCTGGCAACGGTGTGACCCAAGACGAACTGGCGGCAGCGATCACGCACCTGGCTTTCTATGTGGGCTTCCCTGGCGCCATCACTGCTTCTGCTATTGCCAACGCCACGTTCAGCGAAACGGAGAACAACTGAATGAAAGCCATCAACATCAGACAATTCGGTGCGCCAGACGTCCTTGAACTCGTCGAAGTCGCCAATCCTGAAGTGCGGCCTGACGACCTGCTGGTACGTGTCTATGCCGCCGGGGTGAACCGTGCGGATCTGACGCATCGAACCGGTGGGTACGGCCATCCGAATTTCGGCGACTCGCTGATCATCGGCCTGGAAATCGCCGGCGAAGTGATCGGGAAAGGTAGCGCGGTGACGGGGTTCGAAGCAGGTGATCGAATCATGGGCGTGGTCGGAGGCGGTGCCTACGCCGAACTGGCACGCATCGATTACCGCATGGCCATGCACATCCCGGCGCAGCTTGACTATGTACACGCGGCGGCTATTCCAGAGGTCTTCGTCACGGCCCATGAAGCGATGATGCATCTGGCTCGGCTCAAGGCCGGCGATTCAGTGTTGATTCATGCGGCCGCCGGCGGCGTCGGGTCTGCCGCGGTGCAGCTGGCTTATGCCACGGGTGCCACGGTGTATGCGACGGCCGAAGGCAGCAAGTTGGCGCGTGTCGAGCATTTGGGCGCTGACGTGGCGATCGACTACAAGACGCAGGATTTCGCTGACGTAATCGCCGCCAAAACCCAGGGTCGCGGCGTCGATGTCATCATCGACTTTATCGGGGCGCCCTATTTCGCACGCAACATCGCATCCCTTGCAAAGGGCGGTCGCCTGGTTCAGGTGGGCATCCTCGGCGCAGGCGGCAACGTGACCGTAGCGCTGGAGGACATTCTTTACCGCCATTTGCAAATCATCGGTACGGTGATGAAGTCGCGTACGCAGCCGGAGAAGCACGACATGATCAAGCGCTTCCGCGAGCACTGGCTTGATCGCTTTGAAGGGGCCGGAAGCCTTGAGCCTGTCGTCGATAGCACGTTTGCGTTATCACGGGCTGCCGATGCTCACCGCCGAATGGAGTCTTCCGAGAACGTCGGGAAAATCATTCTGACGATGCAGCCTGAAGACTTGCTTTGAGTCTGGCCAAAACGGGGTGAAGACGCCTCCTGGAAAAATCGGCAAGACTATTTTGCTAACATCGCGCGCTCCAGCCCAATTGCACGAAGTAAACCGCAGGTATTTACATGTTCGACAGAAGCGATTTCGATCAACTATCGAGTGACCAGCAGATTTGTAGTGCTGCACGAAGTGAATATCGCGGTCTCTACTACGTCACCTATCCAAACGACGCCTTTCGATATTCTGAGTCGCAGGAGACCATCAGAATAACTCGCGCACCCAAACGGCATGGTGAAGACGGACTGAAATTCTGGCTCCAGGCGGAGTACCTGGATTGGCGACCTGAAAGTGACAGCCGTTTCCCGCAACACGTATCCGACGCCAAGTTTGAGAAAATCCCGGAAGCTGTTTTCAATCAGATGATTGTGGATCGGACGATTGATTTGATTGCTCCGCTCAAGCAACCGCTGCATGAGCCGACAGGTTTTGTCGGAGCGTTGTTGATGTACTCAATGAAGACGGATTTCATCGTTTCACTGTTCGCGGAGTATGAAGACGAGTACATCCATTTCCACTGGTACACGATTTCATAAGCTCTGGCACCAAGGGCTCACGCGGACGTTTCCGGGGTTTGGAAATGACGAGCCAATAGCGTCAGGCTGTTCACGTGCGCGGACAAAGAGGCCCGCCAGAACGGGCCTCGATTTCCTGCATTTATCGCTACATCGGTTTGACTATTGCAGCCCGCGCCCTGGCGTCGGGACCGATCTTGAACCAGATCGAGTACATCGCGGGCAGGAACACCAGCGTCATGACGGTGCCGACGAGCGTACCGCCAATCAGGGTATAGGCCAGCGTCCCCCAGAACACCGAGTGTGTCAGGGGAATGAACGCCAGGATCGCCGCCAGGGCTGTCAACAGTACCGGTCGCGCACGTTGCACCGTGGCTTCGACGACAGCATGAAACGGATCCAGCCCTTCTTGCGCGTTGTGATGGATCTGACCGATCAGAATCAGCGTATTGCGCATCAGGATCCCCGACAGTGCAATCAACCCGACCAACGCATTGATGCCAAACGGCTGATTGAAAATGAGCAGTGTCGGCACCACGCCAATCAAGCCCAACGGCGAGGTCAGGAACACCATGATCATCGCCGAGATCGAACGGACCTGCACAATGATGATGACCAGGGTCATGGCGATCATGATCGGCAACAACGGCAGGATTGCCTTGCCGGCCTTGCCGGACTCTTCAATCGCGCCCGCCTGCTCGATCCGGTAACCGGAAGGCAGTTTCTCGATGATCGGCTGCAGTTGCTTCAGCAGCGCACTGGAAACGTCCGGTGGCTGCAAGTCTTCGGCAATGTCGCCGCGCACGGTGATGGTCGGGGTGCGATCACGCCGGCGCAGGATCGGATCCTCCATGCGCACATCGACCTCGCCTATCTGCGACAACGGGACACGCTGCCCCGCCGCACCGACCAAGGTGAAGCCTTCGATTTGCTGCGGATCGAGCCGGATATCGCCCGCTGCCCGCCCCATGACCTGCACAGAACGAATGTCCTCACGCACCGCCGTGATCGGTACTCCGCTGAGCAGGAACTGCAACTGCTGTGCAACCGCAGTCGATGTCAGCCCCACTGCCTGCAGACGGTCCTGATCCAAATTGAAATGCAACGATGGAGTCAGCGGGCTCCAATCAGTGTTCACGGTTCTCATCATCGGACTGTCTTGCATCACGCCCCGCACCTGCTCGGCGATCACGCGCAACTTTGCCGGATCAGGCCCCATCACCCGGTAAGCCACCGGAAATGGCGAATAAGGACCAAACACAATCTGCGATGCCCTGAGGCGCGCCTCAGGGGCAAGCCCTTGAGCGACCGCGTCACGAAAACGCAGTTTGAGGGTTTCCCGTGCCTCCTGACTGTCGGTCAGCACAACGATCTTGGCGAACGACGGATCGGGCAGCTCCGGCGCCATCGCCAGAAAGAAACGCGGCGCCCCCTGACCGATATAGGCCGTGACGATTTTCGCCTCATCCTGCTGGTGCAGCCAAGCCTCGACCTTGGCCGCCGTGGCGCTGGTCTGCTCGATGGAAGTGCCGTAGGGCATTTGCACTTCGATCATGACTTCAGGACGGTCAGAGGTCGGGAAGAACTGTTTCTTCACCAGGCCCATACCCGCAGCGGCCACAAAGAACAGCACAATGACCATGCCCGCGACCAGCCATTTGCGGGCAATGACCCGGGTCAGAACCCGGCGGAAGCGGTTGTATCGCGGCGTGTTGTAGATCGCCGCATGTCCACCCTCCACCGCCTTGATATCCGGCAACAGTTTCACGCCCAGATAAGGGGTGAACGCCACTGCCACGACCCACGAAGCGATGAGAGCTATGCCAACGATCCAGAACATGTTGCTGGTGTATTCGCCGGCCGTGGACTGAGCAAAACCGTTGGGCAAAAAACCGATCGCCGTCACCAGGGTTCCGGACAGCATCGGCGCCGCCGTGTGGCTCCAGGCATAGGCAGAGGCCTTGATGCGATCGTAGCCCTCCTCCATTTTCACCACCATCATTTCAATGGCAATGATCGCATCGTCGACCAGCAAACCAAGCGCAAGGATCAATGACCCGAGGGTAATACGGTCGAAATTCTTGCCGGTGGCCGCCATCACCACAAACACGATCGCCAGGGTCAACGGCACCGCAGCGGCGACCACCACGCCAACGCGCCAGCCCATGCTCAGAAAGCAGACGAGCATGACCACCAGCAGCGCGACAAAGAACTTGACCATGAACTCGCCAACGGCGGAGTCGATATTCACTGCCTGGTCGGTGACTTTCGAGAGGGTCATACCCAAGGGCATTTCCTCGTTGATCCTGACGGTCTCGGCATCCAGCGCCTTGCCCAGATCAAGACCGTTCCAGCCCTCACGCATCACCACACCGAGCAACAGCGCCTCTTCGCCGTTATTGCGCACCAGGAAGGTAGCCGGGTCTTCATAACCGCGTGCGACAGTCGCCACATCAGACAGCTTGAGTGTCCGCCCTTGCACGACTACAGGGGTGTCGCGGATTTTTTGCAGCTTGTCGAACGCACCATCGAGGCGCAGAAAAACCTGTGGCCCGCTGGTGTCGATTGATCCGGCCGGGGTCAGTGCGTTCTGACTGTTCAGCGCGGCGAAGATGTCCTGCGGTGACAAGCCCAGGGTCGCCAACCGGTCATGCGAAAAGGAAACAAATATTCGTTCGGCTTGTTCGCCGATGATGTTGACCTTCTTCACCCCCGGCACATGCAACAGGCGCTGGCGCATGGACTCCGCATCGCGGACCAGCAGACGCTGCGGCTCGCCCTTGGCTTTCAGGGCGAACAGCGCAAAGGTCACGTCCGAATACTCGTCGTTGATCATCGGCCCGATGACGCCCGCCGGCAACTTGATCGCTTCATCGTCGAGTTTTTTACGCGCCTGATAGAACTCTTCCTGCACTTGCGAGGGCGGCGTGCTATCGAGCAACGAGACCATCGTGAAAGCGAGCCCTGGCCGCGTATAGGTTTCCGAGCGGTCGTACCATTTGAGTTCTTGCAGGCGCTTTTCCAGTGGCTCCGCGACCTGATCCTGCATCTCCTG
Organism: Pseudomonas sp. RIT778; assembly: GCF_019718735.1. Classification (NCBI taxonomy): domain Bacteria; kingdom Pseudomonadati; phylum Pseudomonadota; class Gammaproteobacteria; order Pseudomonadales; family Pseudomonadaceae; genus Pseudomonas; species Pseudomonas sp. RIT778. The sequence continues at coordinate 69,266 of NZ_JAIHBA010000014.1, read as the reverse complement.
TGCGGTCGCCCCCGGCCACGCCGTGATGACGGTCAACTGCTTGACCGTAAACGGAGGATCTTCGGCACGCCCCAGCTGGAAGAACGCCAGGGTGCCGGCAACGGCGATCAGGAAAATCAGAAAGACCGTGATCGAACGCTCGCGAACGGCGATGGCAGAGAGGTTGAATAGGCCCTCGCTCATGGACGACTCCCGGCAACGGTCGCCGCATCAGGCACGGGCATTCTTACTGCTTCACCTTCGCGCAACAGGTGAGCGCCCAGCGCCACAATCTGTTCGCCAACCCGGAGATCGCCAGCGACTCGGGCCGAATCGTCGCTCAACCCCAGCACCCGAACCGCTCGCCAGGTCACGGTTGGCGGTGTGCCGTCGATGACCCACACGCCAGGACCTTGACCCGCGTCGTAAAGCGCGGCAACAGGCACTTGCAACGATGCGGCAGGTGTCGAACCCTCGGCGATTCTGAGGGTGACTGTCGAACCTATCGGCGCATTGGCCAGCGCGCCTTCCAGTACGTAGCGCGCCTCGAACGTACGCGTCGTGCGATCTGCCGAATCGGAAAGCAACCTCAGTTTCGCGGTAACAGCACCCGAGGCGTCGCCATAGAGCGTGGCTTGCGCGGTGGATCCTGCTGCGGGGCGCAACGTCTCGGGCAAGTGCACGATGGCCTCGCGCTGCCCTGCCCGCGCCAGTCGAACCACCGGTTGTCCAGGGCTGACGACTTGTCCGGGTTCGGCGAGTGTTTCCACCACAACGCCGTCGGCATCGGCGACCAGCACCGCATAACCGGAAGCGTTGCGGGCTACGTCCGCTTGCGCTTCAGCAGCGCTGAGTTGCGCCTTGGCGGTATCTGCGGCGGCTTTGATCTGATCGTAGGCCGATGCGGAAATGGCGCCGGCGCTGACCAGAGTGCGATAGCGGGCTTCGTCATCGGCTGTCTGCCTGGCCCGGGCCCGGGCGGCGGTGACCGACTCCTGCTGCGCGCGTGCCTGCAACCCCAGGTCGATGGGGTCGAGCCGCATCAGCGGCTGACCGCGTTTGACGCTCTGCCCCGTGTCAACCAGACGCTCGAGCACCTTGCCCGAAACGCGAAACCCCAGATCGCCCTGAATGCGCGCCGTCACCACTCCCGTGAAGGTGCGAGAACCGTCAGCCGCAGCCTGAACGGCGGTGAACCTGACCAGAGGCGCCTGTGTGCGCGGGTCTGCAACGGATGAGGAATCACCGCACGCCGCCAGGGCGAGTGGCAACAGGCATGCGGCAATGGGGGAAATTCGAAGCCGGCGCATAGGTTCACTTACTGAAATAGGATGATCATCATATTCTCATCTTTGTGACCAATATCGTCAACAGTCACATTAAATGAGGTATTCGACGCTCCAGTTTTATCATTTATGCCGTGATTGCCTTTTCAAGCCTTAATTGACACGCTGTGACCATTGCTTAATATGGTCACAAAAATCTCGTTAAGGAATGCCGATGCCTCCCCTGCGCCCGATTGCTCTTTTGGTTAGCGCCAGCCTCATGGCAGGTTGTGCGGTGGGTCCGGATTACCATCGTCCAGACGCCCCGCTTTCAGATCATTACCTGGCGCGGTCTGCTGTCGAACCGCGATCCGGATCGACACCGGACAGCCTTGCCGCCTGGTGGGAAAGCTTTAACGATCCGCTACTGAGCAACCTCATCGACCAGGCCTTGCAGCAGAATCTGGACCTTGCACAGGCATCAGCGCGCGTCACCCAGGCCAAGGCCGGCCTGGGCGTCGCAAATGCAGCACTGCTGCCCTCGGCGAACATCAGCGCACAGGCGGCACGCGCTTATCAGTCCGTCGAGACGCCACTGGGCCAGGTGTTGAATTCAACACCCGGCTATGACCGTTACGGCAATGCCTACGAGGCCAATCTCGAGGCGGGCTGGGAAGTCGATGTCTTTGGCGGACTGCGCCGCGGGCGTGAGGCGGCACTGGCTGAGTATCAGGCCTCAGCAGCCGGTTTCACGGCGACGAGGTTGGCGATCGCTGCGCAAACGGCCGATATCTACATCACCCTGCGCGGATTACAGGCGCGGCTGGACATCGCCAACCGGCAAGTCGATACTCGGCGCGCGTTGCTGGAAAAGGTCCGGTTGCTTTACGGCAAGGGTCTGGCCGCGGAGTATCAGGTGCGCCAGGCCGAGGGTGAGTTGTCGCAAGTCGAGGCGACCGCTCCGGTACTGCAAAGCGGTCTGGAAGCAGCAATGAATGCGATGGACGTACTGCTCGGCACGCCTCCCGGCACTCACCGCACGCAACTGGCACGTGAGGACGAAATTCCCGATGTGCCGTCGCTGACTGCGCTGGGCACACCGGCAGATCTGCTGCGGCGCAGACCGGACCTGATCGTGGCCGAACGCCGCCTTGCGGCCTCTAACGCGCGTATCGGCGAAGCGATTGCCGAGTACTACCCGAAATTTTCTCTCAGCGCCTTGCTGGGCAGCGCGACAGCCGTCTCCGGCGGCAATCTTTTCACTGGTGGCGCAAGCCAGTCTGCCGGTGTCTTGGGTTTGCGCTGGCGGCTTTTCGACTTCGCACGCATCAACGCCCGGATCGATCAGGCCAAAGGTCAGGAATCAGAAGCATTGGCGGCCTATCGCCAGTCGGTACTGCGTGCCACCGAAGATGTAGAGAACGCGGTGTCCTCACTGGTGAATCGGCAAGCCCAGACCACCACCCTTACCGGCGGCGAAGCCGCGCTGACTCAAGCTCGCCAGTCCTCGTTCACCGCCTATGAAAAAGGCACCGCGAGCCTGATTGATGTCCTGCACGCCGACGAAACACTGTTGCAGGCCTCCGACGCCAGAGCGCAGGCGCGGACGGAATCGGCCCGTGCGGCGGTGGCGGTATTCAAGTCACTTGGTGGTGGCTGGCAACCCACTGAATCACAACCTGTAGCGGCACGCTGAGCAGCACCACCAGATCGCTTTCAGGTCAGGGCATCAGGCTGCGCAAAATGAGGTTCGAGGTCAGCGTGGGCGCTACCTCGATAAAATCGAGATTGTGCTGCAGCAGCAACGGGTTGACGAAGGGACGCAGCGCCAGATGAATCGCCTCGACGGTCTCGTCCAGCGGAGTCTTGCGCTCGAACTCTCCGAGCTCTCGCCCTTCACGCACGATGTCGAAAATAAAGCGCTTGATCTGCTCCTCATACACCTGAGCACTTGGCCAACGCTCCGCTGCCGAGAATGCCGCGATGTCGTAAAGCTTGCGATCATTGAAGAACAGGTCCACACCCGTGGCAATCACGGTCTTCACCAGCCGGCGTAAACGCTCGGTCGGCGAAATCGCCTCTGCGTTAACAGCCTGTTCGACCGCTGCAACCATTTGCCCCAGACAATTTGAGCAGATCGCTTCGCCGATCGCCTGCTTGGAATCAAAGAATTTATAGATGTACGCCTTGGAAAAACCGATGGCCCTGGCCAGATCGGAAACCGTGGTTTTGCCATAGCCGTATTGGCTGAAGTGTTCATTGGCTGCCGCGACAATCTGATCACGAATGTCGTGATCGACTGGGCCACGTGGGCCGGGCGAAGATATCGATGGCTGATTCATGGGCGTAGCTTACTCAGCCTGTCGAGGTCTTACAAATCGTGACCAACAGAGTACATATTTCACGAAAAACCGGCTGGCTGAAAACGGGCTGACGTTCAAGTCATCGAACAGGGCGGATCAGTCCTTCTACAAGGTTTCTACTTCATCGACCGGCAACACCGGCAATGAAGCAAACATTTCGGCGCGGCATACCTCAAGGATTTCATCCGCCAGGGCGGAATCATCCGGACAGGCGCGTGACAAGACAATTGCGCCGACCGCACGCGACAGCAAGTCGATCATTTTCTTTCTCCCCTCGCCCTCCCCAGCATCCGGCCCTGTCGGATATTTTTCCCCCAGAGTTTGCAGGGTGCGTTCAATGCCTTCGGCAAACGTTGCTTTCACATCGTCCGACTGACGCGCCGCGTCGCCACACAGTGCGGCCATCGTGCAACCGCTGCCGCGTCCGTCGCGATGTTCTCTGTTCACATAGACGTTGATGAAACCGGGAACATCGAGCGCCTGGGCGCCGGTCAACGATTTGCCGAGACTGCAGGCCGAAGCTTCGGCCATCAGGTCGGCCTTCGACCCGAAATGCTTGTAGAAGCCCCCATGTGTGAAACCGGCAGCCGCCATGAGATCCGCCACACCGACGCCGTCAAAGCCACGCTCACGGAACAGCTCTGAGGCCGTCTCAACGATGTGTTCTCGATTGGCCTGCGCCTGGGCCTTGGTCACTCTCACGTGCAATACCTCGTGTTCAGCGGGATTTCCTGCGTCCGATGATACATAGATGTTGGCCATAATCAAAACTGTTGACAGTTTAGATTTCGATCATCATCCTAATTTCGCACCCACCGATCTCCATCAACGGGCACGGAAGATTCATCAGATGACCAAGCAGACTCTGTTCACCCCTTACACCCTGGGCAGTCTCACGCTGTCGAACCGCGTTGTTCTCGCACCGCTGACACGCAACCGCGCAGGCCAGGGCTTTGTCCCGAGCGAATTCGCGGCTGTCTATTACAGCCAGCGCGCCAGCGCCGGTTTGCTGATCAGCGAAGCGACGCAGATTTCCCGACAGGGCCAGGGTTATCAGGACACCCCCGGGATCTACACGCAGGCGCAGATAGACGGTTGGCGCACGGTCACCGATGCGGTTCACGCCAAGGGCGGAAAAATCTTCCTGCAGCTGTGGCATGTCGGCCGCGTCTCACACGTTGACCTGCAAGAAAACGGCGCCGCACCGGTGGCCCCTTCTGCGCTGCGTGCCGCGACCAAAGTGTTCGTCAACAACCGCTTTGAAGACGTCTCCGAACCCCGCGCCCTGGAAACCAGCGAACTGCCGGGGATCGTCTCCGATTTCCGCCAGGCCGCGGCCAACGCGGTCGCCGCCGGGTTCGACGGCGTGGAGATTCACGGTGCAAACGGCTACTTGCTGGATCAATTTCTCAAAGACAACGCCAATCTGCGCACCGACGCTTACGGCGGTTCGATTGAAAATCGTGCACGTCTGTTGCTCGAAGTGACGGCGGCCGTCATCAATGAGATCGGCGCGGATCGCACCGGTGTGCGTCTGTCTCCCGTGTCGCCGGCCAACGGCGTATCCAGCAGCGATCCGCAGGCGCAATTCAATTACGTCGTTGAGCAACTCGACGCCCTCGGTGTGGTTTATCTGCACATGGTCGAAGGCGCGACCGGCGGCCCGCGCGACGTGGCCCCTTTCGATTTCGGGGCCCTGCGCCAACGCTTCAAAAACACCTATATCGCCAACAACGGCTATGACCTGGACCTGGCGAACGCGCGGCTCGCCGAAGACCAGGCCGACCTGATCGCCTTCGGTCGACCGTTCATCGGCAACCCGGATCTGGTGGAGCGCCTCAAGCAGGGCGCGCCGCTGTCCGCGTTCAATCCCGCCACCCTCTACGGCGGCGGCGCGGCGGGCTACATCGACTACCCGGCTCTCGCTGAATCGAGCGTCAGCGCAAGCTGAGCGCGTTCCGTTTCTCACCTCCTGAAAAAGAGATACCCCATGAGCACTCGCCCTACTGTTCTCATCACCGGCGCCTCCACCGGTATCGGCGCCGTCTATGCCGAACGCTTCGCCAAACGTGGCCACGATCTGGTACTGGTCGCCCGCGATCAGGCTCGCCTGGACACACTGGCAGCGCGCTTGCGCAGCGAGCACGACGTCGCCGTCGATGTCATCCCGGCAGACCTGACCCAACTCAGCGATCTGACCACCGTTGAAAGCCGCCTGCGCGACGACGCCCGCATCGGCATTCTCGTCAATAACGCCGGCGCCGCGCTGTCCGGCCACTTCGTCGATCAAAGCACCGACAGCGTTGCGCAACTGGTCGCCCTGAACACAACGGCGCTGGTGCGGCTCGCCAGCGCCATCGCCCCACGCCTGGCCAAGGCCGGCGACGGCGCAATCATCAACATCGGTTCGGTGGTGGGCCTGGCGCCGGAGTTCGGCATGAGCGTCTACGGTGCGACCAAGGCCTTCGTGCTGTTCCTGTCCCAGGGCCTGAGCCTGGAACTCTCGCCTCAGGGCGTCTACGTGCAGGCCGTGTTGCCCGCCGCCACTCGCACGGAAATCTGGGATCGCTCCGGCGTCGACATCAACACCCTGAGCGAAATCATGGAAGTGGGTGATCTGGTGGATGCCGCACTGGTCGGTTTCGATCGCCGCGAACCTGTGACCATCCCGCCGCTGCACGAAGCCGAGCGCTGGGATGACCTGCAGGGCGCACGCCAGGGCCTGCTGGGGCAAATTCGCCAGTCTGCGGTTGCCCAGCGCTATCAGACGCCACAGTGATTTTTTGCTAGCGAGCATTCGCGGCAGATTCGATGCAGGCACCTGGCATTGCATCGAATCCTGCCCGCTGTCCGGAGTGACAATGAATTCAATGCAGACAAATCCCCTCTCGGGTGCGCCGCCGTCATTCGTCGACGCGGCGAACCAGTCGATCACGGTCAACGGCATTCCCTTCGCCTATCGCGACACTGGGCCCGCAACCGGCATGCCCCTGGTACTGTTCAACCATTGGGGCGCGGTACTGGACAACTTCGACCCCGCGATCATCGATGGCCTGGCGCAAACCAGACGCGTCATCACCACCGACTATCGCGGCATCGGCAACTCGGGTGGAACCGCGCCACTGACGGTGGGCGAAATGGCCGACGATGCCATCCAGCTGATCAGGGCGCTGGGGCTGAAAACCGTGGATGTGCTCGGTTTCTCCCTCGGAGGTTTCGTCGCTCAGGACATTGCCCTCAAGGCGCCTGACTTGGTACGCCGGTTGATTCTGACCGGTACTGGACCGGCGGGCGGCACCGGCATAGACAAGGTCGGCACAGTTTCATGGCCATTGATCCTCAAAGGTTTGCTGACCCTGCGCGATCCCAAGTTCTACCTTTTCTTCACCTCGTCGGCCAATGGGCGACGGTCTGCCTCGCAGTATTTAAGACGCCTCAAGGCACGCAAGAAAAATCGCGACAAGGGCCCGACGCCCCGCGCTTTCCTGCGGCAATTGAAAGCCATCACCGCGTGGGGCAGACAACCGCAACAAGCGCTTGGACGCTTGCGCACGCCGACGCTGGTCGTCAACGGCGACAACGACATCATGGTGCCCAGCGTTAACTCGTTTGAACTGGCCAGGCTTATCCCCAACGCACAGTTGGTGATTTTTGAGGATGCCGGGCACGGTGGGATTTTCCAGCATCACGCCGACTTTGTGGCCAAGGCGCAGGCGTTTCTCGATGCTTGACCACGTCACGCAGCAACACCGCAACCCACCGACTACCCTCCGTACAACCAGCAAGAGCCGCACCACGATGAAAGCATTTCTGATTGATGGCTATGGCAAGAATCCCGGACGCATTGGCGAAGCGCCCGCCCCTGCAGTCGGTGCCCACGACGTCTTGATCGAGGTCCATGCGAGCAGCGTCAACGTGCTGGATTCGAAGATCAGCAAAGGCGAGTTCAAACTGATCCTGCCCTACGCCTTTCCGTTGATCCTGGGCAATGACCTGGCGGGGGTTGTGGTTGAAGTCGGCCCGCAGGTGACACGCTTCAAACCGGGAGACGAGGTATACGCTCGCCCGCCCGAAGCGCGGATCGGGACGTTCGCCCAATTGATCGCCGTGAACGAAAACGCGGTCGCCCTGAAACCCGCCAATACCGACATGGCACAAGCCGCATCCCTGCCCTTGGTTGCACTGACCGCCTGGCAAGTACTGGTTGAAACCGCCCGGCTGCAAAAGGGCCAGAAAGTGCTGATTCACGCGGGTTCCGGCGGCGTCGGCACAATTGCGATTCAGCTTGCCAAACACCTCGGTGCGTTTGTCGCCACGACTACCAGCACCGCCAATGTCGAATGGGTCAAAGCGCTGGGGGCCGATCTAGTCATCGACTATAAACAACAGAACTTCGAAAATGTGCTGCGTGACTACGACGTGGTGCTGAACAGCCTTGGCGCCGACGTGCTGGAGAAATCACTCGCGGTCCTGAAACCCGGTGGTCAACTCATTTCCATCTCGGGCCCACCCACTGTGCAGTTCGCGCGGGAGCAAGGGTTGTCCTGGCCATTGCAGCAAGTCATGCGCCTGCTGAGCCTTGGCATTCGTCGCAAAGCGCGCAAGCAGGATGTCAGCTACGCGTTCGTGTTCATGCGGGCCAATGGCGCTCAACTGCAACACATCACCGCGCTCGTGGAGGACGGGATCATCAAACCAGTGGTTGATCGTTCCTTCCCCTTTGAATCAACGGCTGAAGCATTGAAGTACGTTGAGCAGGGATGCGCCAAGGGCAAGGTCGTTGTTGCGCTCAAATGACCACGCCGCCTACTCATGAGTCGACCATAGAAACTGCACAGCTTTTACTGCTTGAGCGCTCATCATCCGAAGTGATTTCGCCAGAGGTGCAGGAACAGCAAGCGCCGCAACCGGATGTTGCGCGGGTTGAACCGCCCGTTATCGTTTGGCGCAGTTTGATGCTTGAGCCATAAGGCGAAACCGGTTGCAGGTGATCTCGTCAGGCTGTCGCGTTCGGCTCGACAAGATGAACTTCCGTGGCATTGCGTCCGGCCAGCCAGGCCAACACAGACGCGGCGACCAGGACAGCGGCGCTAAGCTCGAAGGTGGCTTTGTAGCCGCTCAAATCAAAGGCCAGACCGCCAATGATTGCACCGCCGGCGATCGCCAGTTGGACGATGGCCACCAGCAAGCCGCCTCCGGCTTCCGCATCATCCGGGAGCGTCTGCGCCAGCCACGTCCACCAGCCAACCGGCGCGGCCGTGGCGACCAGCCCCCAGATTCCGAGCAACACGGCGGTCAGCACCGGTGATTTGCCGAAGCTGACCAACGCCAGCGCGATGGCCGCCATGATCAGTGGAATGGCAGTCAGCGTGCGGTAGAGGCCGCGACCCATAAACCGTTCGATCAGAAAGGTGCCGATAAAACCTGCCACTCCAAGCCCCAGCAGCATGAAGGACAAGGTTGAGACACTGACGCCAGTCACGCCTTCAAGAAAGGGCCGTAGATAGGTGAACAGCATGAACTGCCCCATGAAAAAGACACTCACGGCGACCATGCCCAAGGCCACTGGCAATTGCTTCATCAGACGCAGAACGTTGCCGCTACCTGCCTGGCGTTCGGCCTTGAAGGACGGCAGGCTGATCAGCAGCCACACGGCGGCAAGCACCGCGACCGGAACCACACAGAAGAATGCACCGCGCCAGCCGATCAACGAGCCGAGAAAGCTGCCCGCCGGAGCGGCGATGACCGTGGCCAATGCGTTACCGCCATTGACGATGGCCAGCGCGCGGGAAACCTGTTCAGGCTTCACCAGGCGCATGGCAGTCGCCGCCGACAACGACCAGAAACCACCGATCGCAATCCCGATCAGCGCACGTCCAAACATGAATGACGGGTAGCCTGGGGCGAGTGCGACGACCGTACCGGAGACGATCATCAGCAGGGTAAGGCCCAGCAGAAGCTGCTTGCGTTCGATGCGAGCGGCGACCGAGGCGATCAACAAACTGGTGATCAAGGCAAAGGCACCGGACACGGAAATCCCCTGCCCGGCCTGGCCCTCAGTGATGTGCAGGTCCGCCGCAATCGGCGTCAGCAGGCTGACAGGCATGAACTCTGAAGCGACCAGAGCGAATGCCGCTAACGACATCGCCAGCACGGCGCTCCAGCCGCCTGTTCTTTTAGAAGGATCTGTAGAAGGAAACGTCATGGGAACTACCTGTGGTGCGAAAAACGTGTGGGGGGGGTGATGCGCAGGGGCAAACAGTTTGTCGCCTATCCGGGCAGTGCCCCTGTAACAGATAGACACATTCTCCCGGTCAGTCCGGTGCTTCCCTAGCGCATTCCTCTTGAATGCTTGCCTGATCCTCTAGCGATGCAGGGTCATGGATAGGAAACGTCGCGCGCGCGCATTAGAGTTCGGTCAAAGGAGTGAGCCCACATGATCCCGACCCCTCTGCCCCAGGAATCACCTTTGGCACGGCACATCGACCCGCGTGTGAACGCACCGGGCGACTTCGCCACGTCGATACCCGGTCTGTCTCTGTTTCGTCGCGACCAACCGGCACCACCCGTTGTGTGCATGATCGAACCCAGCCTGATTCTTGTGGGTCGCGGCGAAAAGCGCTTGTGGGTCGGCGGTGAGGGCTACAGCTATGACCCGTCGCGGTTTCTGGTCACTTCACTGGATCTGCCCGCCAACTCCGAAGTGATGCTCGCCAGTCCTGAACAGCCCTGTGTCGGCCTCGTGTTGAAGCTGGATGTCAGCATGCTTGCCGAGGTCATTACCAAGAGCGGCTTGCCCGCGAAACGCCAGCCATCAACGGGTACGGGCGCTGCGATTGGCAGCCTGTCGTCAGCTTTGGAGGACGCGCTCGATCGCCTGCTGGCATTGCTCGATGAACCCGAGGCGATCCCGGTCCTGGCACCGCTGATTCTGCGCGAGATCCACTATCGGCTGCTCCATACCGACCAAGGCCCGCGGCTGCGGCAGATCACTGCCGTCGACGGTCAGGGTTATCGCATCGCCAAGGCGATTGATTGGCTCAAGGTCAACTACACCGATGCCCTGCGCATCGATGATTTGGCCGCGCGGGTGCAGATGAGCGCGCCGACTTTTCACCATCATTTCCGCCAGCTCACCGGCATGAGTCCGCTGCAGTACCAGAAATGGCTGCGGCTCAACGAAGCCCGGCGGCTGATGCTGGTCGAGCGCCTGGACGTGTCGCGGGCGGCGTTTGCGGTCGGCTATGAAAGTCCTTCGCAGTTCAGCCGCGAATATGGCCGGCTGTTCGGCACCGCACCGAGTCGCGACATGGCTCTTTTGCGCGGGCAGCCCTTCGAGGCAGAAGCGCTCGGCACAGTCGCGAATTGAACGAACAACCAGCGTCACCGATGATGCGCCCCGCCGCGTGTCACCGCTCATAACAATGCACGTCAACCGATGATCAGCGGGTGAATCATGGAACTACGAATCAACCAGAAGACCTATCAGGTCGATGCCGACGCCGATACACCCTTGCTGTGGGTGATCCGCGATGATCTGGGCATGACCGGCACCAAGTACGGCTGCGGGCTGGCGCAATGCGGCGCCTGCTCGGTGCTGGTGGACGGCAACGTCGTGCGCTCGTGCGTCACGCCAGTGGCCGGTGTGGTTGGCCGCGAGGTCACCACCATTGAAGCCATCGAAAGCGATGACGTGGGCAAACGAGTCGTCTCGACCTGGGTCGATCTGCAGGTCGCCCAGTGCGGCTACTGCCAGTCCGGACAGGTAATGGCCGCCACCGCGCTGCTCAAGCAGAACCCCAAACCGAGTGATGCGCAGATCGAGGCGGCGATGGTCAATCTGTGCCGCTGCGGTACTTACAACGCCATTCATGCCGCCGTGCATGAACTTGCCGGCAAGGGGGACGCGTGATGGACGTTCGTATCGATCCTTCACAACACGCTTCAGTCCTGGATCTGCAGGAACCGATCAATGTGTCGCGCAGACGTTTCCTGACCGGTACCGCCGTCGGCGCACTGGTGCTCGGCTTCGGTCTGCCACTCGGTGTGACACGGGTACAAGCGGCAGCGGCAGCGACTGCCGAGCGCGGCACACAGGTCCCGGCGTTTCTCGAGATCCGCCCGGACAATCGGGTGCGCCTGCTCTGCCCGTTCATGGAAGGCGGACAAGGGACGTTCACTGCGATGGCGCAGATCGTCGGTGAAGAACTGGATGCCGACCCGGCAACCTTCCTGGTCGAAGCAGCGCCGCCCGGAGAAGCCTACGTAGTGATGGAAAACGGCATGCGCATCACCGGCGGCAGTATGTCGGTGCGCATGAGCTATCCGGTGATGCGCCGCCTCGGCGCCCTCGCCCGCGCCATGTTGTTGCAGGCGGGCGCGCAGCAACTCGGCGTGCCGGTAAGTGAATTGACCACCGAGCCTGGCAAAGTCGTGCACGCCAAGTCGGGCCGCTCGCTGGCCTACGGTGAACTGGCCGAGCGCGCGATGGATCTGCCGGTTCCCGATCCGGCCTCTGTGAAGCTGCGTGATCCGAGTCAGTTCCGCTGGATCGGCAAACCGGTGAAGCGCCTCGATGCCTACGACAAGTCCACGGGCAAGGCGCTGTACAGCATCGATCTGAAGGTTGACGACATGCTGCATGCCGCCGTTCAACATGCCCCGCGCCTGGGGATGACCGTGGGCAACCTGCGCAACGAAGACCAGGTCAAGGCGATGAAAGGCGTACATTCCGTGCATCGTCTGCCGGGCGCTGTGGCGGTGGTTGCCGAGCGCTGGTGGCATGCAAAGCGTGCGGTAGAAGCGATTCAGGTCGACTGGCAGGAACCCACCGCAGACAGCCAGGTGCGGCCGATGCCCGCCGACTTTTCCAGCGATGCCTGGTTCAAGCGCCTCGCTGAAGATAAAAGCCCCGCCAGAGACGATGAACATGAGGGCGATGTGGCTTCGATTCTCAAGGAGACCAAGACCCGGATCGACGCCACTTACCACAACCAATACCTGAACCACGGCCAACTGGAGCCGCCTTCAGCGCTGGCCCGGTTCAATCCGGACGGTTCGCTGGAAGTCTGGTTGCCGAATCAGGCGCCGGACATGTTCCGCGCCGACATCGCCAAACGCACCGGGCTGGATCCGTCGCGCATCACCTTGCATTCGCCGTTGTTGGGTGGGTTCTTCGGCCGGCATTTTCTCTACGACTCGGCCAGTCCCTATCCTCAGGCGATCGCGCTGGCGAAAGCGGTTGGCCGCCCGGTCAAACTGATCTGGAGTCGTGAAGAAGAGTTCCTGCGTGACGTGCTTCGCCCGGTTGCCGCCGTGAATTTCCGCGCGGCACTGGACAACGACGGCTGGCCGCTGGCAATCGAAGCGGTCAGTGCCACCGAAGGGCCGACCGAAGCCCTCGCCGGCAAGCAAGGTGAAAAGCTCGACCCGACTGCGCTTGAAGGCTTGTCGGGCAAGTCCTACGCGATCCCCAACAAGCGCATCGCGCAGATCTACGTCAAAGGCCCGGCCATGCTCGGTTACTGGCGCTCGGTGGGTAATTCCCTCAACGACTTCTTCTATGAATCGTTCCTCGATGAACTGGCCGACAAGGGGGGCAAAGACCCATTCGAGCTGCGCCTGCATTTGCTGCGTGACAACAAACGCCTGACCACGCTGCTGCAAGCGGTGGGTGAACTGTCCGGAGGCTGGAAGCGCGGGCCGTTTACCGCCGAGGATGGCAGCAAACGTGCACGCGGCGTGGCCATGGCTTCGCCGTTCGGTACCGAGACGGCGGTGATCGCCGAGGTGTCCATAGAGAACGGCCAGGTCAAGGTGCATGACATCTGGCAGGCGATTGATCCGGGCAGCATCGTCAATCCGGCGATTGTCGAGGCTCAGGTCAATGGCGCCGTGGCGCTGGGTCTGTCGCAGACGTTGGTGGAAGAAGCCGTGTGGATCGATGGCAAACCCCGGGCGCGTAACTACGACTTGTATCCGATCCTGCCGCCTGCGCGGATGGCACGGGTTCATGTGCGTGTGGTCGAGAGCGGGGAAAAAATGGGTGGCATCGGTGAACCGCCATTGCCTGCGGTCGCGCCCGCTGTCGCTAACGCGGTGGCAGCGCTAACCGGTCAGCGGGTGCGCAGCCTGCCCCTGAGCCGACACACCTTCACCTGATCAGCGCCGGAGCGTTCATGAATAACAGCCGATTCGCAAGAACCGCTGGCTGGCTGGCCGTGCCGTGTCTGGTCGCGGCAGGCCTGCTGGCCTGGTATGTCACCCGCGAGCCCGTCTCGCGCCTGGAAAACCACCAGATCGCCGTGGCCGACATCGACCCGGCATTGGTCGCTCGGGGCGAATACGTCGCCAGGTTGAGTGATTGCGTGGCCTGTCACAGCGTGCCGGATGGCGCGCCGTTCGCCGGTGGGCTGGAAATGGCCACACCGCTGGGCGCGATCCATGCGACCAATATCACCCCGGACACGGAAACCGGAATCGGCCACTACAGCTTGGCGGACTTCGACCGTGCCGTTCGCCACGGCGTGGCGCCCGACAGTCGCCGTCTGTACCCGGCGATGCCCTACCCGTCCTACGCCAAGCTCAGTGATGAAGACGTACGAGCGCTGTATGCGTTTTTTATGAAAGGCGTAGCGCCGGTCAAACAGGCGAACATCCCCAGTGCGATTCCGTTTCCGCTGAACCTGCGTTGGCCGATTGCGCTGTGGAGCGGTGTATTTGTTGACGCCGAACCTTATGTGACCAAACCGACGCAGGATGAACGATGGAACCGTGGCGCTTATCTCGTGCAGGGCGCCGGGCACTGTGGCAGTTGCCACACGCCGCGCAGCCTGGCGTTCAACGAGAAGGCACTGGATGAGTCCGGCAAGCCATACCTCGCCGGCGCCCTGCTCGATGGCTGGTACGCACCGAGCCTGCGTGATGATCACAACACCGGGCTGGGCCGCTGGAGCGAGCAAGAGATCGTGCAGTTCCTCAAGACCGGTCGCAACCAGCACGCGGTGGTCTACGGCTCGATGACCGAGGCGTTCAACAACTCCACGCAGTTCATGAGCGATGATGATCTGACCGCGATTGCCCACTACCTGAAGTCGCTTCCCGGCGATCGTGAACGGGATGGCGCACCCTGGCAGTACCAAGCGGTTTCGGCAGCGCAACGTCTGGACTCGCCCGGTGCGCATACCTACGTGACACGCTGTGCGTCTTGCCACGGTCTGGACGGCAAGGGTCAATCGCAATGGATGCCGCCGCTGGCGGGCGCCACCTCGGCATTGGCCAAGGAAAGCGCCTCGGCGATCAACATCACCCTCAATGGCGCGCAACGTGTGGTGGCGGCCGGCGTGCCGGATGCCTATCGCATGCCGGCCTTCCGTGAGCAGCTGTCGGATCAGCAGATCGCCGAAGTGCTGACCTTCATGCGCAGCACCTGGGGCAACCACGGCAGTGCCGTTGATGCGCAGACGGTGGGCAAGCTACGTGAGCACACCGATCCGGCCAGCAGCAGTCCGATCATCCTGCAGATGCGCTAGAGGAGAGATTGATAAAACATCGACTTGCGGGTCCCGCGCACGGCGCGGGACTGGCTAGCCGCCGGCGAGCGCGCCTTGCCCCCAGACTGCTCAGTGTGGACTGGCGGTCGGGCGAACCACAATCTCACTCACATCAACATCGTCAGGCTGCTCGATGGCATAGGCGAGCGCTCGCGCAATGGCGTCTGCATTGAGTGCCACACGACGGAAGGCTTTCATTTCCTCGCGTGCCACCTCATCGGAAATCGTATCGGCCAGTTCGGACTCGACCACACCCGGGCACACCACGGTCACCCGGATCTTGTCCGTTTCCTGGCGCAAGCCATCCGAGATAGCCCTGACTGCGAATTTGGTCGCGCAGTAGACCGCAGCGGTCGGAGAAACCGCCAGGCCACCAATGGACGAGATATTGATGACCTGCCCGAAGCCCTGCGCCTGCATGTCCGGCAAGACGGCGGCAATACCGTGCAGCACACCGCGAACGTTGACATCGAGCATCTGGTTCCATTCATCGACCTTCAACGAAGCCAGCGGAGACAAAGGCATCACCCCCGCGTTGTTGATGATCACATCGACCTTGCCATGTTGCGTCTTGGCGAATGCCACGAAGGCGTGCATCGATTGCAGATCCGTAACGTCCAGTGCGCAGGCACTTGCGGAGCCCCCTTCGGCCTGGATCTCGCTGACCAGTTTGTCCAGACGCTCGGTACGGCGGGCGCCGAGAACCACATGCGCGCCTTTGGCGGCGATCAACCTGGCCGCTGCTTCGCCAATACCACTGCTTGCACCGGTAATCAGGACGACTTTGTTTTGAATGTTCGACATATCCGTAGCTCCTGCTGTCTGCATTGAAGTTCAGCACCGACCGCTGAAGACGCGTTCGTTACTGCGGGGTACGTCGAAAAGATTAAGGGCACGAGCCTCGTCGACGCGTGCCGAAACCTGCGCAACTTTTGCCTATTCGTGTCTGTGTGCATCGCCTGCAAACCTGAAACGCAGCGGCGCTCAAGCCCCACGGAACTCGCTAGGCGTTACGCCCACTTCACGCCGAAAGATCTGAGAGAAGTGACTGGGGCTTGAGTAGCCGACTTCCAGTCCGACATCGATGACGTTAAGGCGGGTTTTCAGCAACAGGTGCCGCGCGCGAGCCATGCGCAAGCGAATGAAGTACTGCGACGGCGAAAGCCCCGTCGCCCGCTTGAACAGGCGGCTGAAGTGGTACTCGCTCAGCTCGGCAAGACTGGCCAGTTTGGCCAGGCTGAATTCAGCGCTCAGATGCGCGCTCATGGCGTCCGTGACTTTGCGCAATTTGTAGGCTTGCAAGGCATTGACCCGACGCCCGGGCTGGCCTTCATCGAGATAGCTGCGCACCAGATGCACGGCCAGCGCCTGCGCCAGAGAGCGGGCGAAAAGCGCGCTGGGCGAGCGTTCCAGGAGCAGCTCGGTGCGCAACTGCTCCATGACAAACGCGACGCGCCCGTCCCGTGCCCCTGAAACATCGCGCAAACGCACAGACCCTGCGTGCTGACCCGACAGCTCTCGAGACGCTTGCTCGATCAGCGGCAGCCCGAGATAAAGATGCATGACTTCGAAGGTATCGCCTCCGTGCGTCTGCCAGCGCATTTCATACGGCTCATCGGAACTGGTAAGGAAAAAATCGCCGGCACTGACCTGCGCAGCTTCCCACTCGCCACCCAATGCGCGCTCCTCCACCCTGGCCGCCCCGGCCAGAACCAGAACGAGCAACGGCTCCACCACTGCAGGCACGAGAATGGGTTCGGTAACACTGCGATGGGTGAACAGCTGAATCACAACATCCGTGATTTCCGGGCGCGAGGGTAACGCCTGCGGTTCGCCTGGCAGGAACTCAGCCATCGACTCGCCGGTGATGCGCAAGTCTCGAGAAGATGTCGACATCTGTTCCTGGGAGGTACGCCCGGTATTTGCCATGAACTCGTCCTTTTCAGATTCGGCTGTGCCAAGCCCGACAGGTCTTGGATGCTTGCCCGCACACCGCGTCAGCAGACCGGCTCGATGATATCGGGCTTTTGCCGTGGATTGAATCGAGCACCGAACCTTCCTCACTGACATTCAGCGCAAAACCCCGACAGCGCGGGCAATCCCACGAAAGCCGACTTCGCTTCGCTGCGAGACAGTGGGCCTGTCGCCGATGACAGCGCCTCGCCGGCGCCAACACGGCTTGTCGCTACTCGATCAAATCGCTGGAGAACATCATGAACGACTTCAAGAACAGCACCCCAAACGAAGTGGCCGGTAAAGTTGCGCTGGTCACTGGCGCGGCCAGTGGCATCGGCAAGGCCATCGCACTGCTGCTGCATGCCCGCGGCGCCCAGGTCATTGCTGAAGATATAAACCCTGAGGTTGAAGCGCTGGCCCGCCCAGGCCTGATCCCCCTGGTGGCAGACATCACTCAGGACGGAGCAGCCGAACGCGCGGTCGCCCTGGCCGTCGAGCAATTCGGTCGGCTGGACATTCTCGTCAACAACGCCGGCATCATCATCAACAAACTGGTCATCGACATGACCCGCGAAGACTGGGAACGCATTCAGGCGGTCAACGCCACGGCGGCCTTTTTGCATAGCCGGGAGGCGGTCAAAGCGATGATGCCCAACAAGTCCGGATCGATCGTCAACATCGCGTCCTACGCTTCCTATTTCGCCTTCCCCACCATTGCCGCCTACACCGCTTCCAAAGGCGCGCTGGCCCAATTGACGCGCACCCTGGCGCTTGAGGTCATTGGCCACGGCATCCGCGTCAACGCTGTCGGTGTCGGCGATGTGGTGACCAACATCCTCAACAATGTGGTCGACGACGGCCCTGCCTTTCTCGCCCAACATGGCGAAGCGGCGCCGATCGGCCGCGCCGCCCAACCGGAAGAAATCGCCGAAGTGGTCGCGTTCATCGCCTCGGATCGGGCCAGCTTCATGGTCGGTTCGGTGGTCATGGCCGACGGAGGCATGACTGTCACGGCCGGCTGAGCCGCAGCACAAACGCGCCGCACGGCATGCCCGACCAGCCCGAGAGGATCAGGCAAATCTGCGGCAGTTTCGTCCTAACACCGCTGCGCTCGGCTACGTAATCTGAAAGCACGCAACGGATGCACACACAGGCCACGGCAGGCCGTTCAGATGAACAACGTCAATGAGGACTGAACAATGAAAAACGCAAAACGGCTTTCCCTTTCACTGTTGATCGGCGCGATGGTGGCCTGCGCGATCAACCTTTCCTCGACCGGCCTGTACCTGGCCGCTGACGGTGCTGATCGAACTCCCGGCATGCGCGTGAGTGAAGGCGGCAGTGACCGCACTCCAGGGTTCCGCGTTGCCGAAGACGGCGCTGATCGCACGGCTTTGGGTCGTATCGGCTGAGTCTGAAAATAGAGGAGAAAAACTGATGAAAAATGCCAGACAAACCACTCAGGATCATCGTTACGCAGGCATGTGGGTCACCGCGGATGGATTCATCCGTCATGAGCTTCTGACGACTGGTCGTTACGACGAGGCCCGTGGTAAAAACAAGAGCGCCTATCAGGGCCGCTACGAACTGGTTGGTGATTACATCCAGTACTGGGACGACACCGGCTTCACCGCTGATGGCCACTTTCATGACGACGTGCTGTATCACGCCGGAATGATCCTGTATCGGCAATGAGTACTTTCATGATGTCGGGTGAATATCGTCTGCCCGGGCAGTTCCGGGCAGACGCTCATGAACACTTGTGAGAGCCTTGAAATGGAACAGAGCGATGCTTTCATCCTTCAGAACACCGCCATCTACCGTGACGAACTGGTTCGCCTGCTGACGCAACGGTTTACCACACCCGGGATCTATGAGACCGCCATAGCTCCGCTGCATGTGATTCGTTTCGATGCACCTTCGGAGCTGATCCATACCGTGCACAAACCGGCACTTTGCCTGATCGTGCAAGGACAAAAAGAGATCAGCCTGGGTGATGATCATTACCTCTACGACCCGCTCAGTTACCTGGTGGTCTCGGTGACGCTCCCGGTTGCCGGGCGCGTGCTGAAGGCCAGTCCGGAATCGCCCTACCTGTGTATCCGGTTCGATTTCGAGGCCACGGAAATTGCGCAGGTCATCGCCGACGCTCCGCCCTCGGGCGTACCGGACGAGCCGGAATTGGGCCTTTTCCTTGAAAGGGTCGATGTGCCCCTGCTGGAAACCATGCTTCGACTGGTCCGACTGCTGGACACCCCGAAAGACATCGGCATGCTGGCACCTTTGGCCCTGCGGGAGCTGTATTACCGCCTTCTACGCGGCATGCACGGCCGTCGTCTGTATGAGCTTGCCCTCGGCGACTCGCAAACGCGCCGGGTAACGCGGGCAATCGATTGGTTGAACAACCACTACACCCAACCCTTGCGCATCGAAGAACTCGCCCGGGTCGCCAATTTGGGCAACTCCACATTGCATCATCGCTTCAAGGCAGTGACGGCCATGAGCCCGCTGCAATATCAGAAACAACTGCGCCTGCAGGAAGCCCGCCGTCTGTTGCTCGGCGAAGGGCTGGACGTGGCGAGCGCCTGTTATCGTGTGGGCTACGAAAGCCCGTCGCAATTCAGCCGGGAATACAGTCGCCAGTTTGGCTGCCCACCTTCCAAAGATGCCAGCCGCACGCGTCGCACTGGGTAAATCCCGCACTTTGACGCAGACGCGGGGAACGGTTATCCGCCCGGATCGCGAAAGAGGCAGGCAGACGCAAGCCTGCCCTATTGCGCAATGCACAGCGACCTCTGTACGCCATCAATGCGTATCGCCACGTGATAAACGACAGGAACCAATGGCCTGCCGCGTCCCCGATGTCCAGGCCAGGCTACAGAGCGATACAAAAACGCCGCTGCACGACACATCCCGGGTACATGCCAATGCAAAAGTGTGAGCCATCGGAACCTTCACTGTCCGACATCAACCATCACTCAGGCAGGTATTTCCATGATCAATCAACTCGACACCGTGCTGTACACCGGCAAGACTCGCACCACTGGCGGGCGCGATGGCGCGTCGCGCAGTTCGGACGGCAACCTGGACATCAAGCTCTCGCCACCCGGTTCAAATGGCAGCGGCACCAATCCGGAACAACTGTTGGCAGCCGGTTGGTCGGCCTGCTTCATCGGCGCCATGGGCAAGGCAGCCGCGGCACAGAAGATCAGGCTTCCGGCGGATGTGGCGGTCGAAACCGAAATCGATCTGGGCAAGGCCGGCGATGCATTCTTTCTTCAGGCGCGCTTGATTGTCAGCCTGCCGGGGCTGGAGCCTTCGGTTGCTCAAGCGCTGGTGGACGCTGCGCATCAGACCTGTCCTTACTCAAAGGCCACTCGCGGCAACATCGACGTAAACCTGCGGTTGATCTGAATCAACCCTGTTTGATCCTGCAAACCGCCCGATGCACGGCTTCGGGCGGTTTTTTTTACAGGGTTGGAGCGATGCCGTTCCTGCGGTTCAAATAACCAGAGGAGCGAACGGTCATTGAATGATTTACGCGAACGACGTCTCGTGCTCGCTTTCGTGGACGTAAATCCACGAGATTCCCGACGGTGAATCCGGGTCGAGGCGCATCAGCGCCGAGTCGACTTTTTTCTTGGTGATCCCGTTCTTGACCAGGTCGAAAACCGTCAGGAAGCAGTCACCGGGAAGTGGCGTGATCGAGAGATTGATGATGTGCGATTCGGGGCTTCCGGCACGCTTGCCGTGCAGGCCCCAAAGGCGCTCCCAGTAGTTCTCCCGGTCCATGATCTGACCGTCCGTGAGCACCACCCGGAAATCGTTCGCCAGGGCTTCGTACAAAGGCTTTATCGCGTCTTCCGACTGGGAAGCCACGCCGCGCGACCACGGGAAAAAGAGGTTGTACCAGCGGTACACCTCGGCTTGGACCAGCGCTGTTTTATCGGTTGTTTCGGTGACTCGGCTGATTGCCATCTGCGTTCTCCTTAACGAGTTAAAAGGCGCGGGTTTCCGTTGCGCATCGCCTGGGCGACGCTCCGCGCCTCATTCAAGATCCATCCTGAAATCAACGTCACGGGGCCAGTTCGAATTCGCTTCAATGACTTCAGAATTTCTCCTGTCATTTGGCTGACCCGGCCACAAAAATAGACGCCAACCCGTTGGTTTGCATTGGAAACTGACAAACGGCTTTTCGGTTGGCTGTGCTGCAACGTCCGTGCTTGAGCGGTTCCATAACGACTCCAGCCCATCGCCCTCTCCCGTTGCGCGATTTCACATTTTTTTCACGAATCGCTTTGTCGCTGTAAAAAACCCTGACACAATTATTGGCAATGATTCTCAACTGCTCTTTGTTTGCTATTTAAAATCAGGAAGCCTCAATGTCGCGCCCCACCTCGCAGAGTCGTTTCAACCCGTCACGCAATCTCCTGTCCATGGCCATCTGCATGGCCGTCATGACCCCGGCGCTGGCCGATGAAACCCGCGAGGCGCAAGACTCTGCCCCGCCCGCCACCCTCGAACTCGGCGCGACCGCCATCACATCCACCCAGTTGGGCAGCACCACCGAAGGCTCCGACTCCTACACCACCGGCACCATGGCCACCGCCACCAAACTGCCGTTGACCCTGCGCGAAACCCCGCAAGCCGTCACCGTCATCACTCGCCAGCGCATGGACGATCAGGCGATGACCAGCATCAACGACGTGGTCAACGCCACGCCAGGGCTGTTCCTCGACTACTCCAACGGCCCCGGCCGGCAGTCCTACAAAGCCCGCGGTTTCGACATCGACAACCTGATGTACGACGGCATTCCGAGTGGATACAACGGCGTGAACGTCGGCTCCCAGCCGAATCTGGCGATGTTCGATCGGGTTGAAGTCGTTCGGGGCGCGACCGGTCTGGTCACCGGTGCCGGCAACCCTTCGGCGGCGATCAACCTGGTGCGCAAACGGCCATTGGCCGAGCAGCGCGTCACCCTGACCGGCGCCGCCGGAACCTGGGACAACTATCGCGGCGAGCTCGATGCTTCCAGCCCGCTCAACGACAGCGGCACACTGCGCGGCCGGGTGGTCACGTCCTACCACGACGCCAACAGCTTCATCGATGACGTCGACGAGCAACACAACCTGTTCTACGCCGTCACCGAAGCCGATCTGAGCGACGACACCACCCTGACCCTCGGTTTCTCGCACCAAAAGGACAGGACCAACTACTTTTGGGGTTCATCAATGATCGGCCTCGACGGCCATCACCTCGACCTGCCGCGCTCGTATAACCCCGGCACTTCCTGGGAAGACAAAGATCAAGAGATCAACACCGTATTCGCCGAGATCCGTCAGCAACTGGCCAACGACTGGAAGCTGCAGGTCAACGCCAACTATTCCGAGCAGAACGCACTGTTCTCCGGCTCGTACCAGTCGCGCTGGGTCAACAACACCCTGGCCCGCACGGTTTACCAGTCCAAGGCCGATGAAAACCAGGCCGGTCTGGACGCCTTCTTCAGCGGCCCGTTCGAAGCCTTCGGACGTAGCCATGAACTGGTGGTAGGCGCCAGCAAACGCATCTACGACCTGACCACCCACAACTACTCGCCGTACGACACCAACTGGCCGATCAACGCCGGCAAACCGGACTTCGTCCACACCGACAACGGGCGTGAAGTCACCACTCAGGACGGCGTGTACCTGACCACCCGCCTGAGCCTGGCCGACCCGCTGAAGCTGATCCTCGGCGGACGTCTGGACTGGTACGACTACGACAACCGCGATGGTGACGGCGACTACAAAGTCACCCGCAACGTCACCCGCTACGCCGGCCTGATCTACGAGCTGGACGACCATCATTCGGTATACGCCAGCTACAGCGACATCTTCACCCCGCAGAGCAACAAGGGCACCTCGGGTAACCCGGTCAAGCCGATCGTGGGCAAGAACTACGAGGTCGGCATCAAGGGCGAATACCTGGGCGGCGCGCTGAACGCCAGCCTCGCCGTGTTCCGTGTCGATCAGGAAAACCGCGCGGTACAAGTGTTCGTGCCGAACTGCCCGCAGTCTTCCTGCTATGAGGCCTCCGGCGAGATCCGCAGCCAGGGTATCGACTTCGAACTGCAAGGCGCGCTCACCGACAACTGGCAGATCGGCGGCGGCTACACCTACGCCCGCACGCATACCATCAAAGACGCGGAGAACCCGCAGAACGTCAACAAGCAGTTCGACACCGACACGCCGGAACACCTGTTCAAACTGACCACCGGCTACAACTTCCAGGGCCCGCTGGAAAAACTGCGCGTGGGCGGCAACATCTCCTGGCAGAGCCGCATGTACAACGACATCGAACTGCTTGATGGCGGCAACTACCGACTCAAGCAAGGCGCGTACGCCGTGACCGACCTGATGGCCGGCTACCGGGTCAATGACAACCTCGACCTGCAACTCAACGCCAACAACATCTTCGACCGCAAGTACTACTCCACCATCGCCAACTCCGTCAGCTACGGCGGCGACAGCTATGGCACGCCGCGCAACATGATGTTGACGGCCAAATACACCTTCTAAGCTGTCCGGGCGCAGGGACGCGCCAACCCCGCCAAGATTCCTCCCGCCACACCTACATACCAAAGCGTTAATTTCGAAAACCCATGTCTGGTATTCAGCGGCTTTCCTTTGCCCAAAGATTGCCTTCGGCCAGGGCAGCAGCCTTGCGCCGCCTGTGCGACTTCAATAACTCAATGGGTGTTCAAAATGACTGACGAGAAAAACGGAACCACGCGTCGTGGCTTGATCACGACGGGGGCCATGGCCGCGACCCTGGCGGTGGCATTACCGGCGCTGGCGACGCAGCAGACACCGGCATCCGCGTCAGGGGTCAGCAAAAGCGCCGGCAACGGCAGTGGCTCGGGAATGCTTACCGTCAAAGATGGCACGCAGATTTTCTACAAGGACTGGGGCCAGGGCCAGCCGATCGTTTTCCATCACGGCTGGCCCCTTTCCAGTGATGACTGGGATGCGCAAATGCTGTTTTTCCTCAGCAAGGGCTTTCGCGTCATCGCCCATGATCGACGTGGCCATGGTCGCTCTTCGCAGACCGCCACGGGCAACGAAATGGACACCTACGCCGCCGACGTTGCCGAGTTGATGGCGCACCTGAACATCCGCAACGCCGTGCACATCGGCCACTCCACCGGCGGTGGTGAAGTGGCGCGCTATGTCGCGCGGCATGGTCGCGGCCGGGTGGCCAAGGCCGTGCTGATCGGTGCTGTGCCACCCATCATGCTGCGCACCGCAAAAAATCCCGGCGGCCTTGCAATGGAAGTGTTTGACGGACTGCGCAAAGCACTCGCGCAGAACCGCAGCCAGTTTTATCGTGATTTCCCGAGCGGCCCGTTTTACGGCTTCAATCGCCCAGGTGCGAAAGTGTCTGAGGCGATCGTCGAAAATTGGTGGCGTCAGGGCATGAACGGCGGGATCAAGGCACAGTACGACTGCATCAGTGCGTTCTCCGAAACCGACTTCACCGATGACCTGAAAAACATCGATGTGCCGACCCTGGTGTTGCACGGCGAAGATGACCAGATCGTGCCGATCGCGGATTCGGCCCATCTGTCCATCAAACTGCTCAAGCACGGCACGCTGAAAACCTACCCCGGCCTGCCCCATGGCATGTGCACCACGAACGGCGACACCATCAACGCGGACCTTCTGGCGTTCATCAATGCGTGATGTGCCGGGTCCGCGCCCCTACGGCAAGCCGCGTAAAACCCCGTAAAAAGAAAAGCTCCGATCAAGTCGGAGCTTTTTTATTGGGCGAATGACACAGCCGTTGCAGTTATCTACCGCGCCATCATCAACGCCTGATCGACGGGCAACGCCGGGCGCAGCGTGGGCACTACCTGCAACTCGATCGGCGTGCCGAAAAATGCCTGGCAACGCGACCGCAGCCAACGCTGAGCGCAATCGTTGTGCGCAGCGGCACGCCAGACCATGGAAAGCTCCCGCGATGGCAGCAACAGAGGGGCCGGTTCGGCCCTGATACCCTGAACCGAGGCCATGGCCCTGGCCACGTAATCCGGCACGATAACCAGCATGTCGCTCTGCGCCAACAACCTTGGCAAGGCACTGAACTGCGGCACTGCCAGCACCACTTTGCGCCGACGCCCGAGCAGGTCCAGCGCGTGGTCGGTGTCATCCCTGGCCTTACCCATGGACGACACGATGGCGTGCGGTCGCTCGCAGAATTCATCGAGCGCCAGCAGTCCCGGACGCATGTCCGAGCGCAAAAGCATCGGCCGGATCGACCGCAGACTCTTGCGTCGGGCGTTGGCCGGCAGATCAAGCGTAGGGCTGATCCCCAGAGAGATCTCGCCATTGAACAGCCGCTGTGACATCTGCTGCTGATCGACCCGCAGCACCACCAAGGCAATGTTCGGCGCCTCGATACGCAGTTGGCGCAGCAGTCGCGGGAGCAGCGCGTATTCGACATCGTCGGACAGGCCGACCTGAAAGGTCGCCTCGCTGGTGCCCGGATCAAACGGCTGGCAACGGCTCAACGCCGCGACCACGCCATCCAGCGCCGGCGTCAGATTGGCGAAAATCTCCTCGGCTCGCGCCGTCGGCTCCATCACCCTCCCCGCGCGCACGAACAACGGGTCGTCGAAAAGCACGCGCAAACGCCCCAGCGCCGCACTGATGGTCGGTTGACCGAGAAACAACTTCTCGCCGACCCGGCTGACATTGCGCTCATGCATCAGCGTCTCGAAGACCACCAGCAGATGGATGTCGACACGACGGAGTTCATTTCTGTTCATGAAGTTCACCACCCGGCACGCGGCCATTGAGATCGACGGAGAGCTCATAAAGGTTAAGGGCGAGCCTGCCGGGCGTCTGTGGTACTTGGGGTCAGCGAGATCATGCGTTAGGTGAGTGTTTTGATACTTGCGTATGAACCGTTTGATACGGGTGGCTGTATCCGGCCGCGAAAAGACCGCTGCGATGGCGGTTTTTTCGGGTTTTTTGTCCTAGCTGACGGAGTGCCGCGCCACTACGATGCTGAACCGTTTATCTGCTCCCCCGCCCACACCTGCAGCATGACCGTGCCTTTGGTCGGGCATAAACTTGAACGAGCAAACACAGGCCCCCGTGCCGAGGGATTCGCATATTCTTGATGGGTCCTCGCCGATACCACGACGAGACCCACAACGTCATAACTCTTGGGAAAAAAGCAATGAACAACAATCCCATCAGCAACACCCCCAGCGAGCCGGTGGTATTCATCGTCGACGACGATGCAGCGCTGCGCGAATCCCTCGGCAGCCTGTTGCGCTCCATTGGCCTTAAGGTCGAACTGTTCGGGTCGGTCGCCGAATTCATGAAGTATCAGCGTCCGGACACCGTCAGTTGCCTGGTGCTCGACGTGCGCCTGCAAGGCAGCAGCGGCCTGGATTTCCAGAGTGAACTGGCCGCCGCCGGCATCAACGTGCCGATCGTGTTCATCACCGGACACGGCGATATCGCCATGACGGTGCGCGCCATGAAAGCCGGCGCGGTGGACTTCCTGACCAAACCGTTTCGCGAGCAGGACCTGATCGATGCAGTGTGTGCCGCGCACTCGCGGGACAAGCAGCGTCGCGAGTCCGGGCGACATGCCGATGAGCTGCGCGCACGCCATGGGACGCTGACACCCCGTGAGCAGACGGTCATGGCGCTGGCAGCCTCGGGCCTGATGAACAAGCAGATCGCCGGGGAAATCGGCCTCAGTGAAATCACCGTGAAGATCCACCGGGGCCAGGCCATGCGCAAAATGGGCGCGCGCTCTTTTGCCGACCTGGTGCGCATGGCCGAAGTCATCGCGGCGCAGCCTGTCAATCGGTGACCTTATGAACCGATACGGCACGGCTCAGGATTGCCGGGATGGCGCATGCTTGCGCCATCAGACAAGCCATCGACAGACCCGGCGCAACTAACACTTAGGTATATCCCTTTCATACACAGTCATACTTCGATTGACCCAATGCAGCGGTGCCAGAGAATAAGTCTTCGAATAACATCTTTATTCAAATAAACATTACTCAATACAACGATTGGTGAATGACCGACAGTCGCCAACAACCGTCATGCCTGAAAAACAACTTCAGACTTTTCAATCTCTTCATTAATACGCCTTTCATAGCGTTTGCCTGCTTCATCGAGAGAACACGACCTGCCGTCCGATAGCAAAAATCTGGAAGAATAAATGTCTATCATCAAACGTCGCGCACAACTTCTTTGCTCAGACGCCTTCGCCTGGCTGGCCGCCATTGCGGTCGGCAGCATGATCTATATCACCAACGCGTACCTTGACCTGGATGTTGCACCGACGTTGTTCTACATCACGCTGGTGTTCATGTCCGCGAACATCTTCCCGGTTCCGGTATTCCTGGCCGTCGCGCTGGGTTGCCTCACGCTGCTGACTGCCGACTTCCTGGTCGACGAAGGCTATCGCGATCACCGGGGCATCGCCGGATTCGTCAGGTGCGTGATCGCGCTGACGACCATCTCCCTGCTGGCACTGCGCAGCAAACGCGCCACTGAAACGCTGCGGCGCAAGGAAGCGTTCTTTCTCGGCGCACAGAAGCTCAGTCACACCGGCAGCATCGGTTTCATCATCGACAAGAACGTCAGCGTGTCCTTGTCATGGTCGGAGGAGTCCTCGCGCATTTTCGAGTATCCGCCGAACGTCCCCCCGACACTCGCCCTGGTCAAGTCACGCACCCATCCGGATGACTTGCCGGTGATCGATCAGGTGCTGGACCAGTTCGCGCGCCGGCAGGAGCTGATCGAAGCAGAGCATCGGCTGGTCATGCCCGATGGCCGGATCAAGCATGTACAGATGATCGCCAGCCCCATGCCCAGGCATCGCGGGCGCACGGAATACGCCGGGGCGCTGATGGACGTGACCGCCAGCAAACAGTCCGAAGAGGCGCTGTTTCACTCGCAAGCCACCCTCGCCCACGTCACGCGCCTGACGTCGATGGGCGAACTGGCCGCGTCGATTGCCCACGAAATCAATCAGCCGCTGGCGGCGGTCATCACCAGCGGCGAATCCTGCAAGCGCTGGATCAACCGTCCCGAGCCGAACCTGGAAGAAGCGCGCCGTTCGCTGGATCGAATCATTCAAAACTCCGTCCGGGTTTCCGATGTCATCGCCTGTATCCGGGCCTTGTCGCGCCACAGCGAGGTGCAGCGCAATGTCGAAGTGTTCGACGACATCGTCAGTGACTCGCTGACGCTGATGCAGCATGACATCTGCTTCCATGAGGTTCGCCCGCACGCCCAACTGGGCACTCGCAGCGCACTGATCAAAGGCGACCGGGTGCAGCTGCAGCAAGTCATCATCAATCTGATCATCAACGCCTGCCAGGCCATGGCCAACGTGCATGAACGGGCCCGGACGCTGCGAATCACCACCTCGCTCCTGCACAACGAGGCCGTGCTTGAAATCGCCGACTCCGGCGTCGGCATTGCCGAAGACATCCTGCCTTCACTGTTCGATCCGTTCTTCACGACCAAGCCAACGGGCCTGGGAATGGGGCTCTCGATCTGCCGCTCGATCATTGAATTCCACGGCGGGCGCATCTGGGTCAACAGCACCGAGGGCGTCGGCACGCAGTTTGTGTTTGCGATTCCATTGGCTGCGCCCGAACACGATCAATGACCGTCATCCACCCCTGATGTCGCCGGCCGGCGATATGGAGATCAGCATTGCCTATCGAAAGTACAAACCCTGGCGCTGGACCCGAAACCCCGCAATCAGGCCGTACCGTTGTTTTCGTCGCGTACCCGCAAATGGGCCTGCTGGATCTGACCGGTGCCCAGACCGTGTTCTGGGCGGCGACCTGCAGACTGGCGCAACTCGGTTTGCCCGGTTATGCCTTGCACACCGCGAGCCTGCAAGGCGGGCCGGTGCGGACCGGCGAAGGCCTGGTGGTGCAAACCCGGCGGCTGGATGAGCTAAGCGACGAGCCGATCAATACGCTGATTGTTCCGGGCTCGGCGTCCATCCGCCAGGCCATGCTCGACAACGCGCCACTGGTGGACTGGTTGCGCGTCACCTCAGCCACAGCCGACCGAACGACGTCGGTGTGCAGCGGCGCTTTTTTCCTGGCCCAGGCTGGTTTGCTCGATGGCCTGCGCGTGGCGACACACTGGTTGATGGCTGACATGTTCGAGCGGCTGTACCCCAAGGTCGAACTGGATCGCGAAGCGATTTTCGTCCGCCAGGAATCGGTGTGGACTTCCGCCGGCGTCAGTGCGGGGATCGATCTGGCGCTGGCGCTGGTCGAGGCCGACAACGGTCGCGATCTGGCCATGCAGGTCGCCCGGCGCATGGTTGTTTACTACCGGCGCCCGGACAACCAGGAGCAATGGAGTCCGCTGCTGCAATCACAACATTCAATCGCGCCCGAGCGCTAGCCGGAGACGGTGGTCATGAACGCACCGCACACACTGTATCCTGTCAGTCACCCGCCCTGCGTCAGCCGCTATGGCACGCACACCTCGTTATCAACCGCTGAGCGCGTGGAGATCATCGACGCGTTGACCCAGACCCTGGGCGCTACGCTGGGCATTCTGGCGCGACTCAGACACAGCCAGCAGACATTGCGGACCGTCAGCTTTTTGCCGGTGCAGACACTGTTGCGCAGATTGCTGAATGCCAATACCCGATACGCCGACTTCCTCGTCACCGGCATCACAGACCTGGGCGGCCATGCCCAGCGTGACGCGCTTTACCGTCTCAATGACGCTGCAGAGCTTTTGTGTTTCGCCGACTGCCTGAAAGGCATCGATCGCGCCCTACGAACGCTACGGGCCGCCGACGCCTTGTTCCGTGACTGTCGCGCCAGCGCAATTGCCAACAACGACTACGCCAGCCGGCAACTTTTCGAGGCCTGCACTCGGCATAACGGTTATTTTCTTTCGTTAATCAACAACCACTTGTTTCCTGAATAATTGATTAACTTTCGCAACTAACAAAAAACCAACCAAACATACGCACGTATACTATTCCACAATTTTTGAAAGCGTATCTTGCAAGTATGGCGGGCGCTACAGCCACCCGCAAAAGACGCAAGGTTTACCCCATGTTCAACTCAGCTATTATTTCAGTTGTCGATGATGACGAACTTGTTCTGGTTTCACTGGACAGTTTGCTGCGGTCTTGCGGTTATACAGTCAAGACTTTCACCAGCGCTTTGGCATTTCTTGAATCCAGCGCGCCAGAGCAGACCGGGTGTCTGATTTCGGACATTCAGATGCCCGGCATGTGCGGGGTCGAAATGTACGAGGCACTGGCGGCCAGGAAGATCCACATTCCGACGATCTTCATCACCGGCAAGCCAGGCCTGCCCCCCGAGTTCAGCGCCCGTGTGAAGACGCCGGAAGGCTATTTCTCCAAACCCTTCCATACCGAGGCACTGCTGGCCTGCATCGAGCAGGCGCTGATGCGCGGACGTTGACCCCCAAAAAAGCCGCAGCCCTGCCCGACCGATAAACCTCAAAGCAAAAAAAGGCCCCGCAAGTTCACCACTTGCGGGGCCTGATTTCTATCGAGCCCGGCCGAATGCAGCCGGGCCGCCGACAGCCGATCAGTAATCCCAGAACGCTGCGATCCAGCGGAACGCATCACCATCGACCGCCACTCGGCCCACCGACGGGAACGGCAGGTGGGTGGCGACAAACCACTCACCGCTCGCCGCCGCCTCGCGCATCAGGCGCACCCGAACACGCACCGACTCTTCAGGATCATGCTCGAAACCGTTGTGCCATTCCGGGTGCTCGAAGGCCACCGGAAACAAGGCGTCGCCGGCGAAGGTCAGGCGTTCGCCACCCGAGTTGACGTAGACAATGCTGTGCCCCGGCGTATGTCCACCCGTCAGCTTGACCACCACACCCGGCGCCACTTCGTATTCATCGTCGAAGGTGCGCACCTGGCGGCGGTAATCGTTGATGAACTGATTGGCCGTCGCGCGCAAAACGTCAGGCACCGGCGCCGGCATGACGGTCTGGGTGAAGTCCGGCGTCTCCCAGAACTCGACCTCTTTCGCCGACACGTGGATGCGCACGTCAGGACGCAGCCGGCTCTTCACTTCATCCACCAGCAGACCACCGACATGGTCCATGTGCATGTGGGTGATCACGATGTCGGTCACGGCTGCCAGATCGATGCCGGCCGCATCCAGTCGCTTCGGTAACTGACCGGCCCGAGGGAAACCGGGAAACTGCCCGCCCAGTCCGGCGTCGACCAGAATGATCTGCTCGCCGCTGCGCACCACCAGCACGTTGAGTGCCCAGTCGAACGCGTCCGGCCCCAGGAACATGTCCTTGAACCACGCGGCGCGAGCCTGCGGATCGGCATTGGTCGACATGGTCGAGGTCGGCAGCGGCAGCACGCCATCGCTGATCACCACCACGTCGATGTCGCCGACCCGCAGTGCGTAGCGCGAAGGCACCAGCTCCTGCGCCTGACCGAAGTTCGAGGTGAACGGCAGGCTGGTGGCTGTGCTGGTTTGTTGGGAGTGGTTCAGATAGGTAGACATGGTCGCTTTCCTTTTGGCTGAGTCAGGATTTCTCGGAGGAATGCCGCAAGAGCGAAATAGCGCTCCTTGAAATCGAGTGTGCATCGCGACCACGACGGCCAACACCATACGCGGGTATAGGGTTTGCGCCGGATTGAGCGAGTACGACCGGCGCTAAAGAGACTGTGCCCCATACCAATGTATATTCGCGCTCCTGTCCGCAAACGCGGACACTACGGCACACCGGATCGTCGAAAACTGGCGGTCACCCAGCCTTCAAAGCAGTCATGAACTCGATTCTTCTCCAACCCGACCCGCTCACCTGTTTGCTCGCGCAACCGCGCACCCTGGTGTTCCTGGCGTATCCGCAAATGGGCTTGCTGGACCTGACCGGCGCGCAGACCGTGTTCTGGGCAGCGTCCAAAGCCAGGGCTGAACGCGGCTTGCCTGGCTACGCGATACACACCGCAAGTCTCGAAGGCGGATTGATCACTACTGCCGAAGGGCTGTCGGTCGACACCCTGCCCCTGCACACCTTTGACGAAACCGCGATCGATACGCTGATCGTGCCCGGTGCGCCGAACATCCGTCAGGCCATGCTCGACAATGTTGCACTGGTGGACTGGCTGCGCGCGGCGTCAGTCAACGCCAGACGCACCGCCTCGGTGTGCAGCGGCACCTTTCTAATGGCCCAGGCCGGGCTGCTGGAAGGATTGCGCGCGACCACCCACTGGGGAATGTGCGACATGCTCAAAGGTGGTTTTCCGAGTGTCGATGTCGACCTTGATGCGATCTACATCCAGCAAGGCAAAGTCTGGACTTCCGCCGGGGTCACCACCGGAATCGACATGGCGCTGGCGCTGGTCGAGGCCGATTGCGGCCGTGCGGTCGCGTTGCAAGTGGCGCGGGAGTTGGTGGTTTTTCTCAAGCGTCCCGGCGGTCAGGCGCAGTTCAGCCAGTTGCTGCAATCGCAGATCGACGACAGAGGCTGCTTCGACGAATTGCACCTGTGGATCAGCGAAAACCTCGGCGACACCCGCCTGAACGTTGAATCCCTGGCCCGCCAGGCGCAGATGAGCCCGCGCAATTTCGCGCGGGTTTACAAGCGCAAGGTCGGTCGCACGCCGGCCAAGGCACTCGAGCTGTTTCGCCTGGAAGCCGCGCGGCGGATGCTCGAAGACTCCCAGCGCAACATCGACCAGATCGCTCTGCTGTGCGGGTTCGGCGACGAAGAACGCATGCGCGACACCTTTTACCGCCACCTCTCGGTTTCGCCCCGGGAATACCGCAGCCGGTTCTCCCGCTGAAGCTACACGCTGCAATGGCACCGGGCTCGGAGAAGTTCAAACACTGTCGCTATACACACGTATAAGTACGCCGCCGGACCGAGCGGCGTATGGTGCGGGAATGGCGGGCGTCCTTGACGGGCTACCCGAGATCAGCCCTGGTAAAGCAATGTCCCACACCGCTGTTGTTTCGGTTGTCGATGATGATGAATCCGTGCGCATGGCGCTGGACAGCCTGTTGCGTTCGCACGGCTACACCGTGCAGTTGTACCCGAACGCGGAGGCTTTTCTGGCGATGACTGCACCGCCCCGCCCCGGCTGCATCATCTCGGACATCCAGATGCCCGGCCTGTCCGGCATCCAGATGTACGACGCACTGTGCGCCCGAGGCATCCGCATCCCGATCATTTTCATCACTGGCTATCAAGGGCCACCGCCACAGGTCGACGCAGCATTCCCCGAGCCGCTCGCCTACTTCCCCAAACCTTTCCCTTGCGGCGAACTCATCACCTGCATCGAAAGTGCGTTCAATCGGCCCGTTTGACGGCCCTCTACCTATACCTGTGTATACCCCACCTCACACCTAAGCATGTCGGCACTGACCCTATGTAGAAGTGTCCCGGCGCGCCTTCCCCGATAGCATCAACTCCAGCGAATCGAACCGGTTCTGCGGTTGTTCACAACAACCATTTTCGTGCAGACCGGGAGACGGTCACGCGTGAACAGACAAGCCGTTCAACGATCAGAATTTCCTCAGGAGTCATCCGATGAAACAGCACATTTTAGTGATAGGCGCAGGGTTTGGTGGAGTCTGGAGCGCCTTGAGCGCCGCACGTCTGCTGGACCAGCATGATCGTAACGACGTGCAGATCACCGTCCTCGCGCCCCAGGCAGAACTGCGCATCCGCCCGCGTTTCTACGAGCCGGATGTCCACAACATGAAGGCGCCGCTGGGTGAACTGTTCGATGCGGTCGGCGTGAAATTCGTCAAAGGCATCGCCGACAGCATCGACACCGCCAGCAAGCAAGTGACCTACAGCGATGCCTTCGGCACCCAAGGCACACTGAGCTATGACCGACTGGTACTGGCCGCCGGCAGTCGCGTGATTCGCCCACCGCTCAAGGGCATGATCGAACACGCCTTCGACGTCGATCAGATCGAAGAAGCCGCCCGCCTCGAAGCCCATATCAAGTCCTTGAAGAACCAGCCGCCGAGCGCTGCGCGAAATACCGTGGTGGTCGCCGGTGGCGGTTTTACCGGGATCGAAACCGCCACCGAAATGCCGGCCCGCCTGCGTGCCGCACTGGGTGACGATGCGCAGATCAGAGTCATCGTGGTGGATCGCGCGCCGCAAATCGCCGCGACCATGGGTGACGGCATTCGCCCGTCCATTGTCGAAGCGTCTCGAGAGCTGGGCATTGAATGGATAGTCAACGCCTCGGTCGCCTCGGTGGATGCCGGCGGCGTGACCCTGGCCGACGGCAAACGGATCGAGTCCAACACCGTCGTCTGGACTGTTGGTTTCCGCGCCAGCCCGCTCACCGAACAGGTGCCTGGCAGCCGTGATCCGCAGGGTCGTCTGCATGTCGACGGCAACCTGAAAGTGCTAGGGCACGTGGATGTCTTCGCCGCCGGCGATGTGGCTTATGCCGCCACGGATGATCTCGGAAACTACGCTGCAATGTCCTGCCAGCACGCCATTTGCCTGGGCCGTTATGCCGGCAACAACGTGGCGGCTGACCTGATCGGCATCGCACCGATGACCTACAGCCAGCCCAAGTACGTGACCTGCCTTGACCTCGGGGCCTGGGGCGCGGTGTTCACCGAAGGCTGGGACCGCCAATTGAAACTGGTCGGGCAAGAAGCCAAAGACCTCAAGACCCAGATCAACACCGTATGGATTTACCCACCGGCCGCCGATCGTGCAACCGCACTGGCCGCTGCCGACCCGTTGATTCCGGTGGCCTGATCCCCCGACGCTCCACGATCACTCTACTGCTGCGCACTCCCAGGCGCCCGCCACGGTTATTTTGGCGGGCGCCTTTTTTTGTGATTACGGAAGCAGTACGGCATCGGCCGGCAGAACAAACTGGACGATCGCACCGCACGGCTGATTGGCCTCGATCCACAATTGGCCGCCATGGGTCTCGATGATCGAGCGGCAAATCGACAGCCCCATGCCCAGCCCCGTGGGTTTGGTGGTGTAGAACGGCGTGAACAACTGCCCGATCGAATGCGCGCCGAAACCCGGTCCCGAATCGCTGACACAAACCCACACCTGCCCCGCTTCATTGGTCTGCGTGCAGATACGCAGCACTCCCTTGATGACGCCTGCACCGCTCATGGCTTCCAGCGCGTTCATCACCAGGTTGAGCACCACTTGTTGCAGCTCGACCCGGTCGCCATCAACTCGTGGCAAACCGGACGCCATCTGCGCCTCCACCAGCACTCCACCCTTCTGCGCCTGACTCTGGGTGATCTCGATGACCTCGCCAATCACCTCGTTGAAGTTGACCGGCTCCTTCGGCTGAGGGGCCTTGCGAATCAGCCCGCGAATGCGATCCAGCACCTCACTGCCCCGATGGGCATCCTTGACGATGCGCTCCAGGCACAGGCGAGTCTCCTCAAGGTTCGGTGGCGCGGCACCCGACCAGCGCAAGGCAGCCTGGGCGCTGGCCAGTGTCGAGGCCAGCGGCTGGCTGACTTCATGAGCAATCGAGGCCGCGAGCTGCCCCATCGTCGCAACGCGGCAGGCATGGGCCAGCTCCGCCTGTATCTCGCGATAACGCTGCTCGCTCTCACGGCTTTTTACCTCGCGCTCGGCGACATCGCGGTACAGGCGCGCATTGACCAGCGAGATCGCTGCCTGTGAAGCGACCAGCCTGAGCGCGGCGATCCGCGAAGGGCTGAATACCCGTGACGTCAGGTTGTTTTCCAGGTACAGCGCGCCGATCAGCTTCGCCTGATTGAGCAACGGCAGGCACAGTACCGAGCGCGCGCGATGCTGGCGAACGTACGGATCGGCAGCGAACGATGGTTCGCCCAAAGCATCATCCAGCACCAGATTTTCCTGGGTGCGCAGCACGTGGTTGAGGACCGACTCCGGCAGCAGCTTCGTCGCCACCGGCGCATCGTGCAGATCCAAGTGAGTGGTGTCATCGCGGGTAGTTGCCTCGGCGACGATCCGCTGCTCGCCCTGCTCCGTCAGGATCAGCACGCCGCGCTGTGCGCCGGCCTGTTCAATCGCCGTGCGCATGATCATGTCGATCAGCTTTTCGAGGACGATTTCACTGGAGGCCGCTTGCGACACCTTCAGCACGGTGGCCAAGTCCAGATGCTCGACCGGTGTCGCGATGGTACTGGTGGGACCGGGCAGCGGTTTTTCGACCCGCAGAAACGGGTGCTCGGCCTCCAGTTGTCGAACCTTGCCCTCGGCACCCCAGCGCTGGTAGCCGTAGCGGGCATCCTGCAGATAGACCCGGGCAATCTTTTGCAACCCACGGTGTTGATAGAAGCGCGCGGCGAGCTCGTTGGCCAATGCTTCGATCTGCAGGAAGCCGCTGCGCTGCGCCAGTTCGATCGCCTGCTCGTAGCCATGTTCGGCCTCCAGCAATCGACCTTCAAGGCGAGCGATTTCACCCGCCAGCAACGCGGCGTGGCTGGCGAAATTGTCCGGGCAGAGTTCGGCCCAGACCTGCAGTTGCCGGTATTGCGCGGTAATGACCTCGAGTTGCTCGTGCCGCTCTCCGGCAGGCTTGGCGCTGCACAGGGCGGCGAAGGTCAAGGCCTGATAGAAGCAATATTCGGCCTCCTCGAGGAACGAGTGCGATGAGCGAAGCAATTGTCGAGCGGCCACGCCGGCCTCTGCTGCTGCCTCGTACTGACCGGCGAAATAGCAGGCCTGCAACGTGCGAATCCAGTGCCAGCAAATCGCGACCAGCGAGGTCTGGTGATCCTCGGGGTGGCGCTCGGAAAACGCTCCCGGGCCGATATCGCCGAAGATTGGCGTCTGGCCCCGAAGCATCCGGATAAACGCCAACTGGGTTTCGATGAAATCGATGACCACGCCGAAGCCGATTTTTCTGGCGTACGCCAGCCCGCGTTCAGCCTCCTCCTGCAACCCGGCCAAAGGCTCGCCAGTGGCCAGCAGGTTGGAAACCCGGCTGTTGCCGGTAAACGCGGCAATCGGCAGATCGCCGGTGCGGTTCGCCACTTCAAATATTTGGGCCAAAGGTTCAAGGCACGTGCGTATCGGTTGAGCCCAGCGCTTGGCAAACAGCCAGAACGCCAGTTGCGTACGTGCCTTGTAGCGTTCCAGATCGCGCCGTTCGACCAGCCGGCAGCCCAGCTCCGCGAATGCCAGACCGGCCGGATAGTCCGCAAACCGCCGCCCGGCGATCCGCGACACGTTGGCATAGGCCACGCACGAAGCATCGCTGTTGCCGTATTCGATACTCAGGTTGATCGCCCGGCACATGGCCAGCCCCGGAAGATTGCCGTCCATGTGAACCGCCGTGACGATCAGCTTGGTCAGTGCTTCCAGGGTGGCGAGTGCGATTTCATCCACCATGGGCGGCAGGTCGATCAGTGCCTCGATGGGGCGCTCGCCCAGCCGTTGCCCGATCCGCAAATATTCGTCACGCACCTCGTCGTCATCGGGATGAGGAGACCACTCGATCCCCAGATAACGCAGGAAAGCCAGACACACCGCCACCGCGTTGTCGCTCTGGTTCAGGATCAGATAGAGATCCGCTTGCAGGCAGGCGACTCGGGTACGTTCGGTCAGCGTCTGCGCACGGCGTGACAATTGCCGCAGGCGTGCTTCGGCTGCCCCTAATTGCCGGGTGAGGAATTCGCACAAGGCCCGGCCGGACTCCAGCGCAAACATCAATTCACGCTGATGCTCCCAGCCGTCCTCATCCAGCAACGCTGCGCCCTGGGCGAAATACGTCAGCGCCGAAGCATAGGCCGTCGACGCTCTGGCCCGTTCGCCCGCCAGCAGGTTCAACTGCGCCAGGTGTTCGCGCTCCTGTTGTCGGTCCATCAGCACGGCGCCACGATTGAGCTGGCCGACCATCTCGAAAATCTTTTCTGCATGCTTGTCTGCCGGCGTCTTCTCCACCAGCAAACGCCCGATCCGCAGGTGATGCTGCGCACGGGAAGCCTCATCAACCAGCAGATACGCGGCTTCCCGGACCCGGTCGTGAACGAAGCCATAGACGCTGTCCTGACGCGTGATCAACTCGTGACGAACCGCCGGCCACAACACCCCGTGAACCTGCGCGTCAGGCAGGCCCAGAACGGTAGCCAGTGAAGCGACATCCGCGACGTTGCCCAGGCAGGCCATCTGCTGCAACGCCTGCTGCGTTTCAGCGGGCAACCGCGCCAGTTTGTCGAGCATCAGATCGACCACATTGTCGGTGTAGCCCTTGGCATGAATGCGCTGTGCGTCCCAGACCCACTGCCTGCGGTCATGATCGAAGGTCAGCAGATCCTGTTCGACGAGGGTTTGCAGAAACTGAATGACGAAGAAGGGATTGCCCGCGGTCTTGTCCAGAATCAGTTGTGCGAGCGGCGCGATGTACGATCCCTCGGAACGCGACGACTCGGCGACCAATTGCTCGATGTGCGATCGGGCCAGCGGCAACAAAGTTATCTCCTGCACCCGGCCGCCCGCCGCTTTGATGGCGTTCAACCGGGTGCTCAACGGGTGCGAGGCATCCACCTCGTTGCTGCGGTAAGCGCCGATCAGCATCAAGTGCTGCAAGTCGGAACGGGTCAGCAGTTCCTCCAGCCAATTGAGCGTCGCCACGTCCAGCCACTGCAAGTCGTCGAGAAACAGCACCAGTGGATGTTCGGCGCGGGCAAACACGCCGATGAACCGTCGCAATACCCGCAAGAACCGGCGTTGCGCCTGTGGCGGTTCCAGATCCGCCACAGGCGACGTATCGCCGATGATCAGTTTCAGTTCCGGGATCAGGTCCGTCACCAACCGCGCCTCGGCGCCCAGCGCTTGCTGCAGCGCATTGCGCCAGCCGGCCATCTGCAAATCGCTCTGGCCCAGAAGCGTGCGCACCAGTCCCTGAAACGCCTGGGCCAGGGTCGAATAAGGCACGTCGCGTTTGTACTGATCGAATTTGCCGCTGGCGAAAAATCCGCGCACCGGCACCAGGGTTTGATGCAGCTCGTGGACCACCGAGGATTTACCGATGCCCGAATAGCCGGAAACCAGCACCAGCTCCGGTCGGCGGCTGACGGCGATCCGTTCGAATGCGGCGATCAGCGTCTGGACTTCAGCCTCTCGGCCGTAGAGTTTTTCGGGGATCAGCAAACGGTCGCATGTCCCCTGCTCGTCCAGCGCAAACTCATCCACGTGCTGCTGATGCCAGCCTACCAGACAACGGCGCAGATCCTGCTCGACGCCAAGCGCAGACTGATAACGCTCCTCGGCGGTCTTGGCCAACAACTTCATGACGATCCGCGACAGCATCTCGGGAACGGTCGCCACGCGTGCACTCGGCGGCATCGGCGTGCGGGCGATATGGCAATGCAGCCATTCCATCGGATCGGCAGCGCTGAACGGCAACGACCCGGTGAGCATTTGATAGAGCGTGACGCCGAAGGCATAGAGGTCGCTGCGCGAATCCACCGAGCGGTTCATCCGGCCCGTCTGTTCCGGAGCCATATAGGCCAGGGTCCCGGACAACGTCTCGGGTGGTTCTGCGGCGTGGCGTTCGCGAGGCAGGCGCGATGCGAGGCCAAAACCGGTGAGTCGGGCGTGACCATCGGGGCAGTTCACCAGAAGATGAGCGGGCTTGATGTCTTTGTGAATCAGGCCGCGCCGATGCAACTTGCCCAGCGCCACCGCCACGCTGATGGCCAGCGGCAGAAACGTCGCAACGTCCAGGGGAGCCGTGAGCAAACGGGCCAGCGGCACACCACCCGGGTCTTCGAGCACCAGTTGCACGCGGCCATCGTCCTGCAACAGCTCCAGGGGGCACGCCGCCCAGTCGCCCTCCAATTGGTCTCTCAGGGAAAATTCATGGGCAAGACGCTCGACGCTGGCGCCCGATGGTTGCTCCGCAGCGAGCGAGGCGATCAGGACATCAACCTCGCGACCGCCAGAAGCACGTCTGGCCCGGTGGAGAATGCGTTCTCCGTCGTCCCACAGAATCTGCATGCCTTCATTCATCGCCGTCGCAGCCGTTGGTAATCGCTGGATCATGGGGCACCGTTACCTGTATGCCGTTCGGCACCATTGCTAACCGTAGCTGAGAGAAATGCAGGGGGAAAAACCAACGAAAATCTTTGCAGTAAAACCGACACGCGGCAATCAAACGAAGGTGTTAAGGGAATGGAGCACTGCCGGCGGGAGAACCCTGACCCACCAATAGCGCAGCGTCAGCAAACGGCAATCTAGCGTTGACTCGATGGATCCGTCGCCAGAATTTCCGCCAGAAAATCAATGAACACATTGATACGGCTGGAGCCCCGGTGATTCGGCAGGTACAACGCATTGATGCAGCAGCTCGCATTACCGGGGTTGACTTCATAACCCTCCAGCAGCCGCGTCAACCGACCGGCCTCGACATCGGCGCGCACCAGCCAGTCGGCCAGCAGCGCCACCCCGCGCCCCGCCACCGCTGCTTCGCGCAGGATATCGGCGTTGTTGCTTTGCAGGCGGCCATGGACATTGAGCTGGATGGTTTCCTCGTCGCCCTGGAACGTCCAGTGCTGGTGCGAACCAGCGTAGTCGAAGCGCAGGCATTGCTGCTCGAGCAAGTCTCGTGGATGCGCCGGAACAGCGTGAAGGCTCAGGTAATCCGGACTCGCCACCACCCAGCGC
This sequence comes from Pseudomonas sp. RIT778, assembly GCF_019718735.1. NCBI lineage: Bacteria > Pseudomonadati > Pseudomonadota > Gammaproteobacteria > Pseudomonadales > Pseudomonadaceae > Pseudomonas > Pseudomonas sp. RIT778. The sequence goes on along the minus strand of NZ_JAIHBA010000014.1, from coordinate 28,467 downwards.
TGGAAGCCGCCCACCCGCTTGCTGACGATATCGTCACTGACCACCGACGATCCCAGGCGCACCGAGACATCGATCTGCTCGCTCAGCAGATCGCTGACCTGATCGCTCAACGACACACTGATTTCAAGCCCCGGATGGCGGTCGAGCAATACCCCCAGTTGCGGTGCAATGATCTGTCGGCCGAATTCGACCGGCACGCTGATGCGCAGGCGTCCCTGCGCCTCGCTGCCACGGTCGGCGACAACCGCGTCGGCCTCATCGATGGCATCGAGAATGGCCACCGCTTTCTCGAAATAGGTTTGGCCGGCGACCGTCACGCTGGTGTTGCGTGTCGTGCGATTGAGCAGGCTGGCGCCCAATTCGTTTTCCAGCCCGGCCACCTGGCGTGTCACCGAAGAGGTGGAGATGCCGAGTTTGCGCGCCGCCGAGGAATAACCACCGCAACGGACGGTTTCAACGAACATCTTCAGTGCCAGCAACTTGTCCATAAGTGGAGCCCGATCGAAAGGAAACGGTGATGATTGTGCATCACCGTTCGCCAATCGTCTTGTAAGACCGTGCTTCATAGGACTCAGCGGTGCCTGCGGTTCAGGCATCGGCCTTGCGGCTCAGGAACAGCGCCAGGGCCAGCGCCGGCAGCAACGCCACGGACACGGCGGACAGGTTCCAGCCAAAATGTTCGTAGAGCGGACTGGCGACCAGCGATCCCAGCGCGCCGCCGACGAAGATGCTGGTCATGTACACGGCATTCAGGCGTGCGCGGCTGTGCGGATCGATGGCGTACACCTCGCGCTGGCCCAGCACCATGTTCAGTTGCACGGCGAAGTCCAGCAGCACCGCGCAAACCACCAGCCAGACATAGCTGCTGCCCGGCAGCGCGGCGATCAGCAACGAGGCTGGCGCCAGCAACAGTGCAACGAGCGTCCCGCGCCGACCGTGCCCGGCATCGGCCAGCCGCCCGGCAATCGGCGCTGCGACCGCGCCGACGGCGCCGACCAGGGCAAATATCGCCACCTGTGCCTGACTGAAACCGTGGTGCCGCATCAGCTCGATCGGTGCGAGGGTCCAGAACAGGCTGAAGCTGGCGAACAGCAAGCCCTGATACAGCGAACGCTGACGCAGAACCGCGTGCCGACGGGCCAGCGCAAACACCGAGCCGATCAGCGCAGCGTACGTCGCCTGATGGCTCGGGACGCGGCGCGGCAAGGCGATCGCCGTGATCAGTGCGATGACGGCCATCAGTGCCGCCGCGCTGAAAAACACACCGCGCCAGCCGAACACTTCCACCAGCAGACTCGACAGTGGCCGCGACAGCAGAATGCCCAGCAACAGGCCACTCATGATGTTGCCCACCACCCGGCCACGGGTCGCCTCGGGCGCCAGATGCGCGGCCAACGGCACCAGAATCTGCACCGCCACCGAAGTCAGGCCGATCAGCAACGACAGGACAAGGAACATCGACGGCGAATGCGTCAGACCGGCGCACAACAGCGTCACGCTCGCCGCGAGGGTAAAGCCCACCACCAGCCGACGGTTTTCCATCAGGTCGGCCAGCGGCACCAGCAACAGCAGGCCCAATGCATAACCGAACTGCGTGAGTGAAACGATCAGACTGGCATTGGCGCTGGACAGGCCGATCTGCGGCGCGATCAGTTCGACGATCGGCTGAGCGTAATAAAGGTTGGCCACGACCGCGCCGCAGCAGAATGCCAGGAACGCGACCATCAGGCCGGAAAGAGAAGCGGATGGTTCGGCCTTGGCCGCCGCTGCCGGATTGCCCGTAAGCATGATGACACCTCAATGAGTTGGGAAAGTGACGCCAAGGCTAAGGGTCGCGCAGGCCTTCGAGTATCCATCCCAAAGGCAATTGAGTGATGCGCCAAATGCAACGACCCTCGGCGTTGCACTTGGCGCAACGTGCTATTGCGCGGTCTGGCAATACTCGGACGTTTGCACCTTCTCTACCCTTGGGCACCTGGCGCAGGGCTTTGCATCGGCGCCCTTCCCCGGTCGTTCAAGGAGTTGTCGAAGATGCCGAATCCGTCCCTCACGCCCACCGCGTGCCTCTTGGGCCAACGCTCATGAACGGCCATTTCATGAGATCCAGAGCGCTGTGGGTCAGCGCGGCAGCCCTCGCGTCGATCGGCGCAATCGCTGCCCTGGCGCTGATGTGGCGGCCGGCAATTGCGCCGGTCGAACGCCCGCAAACCTTCGACTCCGCGCAACGGCAACGCGGCGCACGAGTGGTCGAGGCTGGCGACTGTGCGGTGTGTCACACGCGTCCCGGCGGCCAATACCTGGCCGGTGGACTGCCGCTGGTGACGCCGTTCGGCACCCTCTACAGCACCAACATCACTCCGGATCCACAGACCGGCATCGGCCAATGGTCGCTGCCGGCCTTCGAGCGGGCGATGCGTGAAGGGATCTCCCGCGACGGCCACTTCCTGTACCCGGCCTTCCCCTACGTTCATTACCGACGCATGAGCCAGGACGACATCGCCGACGCCTATGCGTACCTGATGAGCGGCCCCGCCGTGGACTCGCCGCCACAACAGAACCGCATGAACTTCCCGATGAACATCCGGCCACTGGTGTCGTTCTGGAACCTGCTGTTCCTGCACGGAAAGCCGCTGACGCCACTGGCGGAGCAATCGCAGACGTGGAATCGCGGGCGTTACCTGGTCGAAGGTCCGGGTCACTGCGCGGGCTGTCATTCGCCGTTGAACCTGATCGGTGCCGAGAAATCCGGCGAAAACCTGGCCGGCGGCAGTGTGGATGGCTGGGACGCGCCGTCACTGCTGGGCATGGCGCACCGGGCAAACCCGTGGAGCAGCGAACAATTGGTGCGTTACCTGCGAGCCGAAGTGGTCGACGGACACGGCACGGCGGCGGGCCCGATGCGCCCGGTCAGTCTCGGTCTGGCGCGCTTGCCCGTGGAAGATGCACAGGCGATTGCCGAATACCTGCTGAGTCTGCCGGCGAAAACCGCGATCAACGAAATCCCGAGCGCCAGCACTGAACCTGCGGATCGATCCTCTGGCGCGCTGCTGTTCGCCAGTGCCTGCGCCGGCTGCCATGCCCAAGGCGCGCCGATGCGTGACATCGACGGACGCCCGGCACTGGATCGCACCTCGGCGCTGCAGGCCACCAGCCCGCGCAACTTTGTGAAAACCGTACTCGAAGGCATCCCGGCAGAACCCGGCCAGCCGGGGCCGGTGATGCCCTCGTTCGCCGCCAGTCTCGACAACGCTCAACTCAACGCCCTGGCCGTCTACCTGCGCCATCAGGCCAGCCCCGACAAACCCTGGACCGACCTTCCTGCCACCCTCCAAGCGCTACGTCAGGAGACGAAATGACTCAGATCACCCTCAACGTCAACGGATCTTCCCGGGCTCTCGAGCTGGAACCCGACATGCCGCTGCTCTATGCGCTGCGCAATCACCTGGGCCTGAACGGCGCCAAGTACGGGTGTGGTCTGGGCCAATGCGGTGCCTGCACCGTCATCGTCGATGACCAACCGGTGTTTTCCTGCCTGACACCCTGCGCCGGCCTTGAAGGCAAAAAGGTTCGGACGGTCGAGAGTCTGGGAACCGCCGAACGCCCCGGCTCCCTGCAGCAAGCGTTCATCGACAAACAGGCCGCTCAATGCGGTTACTGCATCGCCGGCATGTTGATGCGTGCGCAGTCACTGCTCGAAAGCAATCCGCATCCCGACGAACAGACCATTCGCGAACACATGGCAGGCAACCTGTGCCGCTGCGGCACGCATTTGCGCATCATCGAGGCGATCAACCTTGTCGCCCGGCAAAACGGGAGTGCGCAATGACGACGATCAACGAGGTCGATCACAGTCGCCGCGCGTTCCTGCGCGGGGGCGCGCTGCTGGTGGCGTTTGCTTTGGTACCGGTCTCGCGCCGCGCCCTAGCTGACACCGAAGTCGATACCCTCGGTACGGTCGTGCTGGCGCCGGACCTGCCCGGCAGCCTGCGCACCAACCCCTGGCTCGATGCGTGGATCCGCGTCGGCCCCGACGGCATCACCGTCTACACCGGCAAGGTCGAACTGGGCACCGGGGTCAAAACCGCGTTACTGCAAATTGCCGCTGAACGGCTGGAGGTCGCCCCCACAGCGATCAACCTGCTCACCGCCGACACCGCACTCACGCCGAACGAAGGCTACACCGCCGGCAGCCACACGATTTTCGACAGCGGCACCGCGCTGTTCAACGCGGCGGCACAAGTGCGCGAGATGCTGCTCGAATCGGCCGGGCGCAGCTGGAACGTTGCGCCGGCACTGCTGACGACTCGCGACGGCATCATTCTCGGCCCGACCGGGCAACGCATGTCCTACGCCGACGCCGTGCAGCAGGTCGATCTGCACTGCTATGCAACGTCCGAGTCACCCTCGATGCCACCGGCGTCATTCAAGCTCATCGGCCATTCGCTGCCACGTCTGGATATCCCGGGCAAAGTCAGCGGCGGCGCCGCGTTCGTGCAGGACATTCGCCTGCCGGGCATGCTCCATGCCCGGGTCATCCGCCCGCCGCGTCCCGGCTGCACGCTGGAAGCCATCGATATTGAATCGATCAAGGCGCTGTCCGGGGTGGTGCAGGTGATTCGCGACGGCAATTATCTGGCCGTGGTCGCGCGGGACGAATGGCAAGCGATCAAAGCCATGCGCCACGGATACGCATCGGCGCGCTGGAGCGGCGGACAGGCGATTCCCGAATCGCGCGACATCCACACCTTGCTCAAACGCCTGCCTTCACGGCGTTATCCGATCAGCCATGAAGGCACCCCACAAGGCGCGACCGACAACGAATATCGCGCCCGGGTGACCAAGCAATACCTGATGCACGGTTCGATCGGTCCGTCCTGCGCCGTGGCCTGGTTCAAGGACGGCACCCTCACCGTCTGGACCCACACCCAGGGCGTATATCCGCTGCGCGCCGGCATCGCCGAGATGCTGCGGCTACCACCCGAGCGCGTGCGCTGCATCCACACCGAAGGCTCCGGCTGTTACGGCCACAACGGCGCGGACGATGCAGCAGCCGACGCGGCGTTGATTGCCATGCGCGTGCCGGGCACGCCGGTGCGGGTGCAATGGATGCGCGAGCAGGAAAACCTCTGGGAGCCGTACAGCTCGGCGATGGTCACCGAGGTGCAAGCCAACCTTGACGCACAGAGTCGGCTGCAGGACTGGAACTATGAGCTGTGGACCACGCCGCACAACGAACGCATCGTCAACGCCGGGCGCTTGCTGCCTGCACGCCTGCTGGCCCGGCCGTTCGCTTCCGCACCGTCGGTGCCGATCGCCCAGCCTGAGGGCGATGGCGATCGCAACGCGGTGCCGCTGTACGCCGTGGCCTCCTCGCGGATCGACATGAACTTCGTCACCGAGATGCCGTTCCGCACCTCAGCCATGCGCTCGCTCGGCGCGCATATCAACGTCTTCGCCATCGAAGCCTGTATCGACGAACTCGCCGCCAAGGCCGCAGTCGATCCGGTTGCCCTGCGCCTGGCACACCTGACCGATCCTCGGGCACGGGCTGTTGTGGAAAAGGTTCGCGATGCCGTCGGCTGGCCGCAAAAAAGCAGTGAACCCGGCGCAGGCCTTGGCTTCGCCTTCGCGCGCTACAAAAACATCATGGGCTACTGCGCCATTGCCGTGCGTCTGCGGGTGCATCCGCAAACCGGCGAAGTGCAGATCGATCACGTCGTCACGGCGGTCGACGTGGGACAGATCGTCAGTCCCGATGGCCTGCGCAACCAGGTCGAGGGCGGGATCGTGCAGTCCACCAGCTGGACGCTGTATGAAAAGGTCGCCTATGACGCCGGCGGCATCCGCAGCTACGACTGGAGCGGCTACCCGATCCTGCGCTTCTCGCAAGTACCCAAAAAGGTCGACGTTCACCTGCTCGACCAGCCGGGGCAACCGTTTCTGGGAGCCGCCGAAATCGTCCAGGGCCCCATGGCTGCCGCCATCGGCAATGCCGTGGCGAACGCCACCGGACGGCGCTGGCTGAACCTGCCCCTGACCCGCTCGCAACAGCCTTCCTGAACCGCGCCACGTTGCATTTCACGCAATGCAGCGTGGCGTCGCGTGTGGATTATCAAGCGCCGGACAGCCGCTTAACGTAGGGCCATCCGGTGTCGGGCCAAATGTCCCGACACCGCCCTGCCGATCCTTTTCGAAGACTGGAGAACCTCCATGACACAACAACTGTTCCGTCCCATCGCCCTCGGCCCCTACACACTTCCCCACCGAGTAGCGATGGCGCCGTTGACTCGCTCCCGTGCAGGGCAACCGGGCGACATCCCGACGTCCATGAACGCCGAGTACTACCGCCAGCGGGCGAGCGCCGCGCTGATCATCACCGAGGCAACGCAGATTTCTCGTCAGGGCCAGGGTTATGCGTGGACGCCTGGCATCTACAACGATGAACAGGTGCAAGCCTGGCGCGAAGTCAGCCGCCAGGTACACGAGGCCGGCGGCTTGATCTTCATGCAGCTGTGGCATGTGGGCCGCGTATCGCACCCAAGCTTTCAACCGGACAACGCACTGCCGGTGGCGCCGAGCGCATTGCCTGTGCCGGGCAAGACTTTCATCGTCGATGCCGAGGGCAACGGTGTCTGGGGCGACGTGCCCGTGCCGCGCGCACTGCAGGTTTCGGAAATCGCCGACATCATCAACGACTACCGCCGCGCCGCCCGCAATGCACTGAACGCCGGGATGGATGGTGTGGAAATTCACGCGGGCAACGGCTATCTGCTGGACCAGTTCATCAACAGCAACAGCAACCAGCGCACCGACGGTTATGGCGGCACCCTGGAAAACCGCGCGCGCCTGTTGCTGGAAGTGGTGGCGGCCGTGGTCGACGAAGTCGGTGCCGACCGGGTCGGCGTGCGCCTGACGCCCATGGGCCGCTTCATGGGCATGGGCGATGAATCGCCGGAGGCCACATTCGGCTACATCGTGCGCTCGCTGAACCGCTGGAAACTGGCCTATCTGCATCTGGTCGAGCCGGCCGTGGTCGGCACCGTCAAGGATGAAAACTTCGATCCGCGCTGGGACGCGATCATCGCTCAGTTGCGTGATGCCTGGGATGGCGTGCTGATGATCGCCGGCGGCTACGACCCCGAGTCGGCGGAACAGGCCCTGGCCGACGGTCGCGCCGACATTATCGCGTTCGGCAGACCGTTTCTGGCCAACCCCGATCTGCCTCGGCGAATCCGCGAAGGCCTGACGCTCAATACACCGGACCCGAGCACGTTCTTTGGCGGCGATCAACGTGGCTATACCGACTACCCGGTGCACGCCCACTGATACGCTGAACAGCGGACGCAAAAAGGCCTGCCACATCGGCAGGCCTTCTTCGTTTTCGCGGAGCGTTACTGCTTGAGAATCAACAGCGGCTCGCCCTTCTTGACGATGTAAGTCGCCAGTTCCGAGCCCTTCTCGTTGCCGACATTCTTCGCGATATGCGCCACACCCGCCGGGATAAACAGCGAATCACCCGCCTTGAGCGTCACCGGCGCCTGTCCTTCAAGCCGATACTCGAACGTGCCGCTGATCACGTAAGCCACTTCCACACCCGGATGCGCATGGTTAGGCGACGTGACGCCCGGTTCGAAATCGACACGGGCCTGGATCACTTCGCGATCCGCAGCACCCAGATCCTGACGGACCAGATCGGTACGGCTCAGGCCCTGCTGCCAGCTCTTCGCCGGGGCGGCAGATTGGGTGTCAGCCGCGTGGGCGAGGCCGGTCAGCGAAACGAGTACGGCGGCAGCGGTCATCAGAAGTGTGCGGCGCATGGTGTTGCCCTCTTGAAAGTAGTGATGTGTTGACGACTACTTTGGCCGAGGCATGTACGCGGGATGTGTCCTGAGGCCGGGGTTTGTTACCCGATTGTGTATGGCGGCGGGATTGATACACGCGCATACAACTCACAGCACTTCTGACAGCCATTGCCTGAATGCCACGATTTTTTTCGACTCGGCGTTTTCATGGGGCGTGACAAAGTAGAAACCCGACGTGGACTTCAGCCGCAGATCAAACGGCGCCACCAGTCTCCCGGCGCGCAAATCGTCATCGACGTAGGTCGAACGCCCGATGCACACGCCCTGCCCGTCAATCGCGGTCTGCACCGCCATCATTGCCAGATCGAAGGTCAGTCGCGGGCCTTTGGCCGTGAGCGGTGGCAGGCCTGCCGCGTGCAGCCAGTCGTTCCAGTCATTGGCGGTCAGGCCGCTGACTTGCAGCAAAGGGTGATGGGCCAGATCCGCCGGCGTCTTCAAAGGCTTATCGCCGTTCAGCAGTCGCGGACTGCACACCGGGAAGATCTCGTCGGACATCAACCAGTCAGCCCGCAGCCCAGGCCATTCGCCGTTACCGTAGCGGATCGCCGCGTCTATCCCGGCCTTGCGAAAGTCCACCAGCTCGGTGGAGGCGCTGATCCGCACATCAATCTGCGGATGCGCTTCGCGAAACGACGGCAGACGCGGCAACAACCATTTGGACGCCACCGACACCAAAGTACTGATGGTCAGGACACTGTTGTTGCCCGATTCCAGCAGCTTTTCAGTCGAGTAACGCAACTCAAGAAACGCCGAGCGGATGCCGGGAAAATAAGCATTGCCCTCCTCCGTCAGCGCCAACCCGTCCTTCAAGCGCATGAACAGACGCACGCCAAGTTCATCTTCGAGGCGCCGGATCTGATGGCTGATCGCGGTCTGTGTGACGTTCAGTTCTTCGGCGGCGCGGGTGAAGCTCAGGTGCCGGGCCGCACATTCGAAGGCGCGCAATCCATTGAGCGATGGCAGTCGCGGGAGCATATGACCTCTTCAGTCCATGAGATTTTGTCATACGCTAGCACTGGATTTGTCCTTTGCGAAGCGCCGTGGCGATAGCGGATTCTGAGGCTCTACCTGCAAGGAGATCCCATGAAACTGTACTTCGCCCCCATGACCTGTTCACTGGCGCCGCACATCGTATTGCGCGAACTGGCGCTGCCGTTCGAGCTGATCCGGGTCAACAACCAGACCAAGCAAACCGCCGATGGCCGGGACTTTCGCCAGATCAATCCGAAGGGTTACGTGGCCGCGCTGATGCTCGACAACGGTGAAGTGCTGACCGAAGGCCCGGCGATTCTGCAGTACCTCGCCGACCTCGTACCCGGTCATTCGATGGCCCCGGCCAATGGCACCTGGGAACGTTCGCGTTTGCAGGAATACCTGAATTTCATCAGTTCGGAAATTCATGGCGGCAGCGCGCCGTTGTTCAGCAGCGAAATCCCGGAAACCACCAAAACGATCTTCAAACACAAACTATTCAAGCGTCTGGATTACCTGAACCGCATTCTCGCGACCCAGCCCTTTCTGATGCAGGCGTTCGGTGTAGCGGATGCCTACCTATTCACAGTGCTGAAGTGGTTGCCGACATTCAGTATCGCCATCGAAGACTGGCCAGCGCTGGCGAACTACATGACGCGCATCGCCGAGCGGCCCAGCGTGCGGGCTGCCATCGCGGAAGAGGATGCCACGCAACCGGTCCTCTGGCACGACCGATTGCGCTGAACGCTCTCAAATGGGCAGTCGCGCAGTCAGGCGCCCGACTCCGGATCACTCGCCGGCAAGCCACGCGCCTCTCTGTCTTCATCATCCTTGGCGGTGCTCTGAGGATTGGCGTCGGCGCTTCCTGAGCGGTTGCCGTCCTGCGGATGCTCGGATCCCACCGAATCGTTGGCCGCCACATCGCTCATGTCTTCTTCCAGGGGTGCTTCATCGTCCGGCGGCAATGGGACTGGCGACTCATCCTTGCGGGGATCATGACCGGTTTCGTTGTCGGTGGTGCGCGTCACGGCCTGTTGTGACAGGTTGCCGGGTGCATTTTCATCAATGTCCATGGGGTTCTCCGTTCTGCTGCGGGATATGTGTACCTGAACGTGTGAAACAAGCGCGTGCGGGTTAGTGCCCCCTGCTGGACGAATGGCGCTCCGGTTGCCGAATGCCCCAGCGCTTCTATAGTGAAGGGGTTCAAGCCCTTCTCCCGTCGAGCGCCCCATGGCCAGCACCGATCAACTGATCATCTGCGAGCATTGCGACTGCGTGTACGAAAAAGTCACGCTGGCCAAACACCAGAAGACCCTCTGCGTGCGCTGCGGCGGCGTGCTCCAGCGCTACAACGGCCTGAGCGTGGAGCAACGTCTGGCGCTGAGCTTCACGGCGGCGATGCTGTGGCTGTTCGCCAATTTCTACCCGGTGATGAGCATCAGCATGAAGGGCCTGAAAAACAGCGCGACCCTGTGGGATTCGGTGTTGGCCCTGAGTCAGGGACCGATCACCTTCATGGCGATGGTCGCCGCAATATCGATCATCATCGCTCCGGCCTTTCAGTTGGTGTTGTTGATCTGGGTCCTGAGCTTCGCCCTCGCCTCGCGCCGTTCACCGGGGTTCAAGCTGTGCATGCGCTGGCTGGAAACGCTGCGCCCGTGGAGCATGCTCGAAGTGTGTTTGCTTGGCGCGATGGTGGCGGTGTTCAAACTGGCGGGCATGCTCGACGTCATTCCCGGCATCGGCCTGTTTGCCCTGGCCGTGCTCAGCCTGTTGCTGATCCGCATCGCCGGGCGCGACGTGCGTGAACTGTGGGACATCCTATGAAACGGCCACCGACGGCAACCGAGCTCAACCTCTGCCTGTGCCACAGCTGCGGACTGGCCTGCGACATGACCGGCGAACCGCACCAATGCCCGCGCTGCGAGGCGCCGCTGCACCGGCGCAAGACCAACTCGCTGACCCGCACCTGGGCCTACATGTTCGCCGCGCTGGCGTTTTACGTGCCGGCCAATCTGCTGCCGGTGATGAATACCACCCTGCTCGGCAGCGGCGCCGACAGCACCATCATGAGCGGCGTGCTGGAGTTCTGGGAACACGGTGCGTGGGACATCGCCGTCATCATCTTCGTCGCCAGCATCGCCGTACCGGGGGTGAAATTCGTGGCGCTGACCTTGCTGCTGGTCACCGTGCAACGGGACAGCCACTGGGCGCGCAAGGAGCGTTCGAAGCTGTACCGCTTCGTCGAGCTGATCGGCTATTGGTCGATGCTCGATGTGCTGGTGGTCGCACTGGTGGCGGCGCTGGTGAAATTCCAGGCGCTGGGGGATATCGAACCGCGCGTAGGGATTCTGTTTTTCGGCCTGGTGGTCGTGTTCACCATGCTCTCGGCCATGAGTTTCGACCCGCGCCTGATCTGGGACAACGCGCCGGACGAAGAAACGGAAAAACCCCGGCACTCGACTGAACAAGTGCCGGGGCATCAAGCGGTTTAAATCAGATCAGATCTGCGCGGTGCCACCGTCAACGAACAACTCGATGCCGTTGACGAAGCTGCTGTCATCCGAGGCCAGGAACAACGCAGCCTTGGCAATCTCGCTCGGCTCGCCGAGACGCCCGATCGGCACGATAGACGCCAGTTGATCGAACAGCCCCTGGGTGTGTTCCGCCGGCACCAGCCCTGCCAGACCTGGCGTGCGCACCGGGCCAGGGCTGATGGCGTTGACGCGGATGCGCCGTGGTTTCAGGTCCAGCAACCATGAGCGGGCGAAGTTGCGCACCGCCGCTTTACTCGCGCTGTAGACGCTGAAGTTCTCCGTGCCCTGCACTGACGTGGTCGACGAAGTCAGCAGAATCGAGGCGCCATCGCGCAGCAGCGGCAAGGCCTTCTGCACGGTGAACAGCGTGCCCTTCACGTTGGCGTCGAAAATCCGGTCGAAGTGCTCTTCGGTGATCGAGCCCAGCGGCAGCATGTCCCCGCCGCCGGCGTTGGCGAACAGGATGTCGAGGTGCCCGGCCTTGGCGGAAATCTCGCTGTAGATGCGATCCAGATCCTCCAGCTTCGCCACATCGCCCTGGATGCCGATGGCACGCGGGCCGATGGCGGCGACCGCTTTGTCCAGTTCGGCCTGACGGCGGCCGGTGATGAATACGGTGGCGCCCTGGGCGACGAATTCCTGCGCCGAGGCCAGGCCGATGCCGGTGGTGCCGCCAGTGATCAGTGCGATTTTGCCTTCAAGTCTGTTGCTCATGATGAATCTCCAATAACCGTTTCGAGGTAGGTGACGGGTCGTAGGTGAGCCGTTGGAAGCGACTTTAGGCCGATCGATTGAATTGAAAAATCCGCTAAATCGGTTTTGTTTGTGCACAGACATGCACAATACTCATCGGCATCTACATCACTGAGCCCGAGCCGATGAATCAGTTAATGGCGATCCGCACCTTCGCCCGCGTCGTGGAAAGCGGTTCGTTCACCAAAGCCGCCGATTCGCTGAACCTGCCAAAAACCACGGTCAGCAAACTGATCGGCCAACTGGAAAACCACCTCGGCGTACGCCTGCTGCAACGCACCACCCGCCGCCTCACCGTCACCGCCGACGGCGCTTCCTATTACCAACTGACCCAACAATTGCTGCATCAACTGGACGACATCGACCAAGGCTTCAGCCAGGCGCAAGGGCTGCCGCGCGGCAGGATCCGCGTGGACATCGGCGGCTCGACCGCGACGATGCTGGTGATCCCCGAACTGCCGAAGTTCTTCGAACGCTATCCGGACATCCAGGTTGATCTGGGCGTCAGTGACCGCCCGGTGGACTTGATCAGCGAACGCGTCGACTGCGTGATTCGCGGCGGCCAGCTGACCGAACAAACCCTGGCCGTGCGCCGCCTCGGCGAAGTGTCCTGGACCACCTGCGCCACGCCCGATTATCTGCAACGCCACGGCACCCCGAGCCACCCGCTCGACCTGGCCAGCCATCAGCTGATCGCTTACCGCTCGGCCTCCACCGGGCGCATCCTGCCGTCGAACTTCCAGCGCAACGGCGAACGCCATCAGATCGAAGGCAAAGGCCTGATCAGCGTCAACGAGAGCAACGCGCATCTGGCGGCCGGGCTCGCCGGACTGGGGATCATCCACACCTTCAACTACACGGTGAGGACGGCCATCGAGCGCGGCGAACTGGTGCCGATCCTCGAGGATTGGCGGCCACCGGCGTATCCGTTTCACGTGCTGTATCCGCCGAACCGGCATTTGAGCAATCGGGTGCGGGTGTTTATCGATTGGCTGGTGGAGCGGTTTGCGCAGGTCGATTGAAGTGCTGCGGGGCATTGCTGATTTTTAAGCAAAACACCTTTGACCCAAGGCCGGTTCTTCTCATGCACGTTGCCACCGATACTGGCGGCCATCGACTGTCATGGGAAATCGCACAATGCAAACCGATTACGCTGCCTGGGCCTGGACGTCCGGCCAAGGGCTGGATGGCCTGACACTGACCCGCAAACCCCTCGTGCAACCCGGCCCCGGCCAAGTGCTGGTGGCCAACCGCGCCATCGCCTTGAACCCGGTGGACTGGAAGATCATCAAGTGGGGCCACCCCGCATGGAGCACCGGCCGCGTGCCGGGTGTCGACGGCATGGGCGTGGTGGTCGCAGCCGGCGCCGGGGTGACACTGCAACCCGGCAGTCGCGTGGCGTATCACCAATCGCTGGCGAGCGATGGCAGCTTCGCCGAGTACTGCCTGCTGGACGCCGCCACCGTGCTGTCGGTGCCCACAGCGCTTGATGATGCCGCTGCGGCGTCACTCCCCTGCCCCGGTTTGACCGCGTGGCAAGCCGTGGAAAAAGTCCCCGCGAATGGCGCGGTCGATGTGCTGGTGATCGGCGCCGGCGGCGCGGTAGGTCTACTACTGGTGCAATTGGCGGCACAACGCGGATGGCGGGTCTGGGCGACCGCATCAGGCGCGCATCATGCAAAGCTCAAAGCCCTGGGCGCAGTCGGCGTATTCGATTACCGCGAATCGGACTGGAAAAACGCACTCACAGCCAGTCTCGGCGAACGTCGCTTGCATGCCGTGTTCGACACGGTCAGCGGCGCTCACGCGGCGGAAATGGCCGACCTGCTGGGCTACAACGGCCATCTGGTGTGCATTCAGGATCGTCAGGAAAGCGCGCCGCTGCCGGCCTTCACCACCGCGATTTCGTTGCATGAAGTGGCCTTGAACAGCTTCCATGCCCACGCCAGCCTGCACGCCCGCCAGACCTTGCGGCGCAACGGCGAACACCTGCTGCAAGCCCTGCTCGACGGCAGCCTGATCGGCCCGGCGTTGCAGATGTTCGACTTCCGCGAACTGCCTCAGGCCTTGTGCGCCTTGAAGGACGGCGCGGGTGGCGGGAAATGGGTGGCGCGATTGCCCAGCGCCTGACAAGCAACCACGGCCCGACTCCCTCGCAATCGCGCCGTTTCGTCTAACCTGACTCTGCACCCGACGATGATTACCCATCGTCGGCGCACCGATCTTGACGCCCACGAAACGGAGAATTCCATGCTCAAGCGAACCCTGGCACTGACCGCTGGTTTGGCCCTGTCCCTGTCCGCCGTGCTGGCGCAAGCCGCGGAGGTGCTGAAGGTCAGCGCGATTCCCGATGAAGCCCCGACCGAGCTGCTGCGCAAGTTCGAGCCGCTGGGGTCTTATCTGGAGAAGCAACTGAACATGAAAGTCGAGTTTGTGCCGGTGGCCGACTACCCGGCGGTGGTCGAAGCGTTGGCCACCAACCGTCTCGACTTGGCTTGGCTCGGCGGTTTCACCTTCGTCCAGGCGCAGCTGAAAAGTGATCCAAAGGTCATTCCGCTGGTGCAGCGCGAACAAGACGCCCAGTTCACCAGCAAATTCATCACCGCCGACCCGAACGTCAAAAGCCTCGCCGACCTCAAGGGCAAGACCTTCGCTTTCGGCTCCGTGTCGTCCACCTCCGGCAGCCTGATGCCGCGCTATTTCATGCTCAAGGACGGCATCAAACCGGAAAGCTATTTCAGCCGCGTCGGCTACTCCGGCGCCCACGACGCCACCGTCGCCTGGGTGCAGGCCGGCAAGGTCGACGCCGGTGTGCTGAACGCCAGCGTCTGGCAGAAACTGGTGGACGCCGGCAAGGTCGACACCAACAAGGTCAAGGTCTTCGCCACCACCCCGGCCTACTTCGATTACAACTGGACCGTGCGCGGCACCCTCGACCCGGCGCTGGCGGCGAAGATCAAAAAAGCCTTCCTCGACCTCGACCCGGCCAACCCCGAGCACAAGAAAATCCTCGACCTGCAAGCCGCCAGCCGCTTCATCGAAACCAGCCCGGACAATTACAAAGGCATCGAGGAAGCCGCCCGCGCCGCCGACTTGCTGAAATGACGCTGCGCCTCAAACAGGCTTTTCTGCACCACACCAATGGCGTGGAGGCCTTGCGCGGCGTGGATTTGCAGATCGAGGCCGGCGAGCAGGTGGCGATCATCGGCCCGTCCGGCGCCGGCAAATCCAGCCTGCTGAATATGCTGGCAACCGCCATTCGGCCCAGCAGCGGCGACATCGAAGTACTGGGCGAGCGCGCCTGGCATTTGTCCGCCCGCCAACGCCAGCGCCTGCGTGCGCGCATCGGTCTGGTGCATCAGGCGCCGCCCCTGCCGCCCCGACAACGGGTGGTAACGGCGGTGCTGGCCGGCAAACTCGGGCAATGGAGCCTGGGCAAAAGCCTGATCAACCTGCTGCATCCGCTCGACGTGCCCGGCGCCCGCGCCGCACTGGCACGACTGGATCTGGCCGACAAACTCTTCAGCCAATGCCAGCAACTGTCCGGCGGGCAATTGCAGCGCGTCGGTATCGCCCGCGTGCTGTATCAAGCGCCGGAAGTGTTGCTGGCCGACGAACCGGTCTCGGCGATGGACCCGGTGCTGGCCGGGCACACGCTGTCGATCCTGTCGCGCCATGCCCGGGAGCACAACGTCACGCTGGTCGCGAGCCTGCACGCGGTGGAACTGGCGCTGTCGCACTTCCCGCGCATCGTCGGCCTGCGCGAGGGCCGGATCCTGTTCGACTGCCCGTCCGCACAAGTCAGCCGCGACATGCTCGACACCCTCTACGCCAACGAACAACTGCAATCCCCAGCGCCCGCCGTCCCCCCGCTGATTGTGCAGATTCCGCGATGCTGAGCGCCGACACCCGCGACCCCGCCGCACTGCCACGGTTGCTGCTGACCGGGCTGGCGATTGCCTTGCTGTGGCCCGGCATCCAGCTCAGCGAACTGGATCTGGGCGTGCTGTTTCACGCCGACAGCCAGAGTGAAATGGGCCGCTTCGTGTCGATGTTCTGGCCTCCGGCTCATGACCGCGAGTTTCTGCAATTACTCCTCAAGGCCACCCTGCAAACCCTGGCCATCGCCACCGCCGGCATGGCCCTGGCGCTGCTGTTGGCAGTGCCGGCCAGCCTGCTCGCCAGCCGCGCCCTGTCGCTGACCGCCGCCTCCCGCAGCGGCCGCCCGAGCCTGTTGGGCCGCCTGCTGCGCTGGCCGGTGCGCGGGCTGCTGATCTTCCTGCGCAGCGTGCCGGAAATCGTCTGGGCGCTGCTGTTCGTGCGCGCCGTCGGCCTCGGCCCGGCAGCGGGCGTGCTGGCCATCGCCATCACCTACAGCGGCATGCTCGGCAAGGTCTACGCCGAAATCTACGAATCCACCGACCAACGCCCGGCCCACGCCCTGCTCCAGGCCGGCAGCGGCCGCCTCGCCAGCTTCGCCTACGGCGTACTGCCCAACGTCGCGGCGGAACTGCTCTCCTACACCGTCTACCGCTGGGAATGCGCCATCCGCGCCTCGGTGGTCATGGGCTTCGTCGGCGCCGGCGGCCTCGGCCAACAGATCAACCTCTCGATCCGCATGTTCGCTGGCGGCGAAGTCGCCAGCATGCTCCTAACCTTCCTCCTCCTCGTCCTCGGCGCCGACCAACTCAGCCGCCTGCTGCGCTGGAGGCTGGCATGAAGCGCCTGATCAATCCGTTGCTGATTCTTGCCATTGTCGCGGCCGTCATTGCCTCGTTCGCCTACCTTGGCCTTGATCTTGAAGAACTTGGCAGTCCGACGAGCCTGAAACAGATGGGTCTGTATGTGGCGCGCTTTCTCAGCCCTGACCTCAGCGCTGACTACCTGACCGCCATCTTGCGTGGGTCGATGGAAACGCTGGCCATGTCTGCGCTGGGCACCCTGCTTGCTGCCGTGCTGGGGCTGTTATTGGCGCTCCCCGCCGCAGGCCGATTTGGCTGGTTTTTTCAGAGTGCCGCGCGCCTGCTGCTCAATGCGCTGCGCGCGATTCCGGAATTGGTGTGGGCTGCGTTGATGGTGCTTGCGGCTGGGCTTGGGCCGAATGCCGGGACACTCGCCCTAGCCCTGCACACCACGGGTGTATTGGGACGGTTGTTTGCTGAGGCGCTGGAGAACACGCCGCCGGAACCGGCGGACGCGATTCGGTTGCAAGGGGGGAATCCGGTTTTGGCGTTCTGCTACGGCACGCTGCCGAACCTGGCGCCGCAGTTGCTGGCGTACTGTTTGTATCGGTGGGAGAACAATATTCGGATGGCCAGCGTGCTAGGGTTTGTCGGGGCTGGGGGGTTGGGGCAGATGTTGTATGTGAGCTTGAGTTTGTTTCAGGAGGCGCAGGCGGGGACGGTGATTTTGGCGATGTTGGTGCTTGTGTGGGGGGTGGATTCGTTGAGTGCTTGGAGTCGCGGGCGGTGGGTTAAGGCTTAAGTTGGATGGTCTTTGAAGTCGGATAAAACAAATATTCGTCGAGGCCCGCTTCCGGCCAAAACGGACGTTCAAATCCATCCTCTTAGATTCAATAAATGTCAGCGACGATCGGCAGCAACCGCCTCTTGAGCGACGGTCGAAGCGCCAATGTCGACAGCGTAAACCGTTTATTGACTTCAGAAGTGGACTACGCGACAGCGCCTTTCTCAGCATACGCAAATAAGTGCCCTTCCCCCGCTAAGGCTTAATCGTTATTTGCTGAATAAACAGACAGGCACAACATTCAATTTACTACTCGGATTTGATCAGGCACTAATAGCTTGCTTCCTATGAGTTCTACCCGTGCTCTTTCCGGGTCAGCAGTGAACAGTACGACACGCAGATCCTCCTTCGCACGGGAGAACGAGACATACGCGAGCTTCTGAGTTAGGGCGCGTTGCCGGTCAGAGGGCTCGCCGGCCGTAAGCGGCGTTAAGGTCTTACTAAAGCTGTATTGGTTCCATGCGGCCTCGACATCGTCATAGACGACCAAAACTTTTGGATACTCCTCGCCCTTTACGCCATGCTGGGTGCTATAGGCGGAGTTGTTGTTAAGATAATCGGCGTAACGTGCGACCATCTCAGGCGTCATTCTGAAGAGAGAGTCTGCGAGCCAGTCTCCTTTGTCTAGACTGTGAACATCCTCATCAAACGGCTCAACCCGAGGGGCACGATCAAGATGCTCGCTTAGCCTTTCGGAAGGCTGGATTATCTGCTTCTCGATACAAAAACGAAGGATCGCTCCGATCGTCTCAGTACCCCATAGAATCTGCAGTTGGCCAACCAAAGCCTTCGAAGTTTCAATCATCAACTTCAGCGATTTTTCCGCGTTTAATCCATCGATCGCGAAAGCTGGGCTATCGCGACGAAGCAGATTGATAATTTCTCGTTCGTCACCTTGGTTATGAGCAGAGATAAGAGGGCAAATCGTCGAAATAAATGGTTTGAGAAGGAAATGTGCACCTTCCTCAAAGGCATCTTGGGCACGAGACGACGCATAGTCGCCTGTGAAGAGTCGGTTGAGGTCAGCGAAGCCAAGCCTCCGTGCGATCATTTGACGTGCGAGGAAGAGCTTCATGACATCGTTGCGCCCTGTCCAGCCCCAGCCTTCGACTGCAGCATCCAAACGTCCCAGCGCCCGCTCAACCTGCTCCTCTGAGTAACGCCTGCGCGGTTCCGTTGGATCTTCTGCTTTAATCAGCAAGAATTCGACGCTACCTTCACATGCCGCATTTTCACCAGCGGCATACTGCTCAACATCCCCACGATAGGCATTTAGAAGACGGATAACACTCTTGGAACTGCGGAAATTCTCAGCTTTCTTGATGACCTCACCATTGTCAGGTGGCGCAAAATTGCCGGCACTCCGGTCATAAATTTGCTGCCAGGGGTCACCGAAGTAGCCGACCACAGGAAGTTCAGCGCCCGCACACACGAGATTGAGTCCTGCGACAATGCCTTCAAATGTGTCTTGCGCCTCATCGACGAAGATATATGGGAAGCGTAAGCCGATGATCCGCCTGAGAGTTTCATTATTTGCAAGCAAGTAAGTTGCAATCTCTATGACGTCGTCGTGGCCGATCTGTCCCTTGCCGTAATCGCTGAAGCTTGTGTCGGCATAGTCAAAACGTTTGACTGACTCGAGAAGAGCGCGCTGTTCTGTCAGTCGAGCGATTTTTGTACGGGCCTTTGATGCCTTTTTGCTGTTACCCCCGTTATCATCTCCCATGGCCTTTTTTATAAGCGTTGGGATACGACTTGCGTACAGCGCTTGGCGAATATCTTCATGGAAGCGGCTAATCTGACCCCACAGAAACCCATGAAGAGTTGAAACTAGGTATAGCTCGTCGAACCCTAATCTTTTCTTGATGACCTCAACGGCACGCTTGGTAAAGGTAATACAGGCAATGCGTTGACCATTTTTTCTAAGGACACGTCCTTCATTATCCCGAACCCGATTAAGAGCATCGCCCAACGAACTAGTCTTACCCGCGCCGGCGCCGGCTATCATCGTGAAGCTGCGACGATCATCTATGCATTTACGGACTAGAATATCCGCTTCGCTTTCCACCCATGCCCCCATGTTATACCTCCACCGCGACAGCGACTTCTATCTCCGTCACCGCGGCTAGCGGGGGCGATAGGCGCGACTCAAGCCAACTTAATCCCTCGGCAATATATCCAGGGACAATCCATTCTTCGGTGCAAGCTAAAATATCCATGGCAAAGTCAGTCTTTTTAAAATTATCCGACCGAACTCTGTCGTAGACCTCCTGGTAAGCGTCGTTAAGAAGTTCAGGGACGAGGATACCGATAGATAAAGCACCGGACCGAAGCAGTCGAAAATTTTCATAGACGATTGCTTCCTCCAAAGTTCGGGGGCGCAATGTTTCGTTGGCAGCGCCATCCGCGACAAGAATATCTGTTTGGAAGGCAATGCAACGATCTTTGTCGATGTGCTGTTTCTCAGCGGAGGTCAATGCGATCAGATCGGCGATCGTAGTCCGTCCGCAAAGTTTTTTTAGAGACGCGTTAGAGGTTCTTGCACCGACAACGTCCGCCCGACAGGCACTGGGATAGCCGGTGGGGGCCACGGAGTCGAGGTCAGTGATAACAAGGTAGGGAATATGAAGGAAGCTGAGCAGACCCTCGAAGCGGTGGGCGTAGGCCCCTCCCACCTCCAATATTGTTAGATATACAGTTCGCAATCGCCCAGCGGCGCGCTCGATCATGGACGGCATTAGCAATTTCTCAACGGCACCTTCAACAAGGATGGCAGCATCAGCGAAGAATAGGTCGCAGTGTGTTAGGCGTAGATAGCGTTTGAGGAAAGCCAGCGATTCTGACGGTGAAACCAATTTACCATCAATCGTCTCTACCTCCGGCTGGAAGGCCCGAAGGCTTCTAACTATGGACGCATTGCGAATCCCAGTCGCGACCATCTCACCCTCGGTATGGCATCGCTGAAAATAGCGAACTTTCTCGAAATCCACGGCTTCCATAATATGAGAGGAGTGTGTGGTTACAACAAGTTGCGGCACAAGATTAGGCTCGCCAGCGGCCTCAGCAGATTGATTGATTACCTGCCAGATGTTGGAGATGAAAGTCTGCTGCACTTGTGCGTGGAGATGAACCTCAGGCTCCTCAATAAAGATCATCAGGCATAAAGGCCTATTCTCGGAGGTCATCACCCATTGAGAATGGAAATGCCGAGCTTGAATAGCCATATAAATTAGGTTTTTGAAGCCAAGTCCATTATAGAGCTCAGGCAGTTCATGCTTACGGCTGGGATCAATGTAAAGCAACTCGGTGTTCCCGCGCAGAGCAGTTTCAGGGCTAAGCGAGGAGATAATCTGTAATTCCCGATCATTAATCGATGGTACGCCAAGGTGCTTGATGAGGTTGATCAGTGGGGCAAACTGCTTTGCATAGTGATCGGTTAGCTGTTTGTTGTTCTCATCGATCACACTGTGAGCATCGGCGGCAGGACCAACCTGCTCAAGATTCTTTCGGTAGAAGGCGGCGAAGGCCGACGAGAGCCGGTTACTGCGGCTACTGTCATCATCGTTAATGTTGCGCTGCGCGTCTACAAACTCTACCCGTATGAGATGTTTCAGAAGCCGTTTGCCTTCGTCGGGATCAAGGTAACTCGTCAAGATCTCAGGTGGCACTCCGTCCTGAATTTTCTCTTCTAGTGACGAGTAGCAAACCGCAAAATGTCGGCCAAGATTTCCGTCGAGCGCCAGATATTGCGACAACGCCTTGGCGCGCGTCCCACCTTCCTCTAATGGATAGGCGGCGTCGTAATGCTCGAGTAACTTCTTTGCTTCAGAGACCTCATACGACAGCCGAATTCCAACGCGTGTAAAATCCGAAAGTTTCGGCAGCAGTGTGAACACTCTACCGAATGCGATACTTTCGGGGTCGATGGAGAACCACAGATCAAGACTAATTTTGGGGAGCTGCGCAACATCTCCGGTCGTGACAAATGCGTCGATATCGGCCATTCGGGCGACCGAGAAGTCGTGAATTTTGAAATCGCGCCCACCAAGAAAACAGCGAAAAACTGCAGTGGCAGAAGTTTTGCCACTATTGTTGGGGCCAACAAAAATAGATTCCCTTTCTTCAATGTCAATCTGAACATTTTCCAGTCGACGAAAATTTCGAATTGCAACACCGCTCACTCTCATAAAGCCTTCCTCCCTGACACATGAAGAGAGCAATCAGAAAACTAGTACTCCTCGCTCCGTTTGAAATCCTAGCCTAACTGTCGAAGGCTGGGACCCTTTTTAGCTTTAGATATTTGGGGGCGGCAGTTGGCTTAGCTCAACGAGGGTAGCAATGGGGCGAAAGAGGTCACTCTGGAACGGCTTCTTTTGGCCGTTAGATGCGGGCATGGGTTACCGCTTAGGCTCAAGACATTTTTGACTCAGCCGTGCTGGCCTAATGCCAATGCTGGGATAAATGATTTACGCTGACTATCGGGTAACGTCGGGCATGGGCGTTTTCTGCTAAGGATAAGGAGTGACAGGTATGGCAAAGCAGCTTAGTGAAACATCCCTGCGCAAGGTTGCCCGTGAGGAGCTGGAGGTCCTTGAGGGGATTATTGATTACGCCGAGCAGATGATCCGTGAGGGCGATTTGGCTTACCGGAATCTTAAGCGTAACGCCTACGGCAAGGCACTAGTGATCGAGCGTGAGAACGAGGGGGTTGCTACATTCCGGCTGGGTATGGACTCGCTGGTGTACCCCAAAGCCAGCTCGGGCTATGCCACTCCCCACTCACCGGTGGGCCGTCTTTGCGCCGTGGCAGGAGTCGGTTTTGAGAGCTTTTCCAAAGCCTGGGGTGATTACCGGGTCACTGAGGCTCGCCAGTTTCGTCGCCATGATTTGGAGGAACTGGAGCGTCATGCACGCAACTTTCTAGCGGTGGGCGTGGAGAATGCTAACGGCCAGGGAAAGGTCATGGATCTGCGAGCCTTTTTGACAACGGCTAATTTAGCAGGCAAGCAAACCACCGCGCCGAGTAAAAAGCCTGCAAAATCCAATAGTGTGGAGGAGCCTGTCGCCGTTGTGCTGCCCATTGGCAAGGAGCTGCTCGAACCTGCGAAGCGAACAACTAACGAAGCCGGGCTGCCAAACACACCGGTGACAGAGGTTCTTGTTGTTACACACCCACCAGAAGACGGGCAGCCGGCGGCCGTGCCAGTAGAGCTGACACCGTCCGTGCCTGCCGCACCGCGGCTGCAGATTCTCGATGACGAGGAAGAAGATTCCGCACTGGCGATTGCCGATCTCGATGATGTGGACGATGAAGTTGGTGGCGAGCTAATTGAGCGGATGAGCCTGGATGAGCACTTTTTTCTGAATAGAACCCCGAATCAGGACAAGATCATTTCCCGGGAGCCGGTTGGGCCGATGTGGGTCGAGGGCGTTGCGGGCTCAGGCAAGACCTCGGCGGCGCTCGGGCGGACCAAGATGCTCTGTGACTTCAACTCGAACGAAGTTACGGATCGTGAGACGTTCCGGTCCATTCTCGGCGACGACTTCGACTACTGGGAAGGGGAGTTTGCCGGCAAGTTCTCCCAGGACGGCAGCGTCGGCTTTGTGCGCACTGCGGAGCTGATCCAGTACCTCAAGCAAACCTGCAGCCGTCTAGGTATGCCCGGTTTGCCGGTGCTTGAGTATCACGAGTTGCGCTCCAAGCTGCGCAGCTATCGCCATCTGGAGTCTTCGGGCGGTTCTGGCAAGCGCTTCAAACACAGCAGCGACGAGGGGCATTCTCTGACCACCACACTGGCGTGGCTCAATGCCGCCCGGCTTGCGCTGGCGCGGGTGATTGCCGCCGACTTGCAGCAGCTGCTGGTTGAGGTCGAAAGTGAGCAGTTGCAACGGTTTACTACCCAGCAGCGCAGTCAGTTTGCCGCTGCCCGCCAAGCGCTTGCAGCCAGCGTTAATGAACTGGTGCAAGAGCTGCTCTCGCCTTTGGCTGCGGAGCGAACCTTGTATCGGTTGGGGGCCAAATTGTTGGAGAGGATTCAGGCGCTGGCTCAGCGAATCCTGGGCCCGGCAACCCTGAGTATTCATGTAGGGGAGTACATGGCCTATGGCGAGGGCATTCCGGAGCTGGCGCAAAGGCTGGCAGAGTTACCTGTCGATTTGTTCCAGCAACCCAATCAGGTTTTGGTGCTGTACAGGGCAAGTGTTGTTGAGGGGGCCGAGGCATTGCCCTGTGTATCGAGTAGTTGTTACCAGTTCCTCTCGGCGGATAACCAGCCCTTGTCCTTCAATGATGCTGTACAGGCCTCACTCTCGGGCACGAGCGTCCGCGCTCTGCTGCCATCGTTAGTGAGTGGTGACGGGTATGAGACTAAATTCATGCCTGTGAATGAGCTGTTCATTGTGCTTGGTACGCCCAAATCCCTGCTCTACCTGGACGGTGAGGTGCTGAAGTGGTTGAGGGTCAGCAGTGGCATCGGTAGTCAGGTGTTGCCTGGTGAGGATGAACAGGCCCGTACTTCGGTGCTTAGGATATTCCGGCAGGCGGCGTTGGACCATCTGGCCAAGCCGCTGAAGAACTTCGCGGGGCTGTATGCAAAGGCGCTGTATGAATACGCCGACAGCTTCCCTGATGCGGCCATTGCATGGCAGGTACTGGAGCGTCTTGAAGAGCAACGCCTGTGCGATTCGGATATCGACTTGCTGCTGTGCCTGGCTCACGACCTCAGTGCCGGAGTAACAGCCAAGCTCCCCGCTAGCCTGCGTGAGGCCCCTTTCTATCAGAGCGTGTTTGTCGATGAAGTGCAGGACTTCAGCGAGCAGCAGATCTACTTGATGACCTCCCAGGCTGATCCGCGTTACAGCGCAATCACTGTGGTCGGAGACCGTTCGCAGCAGTTGCTGCGCAACGAGGAAATTCACATCGCGGATTGCTTCCCTATTGGCAAGCGTCCAGAGTTTGTAGTGCTGGATGAGAACCTGCGGCAGAAAGGGCAGCCGGATCTCGCTGCGCTAAGTGCGGTACTGCGGCAGTTGTTCGAGCGCGGAGCCGATACGGATGTACAGCAGCTGGACGCTGCCCTTCTGCATGATCAGGTCAGCGAGCAAGGCGCTTACACGCTGCATGGCTTTGCTCGGCGTGAAGAAGAATTCAGGTATCTATGCGAGACGATCGCCGCTATCCCTGAAAATCAGTCGGTTGTTGTGGTGTTGCCCGACCAGGAAACCGCCCGGTCTCTGCATGCTTTATGTGCGCAGAAGCTGGAGGGCAGCTTCCGCAAGATGAGCGTATCGGAACAGATCGATCTGTCGAAAAAGTACCTTGTGCACTTCACGTCGGTGCTGCATGTGAAGGGGCTGGAGTTCGATGTCGTGCTGTTGCCAATGATCGACCTTTACGACCTTGGTCAGCCGGTATTCCGCAACCGGTTGTATGTAGGTTGTACGCGAGCGAGACAGCAGTTGCTGATGAGTCGGCTGCGCTAGTAGATAACTAAGGATTGAATGAACGATGGAAGCCAACAGCCGTCCTCTGCTGCGGATCTTCGAACCCACGGTGTGCTACCAGATTCCGCTGTTCCAGCGGCCCTATGTATGGAAGCGTGAGGATAATTGGCAGCCGCTCTGGGAGGACTTCGAGCGCCTGCTTGATGTGATGCTGACCGGTGAGAAGCTGCGCCCGCATTTCCTCGGTGCCGTGGTGCTTGAGCAACTGCGTAATGACACGGGTTCGGTGCAGGGCCGTCAGGTCATTGATGGGCAGCAGCGCTTCACTACCTTGCAGCTGCTGCTGATCGCCGCCCGCGACCTGTGCCGCAGCCGGGGTAGCGAGCGCTTCGCCGGGCGCTTCGATTCGATGGTCTCCAACAGTGACACGATGGTCGATGACCCGTCAGAGGTGCCCAAATTGTTGCCAACCAATGCCGATCGCCTTGCGTTTGCCTTGGTACATGGCGCGGGCAGCCCGGATGCGTTGTTGCAGCAGGCGAGCAAAAAGGGCGTGGACTTCAGCTACGATCAGGGCATCGTCGGTGCCTACCTGTACTTTTATGGGCAGTTCGAGGAGTGGTTGCGGCCGGAGGCTGTAGAAGCCGAAGAGTCGCCGGAGAAACAGCTGGATGCGCTTTGGGCCGTGGTTCGCAATGGCTTGCAGTTGGTGGTGATTGATCTCGGCGAAGACGACGAATCGCAAGTGATCTTTGAGACGCTCAATGCACGTGGTACGCAGTTGCTGCCGGCGGACCTGATCAAGAACTTTCTGTTCCGGCGCGCTCAAAGCGAAGGCGGTGATATCGATACGCTGTACGAAGAGCATTGGGCGGAGTTCGATGGCGAGTTCTGGCGTGAAGAGGTGAAGCAGGGGCGGGAAAACCGTCCACGCATTGACATCTTCATCCGCCATTTCCTGACCCTGGCGATGCGCCGCGATATTCGTGTCGGCCACATCTTTAAAGAATACAAGAACTACGTGCAGTACACCGCTGACTGGGGCTCTTGTTTCATCGAACCGGCCAACTCTGCCAGTGAGCATATGGCGCTGCTCAAGACCTATGCCGAGCATTTTCGCCAGTTCTCTTCGCCCACGGCAGGATCTCGTCTGGCCCGTTTTCTGGCGCGCCTCGTGGTGATCGATACTTCGACGGTTTACCCGTTGCTGCTGCTATGCAGCCAACGACTGCGTCCGCAGCAGCAAACCGAGTTCGAGGCGATCCTGACGGTGCTTGAGTCCTATCTGTTCCGTCGGATGATCTGTGGCCTGACCACCAAAAACTACAACCGACTATTCCTCGATCTGATTCGTCATCTCGAGCGGGAAAAGCAGATTACGGTCCAGGTGGTCGGTGCATTCCTGCTCTCCAGCGAAGGCGAAAGTGTGCGCTTCCCGAAAGACGGCGATCTGAACAATGCGCTACTCGACTTCCCGCTATACCAGTGGTGGCCGCAGTACCGTGTGCGGGCGGTGCTGGAGGCCCTGGAGCGGGCGATGACGCATGCAAAAAGCGAGGCTGTCAGCCTGCCGACAGGGTTGACCATCGAGCACATTCTGCCTGTGAAGTGGCAGGAGTACTGGCCGCTGCCCGCGGAGGTGCAGAATGATCCTCAGACTAAGGTGGAATTCAGCCAGCGTCGTGATCGAATCAAGCACACGCTAGGCAATCTGACACTGGTGACCAGCAGCCTGAACCCCGCATTGTCCAACTCCGCTTGGACAGCCAAGAAACCGGAGCTCTTGAAATGGAGCAAGCTGAATCTCAGCCGTGACCTGCATGACCATGAAGAATGGTCGGAGCAGGAAATTCTCGCCAGGGGAGCGGCGCTGGCGAAGTCTGCGATTCAGATCTGGCCATATCCTGACGTTGATCAGTAGCAACTAGAACGGAAGCATTGTAATCAACGTGCGAGGGCAGGTATGGGGCGCCTGCTTAGAGGATATATCTCGAATGACTGCTTCTGGCCGATAGCGGACATTCGCAACGAATATAGGGGACCGAAAATAGTGGACGGATTTATTTTCAGATGAAGAACTCACTTTTCCTTGCCAGTGAAGGCAATGTGATAGCATGCGTCCGCTCCCCCCGGAGAGGGGGATTTTTTCTACATCCCGCAAGGAATATGCCCCGTGAAAGACTTCGTCATCAGCGTCAACAACACCGTCCTTTATCTCTCCCTGGCTTTCATCTGGCTGGTCGCAATCGTCGCGATTTTCACCAGCGGGTTCTTGCCGGCGCTGGGTATCTTCGTGGCCGGCACCCTGTGCTGGTGCATCATTTCCGGCTTTTGGTTCGTCCAGTCGGCGACCTACGAAGAACTGCGCAAGCTGAACGCCAGCAAAAACTGAAATATCAGGGTGGAGCCGTAAGTGCCTCGCCCTACCCTGAGCGCTTGGTTGCGTGCCAAGCGCTCTCGCCCACCGCGAATGGCTCGCATAAATCCCGCGTTCTCCGAAATCCTGAAAATCCCCCCACTCCTTTTCTGCCAATTAAGCCCAGTACTATCTTTCAAGAAATATCCCCGTCCCTTGTCCTCATCCGCTAAGTGGCGAACTAAAGGAGTTTTGGTTTTGGGACATCTTCTGACTGAGCCTCAACTGACCGACGTCAGAGCTGCACTCTCCTGGCCTTTCAACGATTTGCCGGTCGAATACGATCATGTAGCGGCGGAGGTCAGAGGCATCGATCCTGACGTGCTCTACGAAATCCTTTATTCAGAAGTCGCGCCGGTGTGCTTCACCAACCTTGTGGCCGCTGTGCCTCCGATATGGACTGGCTTTGATCCAGACTCGCTCAGGGCAATGATCGAGGAGCGGTTGGCAGCGAGAGAGAACAGCTGGTTTCGCAGGCAGTTTGATAAGGCGTTGGTTCGCTGGCTGCAATACAACTATGGCTACATCTGGAAGGAGATTTCCTCCAGGCTTTGAGCGCTTAAACAGCTCCGTTTAAAGCAACCCGCCGTAACTTCCCCAAGGCTACAACGCCTTGCGTCATTGCCTACGACTACGCCAGAATCCGCCGGCTTGTGCGTCTACGACGCGGGTCTTATCGTTTCCCGGTCACTGAAAAACAGTGATGGGGTTTGGTAGCCCGAGACAAACACAAGATGCAGAGCACACCATCGCGGCGGTCAATCGCCTCCGCTTTATGGTGGCCATGCACAGGGCGTCTTCGGGCGCGCCGGTCTCCTTGTGTCCCGGTCTACCAACCTGCGTATGGCCACCACCCAACGTTTGGTAGCGAGTGGGTGATGGCTCCTGATGACGATACAAGGAGTTTCACCATGATCAATCCAACACCCAACCCACCCGAAACCGACCCCACCTCCCC